>NZ_JAIEZP010000001.1:1865454-2176363 GCF_019679475.1 Hyphomonas sediminis
CGATTGTCGCGGCCATGGGCGCAGCGTTTCAGCCAGTCGCCGGTCTCGCCATACTTGCGGATCAGGGCTTTCAGGTCCGCGCGCTGGATGTCCTCCACCGTGTGGAAGCCGTCGCGCTGTAGCGACTCGGCGAATTTCGGGCCGACGCCATGCAGGAAGTTCACCGGATGGGGCGCCAGGAAGGCCTCTGCTTCCTCCGGCGCGATCACGGCAAAACCGCGCGGCTTGTCCAGCTCGCTGGCCGTCTTGGCGAGGAATTTGTTGGCCGACAGGCCGACCGATATCGTCACCCCAACTTCACGCTCCACCTTCCGGGCCAGCCGGGCGAGGCTGGCGGCGGGGGAAACCCCGTGCAGGCGCTCGGTGCCGGTCAGGTCCAGATAGGCTTCATCGATGGAGACCTGCTGCACCAGCGGCGTCAGCTCGTCCATCAGGCCCCGAATCGCCTTGGCGGCGGCGTGGTATTTCCGGAAATCGGGTGGCAGCACCACCGCGTCGGGGCAGAGTTTCAGTGCCTTGAACATGGGCATGGCCGAGCGCACGCCATAAAGCCGGGCCTGGTAACAACAGGTCGTCACCACGCCCCGCTGCCCGCCGCCAACGATCAGGGGCTTCTCCCGAAGGGCCGGATTGTCCCGTTTTTCAACAGATGCGTAGAAGGCATCGCAGTCCACATGCGCAATCGACACCCGGAGCAGGGCCTCATGGGTCATGATCCTGCGGCTGCGGCAGGCCGGGCAAGCCGTGAGCACGGCCTCGCTCTGGTGCTGGCAATCGCGGCAAAGACTCGACATGATACGCATGTTCCTGCCATGTTCCGGGGCTTGCCGCAAACAAGTCATTCCGCAGGCGTAAAGGCGCGTTAAGGATTTGCAGTATAGCTGAAGCTGGCGCACCCGCGCCCCAGCGAATCGTCAGTAAATCGGACTTAGATGGTCAAGAAGCGATCCGGAAAGGTGCTTGTGGTTGAGGACAATGAACTCAACATGCGCCTCTTTTGCGACCTGTTGGGCGCATACGGCTACACGACCTTCCAGTGCCGTGACGGCGCAAAGGCGATCGAAATCGCCCGGCAGGAGCTGCCGGATCTGATTATCATGGACATCCAGCTGCCGGAAGTGTCGGGCCTCGACATCACCCGCTGGCTGAAGGACGACAAGAAGGTCGCCCATATTCCCGTGCTTGCGGTCACCGCGTTTGCCATGCGCGCCGACGAGCAGCGCGTACGCGAGGCAGGCTGTGAGGGCTATCTCTCCAAGCCGATCCAGATTTCGTCTTTCATCCGCGCGGTTGAAGCGCTGATGCCCAAGGAACCGGCGGTATGACTGCCCGTATCCTGATTGTTGATGACATCGAAGCCAACCGCCGCCTGCTGCAGGCCAAGCTGGAAGCACAATACCACACCGTGTTGCTGGCCGAGAACGGCCCGCAGGCGCTGGAAATGGCGAGCCGCGAGCTGCCGGAGATCATCCTGCTGGACGTGATGATGCCCGGCATGGACGGCTATGAAGTCTGCACACGGCTGAAAGCCGATCCGGCCACCTCCTACATTCCTGTCGTGATGGTCACCGCGCTCAGCGAGATGGAAGACCGCGTGAAGGGCCTCGATGCCGGCGCGGAAGACTTCCTCACCAAGCCGGTGGACGACTTCCTGCTCAATTCCCGCATCACC
The DNA here is from genome assembly GCF_019679475.1 of Hyphomonas sediminis. NCBI lineage: Bacteria > Pseudomonadati > Pseudomonadota > Alphaproteobacteria > Hyphomonadales > Hyphomonadaceae > Hyphomonas > Hyphomonas sediminis. The sequence continues at coordinate 1,867,127 of NZ_JAIEZP010000001.1, forward strand.
GCCCTGATGCGCTATAACACCGTAGCGGCCGAGCTGCGCCAGCGCGAAGCGAGCGGCCTGCGCTCCGGCGCGATGGAAGAAGCCAGCCGCGAAGAGATCGACCGGCCCGCGCGCGTGTTCATCGTGGATGATGATCCGCGCTCGTCCACGCGCCTTGCCAGTATGCTGCGTGCCCAGGGCCACAAGGCCACCACGTTGCTGGAAGCCGGCAATATGGGCGACCTCGCCGCAGAGCGCGTCGATGTCGTCATCGTCTCGCTGTTCTGCCGCAGTTTCGATCCGCTGAAGCTCTGCGCGCATTTCAAGGTGAACCCGGTCACCCGGTCCATCTCCGTGATCGTGGTCTGCGATCCGCATGACAAGGCCAAGGCCCTGCGCGCGCTGGAAATCGGCGCCAGTGATACGATTACCGTGCCGCTCGACAAGCAGGAGCTCGCCGCCCGCATCCGCACGCAAACGCGCCGTACACGGTATATCGACATCCTGCGTCAGCGCGTGGACCGCGGCCTTGAGCTCTCTGTCATCGACCAGCTCACCGGCCTGCACAACCGCCGCTATATGAATGGCCAGCTTGAGCAGCTGATGCAGCGCTCTGTGCGCGGCGGCAAGCCGCTGTCGCTGATGATGACCGACATCGACCATTTCAAATCGGTCAACGACACGCATGGCCACCAGGCCGGCGATGATGTGCTGCGCGAGATTGCCAAACGCCTGCGCGCCAACGTTCGGCCTACGGATATTGTCTGCCGCACGGGCGGGGAAGAATTTGTCGTCGTGATGCCCGATACGCCGGGCGATCTTGCCTGCGCGGCGGCTGAACGTATCCGCAAGTCCGTTGCTGCCGAGGAGTTCCCGGTTCTGGGCGGCTCGCGCAATCTGCGCATCACGGTCAGCGCCGGCGTCTCGACGCTGCAGGGCGCAACCGACACGATCGACGAGCTGCTCCACCGGGCAGACACCGCGCTCTACCAGGCCAAGACCGGCGGGCGGAACCGCGTCGAGAGCATCGCCGCCTGATTGACTTTGCGGCATGGGAGGCCCAGAGCGGCTGATCAGCCGTGAGGGAGCCAGTCCGCGCTCATGTCAGACCGTTTCGAAGCGTTCCGGTATTCGTCCTACACCCGGTATTTCATTTCCCGCTTCTTCACGTCTTTTTCCACACAGGTGCTTTCGGTCGCCATTGGCTGGCAGATCTATGACGAGACGCGCGACCCCATCTGGCTGGGCTGGATCGGCCTCGTTCAATTCCTGCCGGCGCTTGGCCTTGTCGTCATTACCGGAAACGTAGCAGACCGGGTGGGCCGTCGCCTGGTGATGGCCAGCGCGATGGTGCTGATGATGGCGTGTGCCGGCGCCATCCTCTACCTGGCATTGACCCACCAGTTCGAGCCGGTTCTGGTGTTGAGTGTGCTTACCGTCTTCGGTGTTGCGCGGGCCTTCTATGGGCCTGCCTCATCCAGCCTTGTGGCCAATCTTGTGCCGAAGGAAGCGTTTCCCAATGCCGTCGGCTGGATGTCGTCTTCATGGCAGCTGGCTTCGATTGCCGGCCCGGTGGCGGGCGGTTTGCTGGCAGGCATCTCGGCGCCCTTTGCGTATGGCACGGCGATGAGCCTGCTGAGCGTAGGCGCGGTGTTGATCTTCACCCTTCCCAAGCCTGCCCAGATGATCGAGCGCGTGCCCACGACGTTCTCAAGCCTTCTGGGGGGCTTCAGTTATATCTGGAAGGAGAAGATCGTGCTCGGCGCGATCACGCTCGACCTGTTCGCGGTGTTGCTGGGCGGGGCGGTGGCGCTGTTGCCGGTTTATGCGCGGGACATTCTCGACGTGGGCGAGGCAGGGCTGGGGCTGCTTCGGGCGGCGCCGGGCGTGGGGGCGATCATTGCGATTGTGCTGATCACGGCGTTTCCCATCCGCGATTATGCGGGCTGGATACTTCTGGTCTGTGTCGCTCTGTTTGGCATCGCAACGGCGGTATTCGGGGCTTCCACGCTGGCCTGGCTGTCGATTCTGGCGCTGATGCTCGTGGGCGCGTTCGACATGGTGTCCGTCTATATCCGCGATATTCTGGTGCAGATCTGGACGCCCGATCAGGTCCGGGGCCGGGTAAATGCCGTCAATTCCATCTTTGTTGGCGCCTCGAACGAGCTGGGTGAGGCCCGCGCCGGCTTCATGGCGGCTGCGCTCGGCCCGGTATTTACCGTGGTGGCGGGGGGAATCGCGGCGGCGGGCATCGCTGGCCTGTCAGCCTTCCTGTTCCCCAAGCTGCGGGACGCGCGAAAGCTGCATGAAGGCCGCCCGGAGCGGTAGAGAATAATCTCAACGCAAACTTCTGCCGAGGGTCTGCGCCCGCCTCTTTATTTCGTCATCCCGGTTTTGCAGCGAAGCTGCGAAGACCGGGAACCAGCGGCGGCAGGGGGCTACGGGGCATTCTGGTTCCCGGACACCGGCTGCGCCGGTTTCGGGATGACGGCGCCAACGGTCCTGCCGCCAGAACACAACAAAAAACCCGCGCCGAAAGCGCGGGTTCTTGAAAAAGTTCCAAAAGGAACAAGACCTTACTTGATCTTGCCTTCTTTGAACTCGACGTGCTTTTTCGCGACCGGGTCATACTTCCGCTTGACCATTTTCTCGGTCATCGTGCGCGGGTTCTTCTTCGTCACGTAGAAAAAGCCGGTATCAGCCGTCGAATTGAGGCGGATCTTGATGGTTGCGGGTTTGGCCATGGCGCGGCCCTTCTGAGTCAGGGTTGAATCCGGAAAACGCGCTTAATGACGAGGGTTCCGGGGGAAGTCAAGCGGGCTTGGCGGTCAAAGCCGGTCTGTCTGGTGTCCGGTCCGGGTCCAGCGCAGGAAAGGCGGCTGGTGGTCCTCCTGTGGTTTGGCCAGCCGCTCGCCAATCTCGCCCAGCATGAACCGGGTAACCGAGGGCAGGTCCAGCTTCATGGCGTCAGCCAGCGTCACCCATTGCAGGTCAGACAGCTCCGCCCCGTCCACCGGGGGCCGCTCGTCGATCAGGGCTTCCTCGGCCTCGGCCATGAAGAAGCGCGCATCGAAGCGGCGCGGACGGTAGGGCGGGGTCACAGCCCGGCCAATGAAGGTCAGCGGCGCCAGGTCCGGCGCAATGTCCATAGTGTGGAAGTCTTCCCAGCCCACCGGGCAGGTGTTGGGCATTTCGGCAGAGCGGCCCATGATCAGGCCGGTTTCCTCGAACAACTCGCGGATCGCCGTCAGCGCCATCGAGCGCGGCAGGCGGCGCGAATGCAGCCGCAGCTTGGCATCGACCTCGGGGCGCAGTTCTTCCCAGGCAATGGCGCGCCCATCATGCGGGTCCACGCGGCCACCGGGGAACACATACTTGTCCGGCATGAAGGCGCTGCCACCGGCGCGCTTGCCCATCAGCACCCGCGGCTGGGTCTGGTCACGCCGCACGAGGATCAGCGTCGCGGCATCCTTAGGCCGCAGGCTGGGTTTCCCCTTGATGATGACGTCGCCGTCTTCTTCCTTATCGAACGCAGATTTGAGCATACCAGACATGGGATGACCTTAAAGGCGAATACCGCCCTCTGAAAACAGTGACGCAGGGTTAGGCTGCGGGCCTCATCCTCCCCTGCGAAGCGGGTGAGGTGCCCCGAAGGGGCGGAGGGGGAATCTCAGCGCCAGACTATCGCCGCTTGCCTTTTCCCTTGCTGCCTTTGGGCAGGGTGCGCTTGTCGAATTTGGGTTTGCCACGGCGGGGCGGGCCGCCGCCACCGCCACCCCGGCTGCCACCCCCGCCACCACTCCGCCCGCGCGGGGCGCCGCGTTCGCGGGTGATCGCCTGGCGCGCGGCCTTGCGGTTTGCCGGGGCCGGCAGGGGATCGGAAATCATCTCCAGCAACAGCCCGCCCTGCAGCGGCGTCACTTCCAGAAGCCGCACACGGACGATTTGCCCGATGGAGAATGTCTTGCCAGATCCGCGCGCATAGACGGCCACAGCCGCCTCGTCATGGATCCAGTATTCATCCGAGAGGGAAGAAATCGGCACGAAGCCATCGGCCCCGCTGCCGGCCAGCGACACGAACAGGCCTGCCGGCGTCACGCCCGTGATGCGCCCGTCGAATTCTGCGCCCACCCGGTCTGCCAGGAAGATCGCCAGATACCGGTCGGTCGCGTCGCGCTCTGCCGCCATCGAGCGGCGCTCGGTGGTGGATATGTGTTCGGCGATCTCTTCCAGCCGCGCGGCGGAGCGTTCCGACAGCCCATCGGGGCCAAAGTCATGCGCGCGGATCAGCGCGCGGTGCACGATCAGGTCGGCATAGCGGCGGATGGGCGAGGTGAAGTGGGCATATTTCGGCAGGTTCAGGCCAAAGTGGCCAAGGTTTTCTTCCGAATAGATCGCCTGCGCCTGCGTGCGCAGAACCATCTGGGAGATCATGCCCTCATAATCCCCGCCTCGGATTTCGCTGAGCAGCCGGTTGAACTTGTGCGTCTGCGGACGTTCCCCGATATTCCATTTCATGTCGAGCGTCTGCAGGAAGTCTGCAAACGCGGCGACCTTCGCGTCCGTCGGCGTGTCGTGCACGCGGTACATAACCGGGCTGTTCTTCTGTTCCAGCGTCTCGGCAGCCGCCACGTTCGCCTGGATCATGAACTCTTCGATCAGCCGGTGCGCGTCCAGGCGCACCTTGGTCACGATGCCGTCGATCTCGCCTTCGGGCGTGAACATGATGCGCCGCTCGGGCATGTCGAGGTCCAGCGGGCTGCGCAGGTCACGCGCCTTGGAAACGGCCGCATACGCGCCCCAGAGCGGCTTCAGCACCGTTTCCAGAAGCTCTGCCGCCTTGCCTTCAGGATGGCCGTCGATCGCGGTCTGCGCCTCTTCATAGGAGAGCTTGGCCGCCGAGCGCATGGTGGCGCGCAGGAAGCGGTGGCGCTTCTTGTGGCCATCCTTCGAGAAGATCATCTCCACCGCCAGGCAGGGCCGGTCTTCCCCCTCGCGCAGCGAGCACGCATCCGCCGACAACTCGAACGGCAGCATCGGCACCACACGGTCCGGGAAGTAGGTGGAGTTACCGCGCTTTTCCGCCTCACGGTCCAGCGCGGAGCCTTCGGTCACATAAGCGGCCACGTCAGCAATTGCGACGATGACGCGCCAGCCGCCATCTTCCATCGCCTCGGCCCAGACGGCGTCGTCATGGTCGCGTGCGTCATGCGGGTCGATGGTGATGAGCGGGGTTTCGCGCAGGTCCGTGCGCGGAACATCGGCCGGCTCGTTCGCCTGCGCTTCCTTCAGGGCGGCTTCAGGGAAGTCCACCGGAATGTCATGCGCATAGATGGCAATCAGGCTGGCCGAGCGCGGATCGGAAAGCTGCCCGATCACTTCCTTGATGACGCCCAGCGGCGGCCCATACTGGCGCTTGCCCTGTGGTTTGGGTTCCACCACCACAAGGTCGCCATCCTTGGCGCCCTTGGCGTCGGCTTCCTGCACCAGGAATTCGCGCCGCTCCTTGCGGCTCGCCGGGATCACGCGCCCGCCGCGCGGCCCGCGTTCATACAGGCCCACTGTGCGGTCGGTAATGCGCTTTTCCAGCACGGTGATGGCATAGGCGCGCCATTCGCCATTCTTGCTCTGGGAAATCTTGCACACTGCCCGGTCGCCCTTGGCCGGGGCGCGGGCGCGGGTCTTGCCCGAAGGGCCGCCGTAAATCAGCTCCGGCCCGAACAGGCCGCTATCGCCCACGCACTGGCCGATCAGGTCGCCGTCTTTCGTGAGGCGGGTAAACTCGACGAGGCCGGAAGGCGGCGGGCGGTCAGCCTGCGCAAAGCTGCGCTTGCCGGTCCGCTCCAGCTTGCCTTCCTCCTCCAGCTCCTTGAGCACTTCGCGCAGGGTCGCGCGCTCGCGGCCTTTCACTTTCAGGCCCCGGGCAATGTCGGCTTTGGTGGTGGCGCCTGGATTTTCTTTCAGAAAATCAAGGACTGTCTGTCTATCAGGAAAACTCATGAGGCCGCATATAGTGCAATTCGGGCGCAATTGCGCGGGCTTTTATGCGGAGAGGCGCCCTCAGCGGACGAGTTGCACCAGAATTGCCGTCGCCCCGCCCTCGGTATTGGTCGTCAGGCGCACCAGCCGGGCCGAAATGAACACGCACTGGCCAGCGGCCACCACGGTCTCGATCGTGTCGGCCTCGTCAAAGTTCGGGTCCCCGGCGAGGATCACCGCGTTCACCGCGCCGCCGCCGCCATGGCACACCTGCAGCACCGGCGTGGAGAGAATCTGTGCGCCCTCCGGCAGCGGCTGGCTCACCAGCACGGGCACCACTTCCTTGCCCTTCGCCGTCACACGGATCGGCGGGGGCACATCGGCGAGGGCACCCGCCAGCGGCAGGGCCAGCAGGGCGGCAAGCGTTGCCAGAAGGATTTTCCGGATCATGACGGTTTTCGTCCCCACGACTCATATCGGCTGGAGGTTGCCGCGCCCCGCGCCGGTGTCAATCTCAACGCAGCAGCGTGACTGAGGCGCGAATGGCGCCGTCGCCCTTCCACACCGCAATGTCGATCTGGCCGCCCGCAAAGAAGCTGCATTTGCCAGGGGCCAGCAGCTGCGACCGGTCGCCGATATGTACGCTGAGGATTTCCGGCGCCGGGCTGGTCGCCGCGCGGAGATAACAGATGCGCAGCACCGGCAATCTGCCCGCCTCAGCCATTCTCGGCGCCGCCAGAAACACGGTCTCCCGCTCCAGCCCCGAAACGAGCACCTCCAGTTCATACGGGCTCCCCGCCGCCGGCGCCCCCATCAACGCAATGGCAGAAAACAGCGCGGGCAAGGACATGGCCAAAAACCTCCAGTCAGCGTCCTCCGCATACGCGCAGGCCGCAGCTGAAGGGAGGGTGAATGGTTATCCTTATGGAGAGTGCTGTGTTTGAGCAAACGTCAGGAGATGGGCCCTCAGATGGCCTGCGGCCATCGAGGGTGACGAAGGAGGAGGGTTCAGCCCGTAATCTCGAACCAAAGGTCTTTCCAGTCCGGGTTCTGATTTTCGATCGCGTTGAGCTTGTTCTGGCGGCGATAGGCCTTGATGGATTTCTCACGGCGGATGGCGGCAGAAATCTCTTCGTGGACTTCATACCAGACGAGGCGCGTGCAGCCCCATTTCTTTGAGAAGCCTTCAAACAAGCCTTCGCGATGTTGCCAGATGCGCTGAACGAGGTTTGACGTTACGCCGGTATAGAGCGTTCCGTTCTTCCGGTTGGCCGTGATGTAAACCGCGACGATCCTGTCCTCATTCGCCATGCCCGCCCCCTTTCGTCACCCTCGACCGGCGCAGCCGGTCTGAGGGCCCATCTCCTGAGCGCGCCGCAATCGCAACAGCTCAGGTTTTCCCGAGGGAAGGCTACTCCTCCGCGGCCTTCTTCTTCGCCGCAGCTTTCTTCGGCGCGGCCTTCTTCGCAGCAGGTTTCTTCGCGGCGGCTTTCTTGGCCGGGGCTTTCTTCTTCGCGCTGCCGCCCTTGGCATTCACCAGTTCGATCGCCTGTTCCAGCGTCACCACGTCCGGCGTCACGTCCTTGGGCAGGGTGGCGTTGACCTTGCCCCATTTGACGTAAGGCCCGTAGCGGCCCTCGAATACTTCAATCGCGCCGCCATCGGGGTGATCGCCCAGCGATTTGAGCGCAGCGGCCCCGCCACGCGCGGCGCCGCGCGCCTTCTTGTCGGCGATCAGGGTCACGGCATGGTTGAGGCCGATGGTGAACACGTCCTGCGGGTCTTTGAGGTTCGCATAGGTCTTGCCATGCTGAACATAAGGCCCGAAGCGGCCGAAATTGGCGAGGATCATCTCGCCGTCTTCCGGGTGCGGACCAACTTCGCGCGGCAGCATCAGCAGCTCGACGGCGCGCTCCAGCGTGAAGCTGTCCAGCTTTTCCTTGTCGGCCTTGGTGAGGGAGGCCCGCTTGGGCTTCTCGCCATTGGCCATTTCCACATAGGGACCAAACCGGCCCGTCTTGAGGAAGATCGTTTCGCCGGTGTCCGGGTGCACGCCCAGCTCATTGCCATCCGGGTTGATCGCAGCCGCTTCTCCGCCATCGGAGGAAAACTGGCGCGTGTATTTGCACTCAGGGTGGCGCGAGCAGCCGACAAAGGCCCCGAACTTGCCGAGCTTCATCGAAAGCTCGCCCTCTTTGCAGAGCGGGCAGAGGCGCGGGTTCTCGATCGGATTGCCATCAGCATCCTGGCGCGGGAACACATAGGCGCCCAGCGCCTCGTTCAGCGCGTCGAGCACGGCGGAAACGCGCAATTCCTTGGTGCCATCGATGTCGGCGGCAAACTGCTGCCAGAACTCGCGCAGGAAAGCTTTCCAGTCGAGCTTGCCGTCAGAGATCACGTCCAGCTTTTCTTCGAGGCCCGCCGTGAAGTCATACTCCACATAGCGGCTGAAGAAGTTCTCGAGGAACGCGGTCACGAGCCGGCCCTTGTCCTCGGGGATCAGCGCCTTGCCCTCGATGCGCACATAGCCGCGGTCTTCCAGCGTGGAGAGCGTGGAGGCATAGGTCGACGGGCGCCCGATGCCGAGCTCTTCCAGCCGCTTGACCAGCGATGCCTCGGTATAGCGCGGCGGCGGCGTGGTGAAGCTCTGGGTGGCGTCCGCTTTCAGAAGGTCGGCATGCTGACCTTCGGCCATCTTCGGCAGGCGGCCTTCGGCGTCGTCGTCATCGTCGCCCGCGTCATGGCCTTCGGTGTAGAGCTTGATGTAGCCATCAAACACCAGCACCTGGCCCGTCGCGCGCAGCATGGCGCGCTTGTCCCTGGAGGCAAGGTCGATGGTCGTGCGCTCGAACAGCGCGGTTTCCATCTGCGAAGCCACCGCTCGGCGCCACACCAGCGTGTAGAGCTTCTTCAGGTCGCCATCGCCGTGATAGTCTTCCGGGCGCAGGTTGAAGTCGGTCGGGCGGATCGCCTCGTGGGCTTCCTGCGCGTTCTTCGCCTTGGAGGAATAGCGGCGCGTGTTTTCCGGCAGGTAGCGCGCGCCATAGTTCGACTGGATCATGGCGCGGGCTGCCGCATAGGCTTCCTCGGCCATGTTCACGCCGTCGGTCCGCATATAGGTGATGCGGCCTTCCTCATAGAGCTTCTGGGCGGCCTGCATGGTGCGCTTGGCCGAGAAGCCGAGCTTGCGGCTGGCTTCCTGCTGCAGCGTCGAGGTGATGAACGGCGGGGGCGGGTTGCGCTTGACCGGCTTGGCCTCGACCGAGGCGACCGAATAGCCACCCGCCTTGACGATCTCCAGCGCGCGGTCAGCGTCGCCCTTGTTGCCGAGGGTGAACTTCTTCAGCACGTCGCCGTCGAGCGAATAGAGTCGCGCTTCGAAGTGCGAGCCGTCGGGCGCGCGCATTTCGGCGGCGATGTTCCAGTATTCCTGCGGACGGAAGCTCTCGATCTCGTTCTCGCGGTCGCACACGATGCGCAGCGCCACGGACTGCACCCGGCCTGCCGAGCGCGAGCCCGGCAGCTTGCGCCACAGGACGGGGGAAAGGTTGAAACCCACCAGATAGTCCAGCGCCCGGCGGGCGAGGTAGGCATCCACCAGCTCCACGTCGATGCCGCGCGGATGCTCCATGGCCTGCGTCACGGCATTCTTGGTGATGGCGTTGAACACCACGCGCTCGACGGCGAGGTCTTTCTTGAGCGCCCGGCGCTTTTTCAGCGCCTCGATCAGGTGCCAGCTGATGGCCTCACCCTCGCGATCAGGGTCGGTCGCCAGGATCAGCGTGTCGGCGTCCTTGAGGGCGCTGGCGATGTCGGAAATGCGCTTGGCCGACTTTGAATCGGCCTCCCAGACCATTTCGAAGTCGTTATCTGGGTCAACAGAGCCGTTTTTCGAGGGCAGATCCCGGATATGCCCGTAGGAAGCGAGGACTTTATAGTCCTTGCCGAGGTACTTGTTGATCGTTTTTGCCTTCGCGGGCGACTCGACGACGACAAGTTTCATGGGGGCTCCACCTATTCAAGGGCGGCAGAAATGGTCTGTGAGGGGTCGCTATGTCAAGGCCGGGCTGGATCAGCCGTCTTCCCGGTAGGCGATGAAGGCCAGGCTGACGAACAGCACGAACAGGGGCGGCGCCCAGGCGGCCACCAGCGCCGGCGCGGCCCCGGTGGCCCCCAGGCTGGAGGAAAATTGCGTGAAGAAATAAAGCCCAATGGCCGCCATGACCCCCGTGGCCAGCAGGCGCGAGGTGCCGCCCAGGCGTTGCAGCCGCAGGCAGGCGAGGGCCCCGATAAGAGCCATTGCGGTAAATAGCACCGGGGTCGCCGTCAGGCTGAACCAGCGCATCGTAAAGCGCGAAGTGTCCAGTCCGGCGGCCTTCGTCTCGCTGATGAAGCGCGGCAGCTGCCAGAAACCGACCGTATTGGGCGAGGCGAACTCGTCCAGCAGGCGCACCGCGTCCAGCGAGGTCGGCAGCGCCAGCGTCGCCCGCCGCTCGGGCAGCTGGTTGGGCACGTTCTCCACGAGGTCTTCCAGCTGCCAGAAGCCGTCATTCAGGACGGCCCGTTCCGCGTCGATCCGGCGCACGAACGCAAAATCATTGGTCGGCTGGCGCCCGTTATAGAGGCGCTGCTCCTCGATGATCTTCACACCCAGCAGGGTCCGCCCGCCATCCTCCACGCGGTTGGCGTGGATCACATACTGGCTGGCATCATCGCCCTGGCGCAGCCAGATGCCGGTATCGGCCACTGCCACCGTGCCCCGGCCAATGTTCAGCAGGCGCGCCCGCTCGGCTTCGAAAGACTGTGTCAGCCGCGTCGCGAACGGGTTCAGCAGCATCGCAGAGAACAGGCCCAGCACCACGCCCAGCACGATCACCGGCGTCAGGAACCGCCAGGCCGACAGCCCGCTCGCCCGGATGATCGACAGCTCGGAGCGCCGGTTGAGCCGGGTAAAGGCCAGCATCGTCGCCGCCAGCAGGGCAAAGGGCAGGGTCTGCTCCACAATCATCGGCAGCTTCATTGCCGACAGGCGCAGCGCGTCCAGCAGCGTGATCTCCACATCCCCGCCCACCGTGCGCAGCTGCTCCACCACGTCGATCATCACGATCGCCAGCAGCAGGATGCCCAGCACGAGCACCAGCCCGGAGAGGCATTCGCGCAGGATATAGCGCTGGATGCTGGAAAACAGGGGCATCAGGCGCGTGCTCCGGGAACGAAGTCCGGTGGCGGCGGGGCCTCGCGCTGTTTCCGGCCGATGCGCGCCCCGCGCCCGAAATAGATCCAGCTCAGCGCCGCAATCGTCGCGATTGGCGCGACCCACATGGCGATGTTCAGCGCCGGGTCGTCTGCGGCAGCCGATTGTAGTCCCAGATGCACCACCAGCACGAGGATCGCCCCGCCCGTGGCAATGCCGATCCGCCTGCCATAGCCCTGCCGGCTGAAATCTCCGCCCAGCACGGCAAAGATCGCCAGCAGCGCCATCACGATGTTCAGCATCGGCGAGGTCAGGCGCGCATTGGCTTCTGCCAGGAAGCTGTCGGCTTCCTTGGCCTCGAAATAGTTCTTCCGGTCCACGAATATCAGCTCATGCAGGAACTTGTCGGATGCCTTCAGCACCAGCTCGGAATCTTCCTTCATGAAGTCCGTCAGGTCGAACATGTATTGGTCGAACTCCAGCACCGAGAGCTGCTGGTTGGCGTCCAGCTGCTGGCTCAGCGCATCGCGCAGCAGCAGGGTTGGGTTTCCGTCCACCGTCACCAGCGCCGCCGAGCGCGCCAGGATCTCGGTCGGGTGTTCTTGGTCGGTCATGTCGGAGATCAGCACCCCGCGCAGCTCTCCGCCCACCTGGTCGCGGGCATAGAAGGTCAGCCGCTCGCCATTGGAGGTGAATTGCCCGGCCCGGAACAGCGCCGCGGCAAGGTCGGCCCGGGCATCGGCCACCGCTTCGCGCATTGCCCGCTGGGACATCGGCTGCCCCCACAGGTTCACTGCCAGGTGGGCCAGCATGCAAATCACCGCCAGCCGCATCACCGGAGAGGCGACCTGCCAGCGGGTCATGCCGGCGGCCTGCGCCACCACGATCTCGGAATCCTTGTGGATGCGGTTCAGCGACCAGACGCCCGCCACAAACAGCGCCAGCGGCAGCAGCAGGGCGATCACCTGGGGCGAGCCCAGCATCACGATGTAGAAATATGTCAGCGCCGACTGCCGGTTTTCAAGAATCACGTCGGTCCGGGAAAGGCCCTGCGCCAGCAGGGCAACCATCACCAGACTGCCGACAATAATCAGGACAGCCTGAAGTATCTGCCTGAAAAGATGCAACTGGATCTTGGTCATTGAACGACGGCGGTACTCTAGCGTCCAGAAATCGAACCGGAATTGGCAGCAATTCTCTAGCTAACGAGTTGCGCTTGGCGCGTCGATGCTTAGTTTCCGCTGCAAATGGAGTTTCCACACATGAAAATCACTTTCGCAGAATCCGCCAAGGCCGATATCGCCGCATTCATCGCTGATGAGGGCGCAGGCCTGCCGGCAGGCGCAGAAGCGCTGGATAAAGCCTGCGGCGGCCTCCTTTCCGAGGCCCTCGAAGGCGGCCGTTTCGACGGCAAGGTCGGTCAGCAAGTCTCGGTTGTGCTGCCCAAGGGCTCGGACGCGCGCCGCGCGGTGATTCTCGGCGGCGGTAAGCCGAAGAAGCGCGACACCCGCGCCATGGAGAATATCGGCGCCCATTTCATGAAGGCGTTTGCCGCCTCGGGCTTCAAGTCGGCCTCCATCACCGCCCATTCGGCTGAGGAAGCGGCCCGCGTCGCCGCCGGCGCCAAGCTCGCCGCTTACCGCTTCGACACCTATTTCACCAAGCTCAAGGCCGAACAGAAGCCCAGCCTTTCGGGGCTCACCCTTGTCTGTGACGACGCCAAGGCCGCCAAGGCTGCCTTCGTCCCGCTCGATGCCGCCACCGACGGCACTTACCTGGCGCGTGATCTCGTCAACATGCCGCCCAACGATCTCCACCCGGAAAGCTTTGCCGAGAAGATCAAGGAACTCTCCGCCCTCGGCGTTGAGGTCGAAGTCCTTGGCGAGAAGCAGATGGCCAAGCTCGGCATGGGCGCGCTGCTCGGCGTCGGCCAGGGCTCGGTGCGGGAAAGCCAGCTCGGCATCATGCGCTGGAATGGCGGCAAGGCGGGGGAAGATCCGGTCGTCCTCGTCGGCAAGGGTGTCTGCTTCGACACCGGCGGCATCTCGCTGAAGCCCGGCCCCGGTATGGAAGAAATGCGCGGCGACATGGGCGGCGCAGCGGCCGTCACCGGAACCATCCGCGCGCTCGCTCAGCGCAAGGCGAAGGTCAATGTCGTCGGCCTCATCGGCCTGGTCGAGAACATGCCCGACGGCAACGCCCAGCGTCCCGGCGATATCGTGAAGTCGGCTTCTGGCCAGACCATCGAGATCCAGAATACGGACGCTGAAGGCCGCCTTGTCCTGTGTGACGTGCTTTGGTACGCGCAGGAGAACTTCAAGCCAAAAGCGATCGTCGACCTTGCGACCCTTACCGGCGCGATCGTCATCTCGCTCGGCCATCACCATGCCGGCCTCTTCACCAACTCTGACGATCTCGCCGACGAGTTGACCAAGGCCGGCCTCGCTGAAGGCGAGCGCGTGTGGCGCCTGCCGATGGGCTCTGAGTACGACTCCCTGATCAAGTCGAAATTCGCAGACATGCGTAATATCGGCGGCCGCGCAGCCGGCTCGATCACGGCGGCCCAGTTCCTCAAGCGCTTCGTCAAGGACGGCGTGCGCTGGGCACACATCGACATCGCCGGCACGGCCTGGGTTGAGGGTGAGAAATCCCCGACCGATCCGGGGTGGGCCTCCGGCTACGGCCCGCGCCTCCTCGATCGCTGGATCGCGGACAACTACGAGTAACCCCGGAAGTTCCGGGAGCCCGCTTCATCCTTCGACTTCGCTCAGGATGAGCTCTGGTGGGTTAAAGAGAGGCTCTAGAAGCTCATCCTGAGCGAAGTCGAAGGATGGGCGTGCGTGCACGGAGTGAGGATTGGCAGAACCAGCCCCCCCCGAATGGTGGTTCTACCATCTCTCGCGCACGGCGCTGGAAGAGGCCGCCGCGCCGCTGCTCCAGAAATGCCTTGAGGTCGGCTGGCGCGTGCTGGCGGTCTCTCCGCGGGCGGAGCGTCTGGCAAAGCTGGACGCCGCGCTCTGGACGTTCGACGACGCTTCCTTCCTGCCGCATGGCCAGGCCGATGCGCCGGGGCTGGATGCGGCCCGCCAGCCTGTCCTCCTCACCGCCAAACTCGCCAACGCCAACAGCGCCGACGCGCTCGTGCTGATGGATGGGATGGAAGCCCCCGTCGATGCAAGTTTCAAACGCTGCATGGTCATGTTCGAAGACGCCGACCACGGCGCCAGAGGCAAAGCCCGCGCCCAGTTCAAGGCCGCCAAAGATGCCGGCCTCGTGACGCGTTATTTTCAGCAGACGGATCGCGGCGGCTGGAAAGAGGCAGGCGTCTAACCGCCGCACAATCCCTCCGCCGTCGTCACCCTCGACGGGCGCAGCCCGTCACGCCACGTCATCCCGGTTTCGCCGGAGGCGAAGACCGGGATCCAGATAAGGCAATATCATTTGCCTGCGGATAGTTTCTGCGGCCAGGATCAGCTTGATTGAATGAAGGGGAGGAACGCGCGGCAGGGCGCTGCCCTCACCCCTTCTTCACAAACTCCGACTTCAGCCCCATCGCGCCGATGCCGTCGATCTTGCAGTCGATGTCGTGGTCGCCGTCCACAAGGCGGATGTTCTTCACCTTCGTGCCGCGCTTCACCACCAGCGACGAGCCCTTCACTTTCAGGTCCTTGATCACGGTCACCGTGTCGCCATCGGCCAGCACATTGCCGACCGAGTCCTTGACCACCTTTGCGCCTTCGTCTGCGGCTGCCTCGCCCGGCGCCCATTCATGCGCGCATTCCGGGCAGATCAGCAGCGGCCCGTCTTCATAGGTGTAGGCGGAGCCGCATTTCGGGCAGGGGGGCAAGTCGGACATGGGCAGGGGCTTTCAAGCAATAGGTGTCCGATCGCCCCTAAGCCTCCGGCGGCGGCACTGCAACCCTCGGTATGTCGCGGCTTGCCCCGGCGCGCAGGCGCCGCTATAGGCCGCGCAAATTCCCGCAAACATCAGACGACTACAGGAAGCCCCACATGGCCGCGCAGCGTACCTTTTCCATCATCAAGCCCGACGCCACCGAGCGTAACCTGACCGGCGCCATCAACGCCGTGATCGAGAAAGCCGGTCTGCGCATCGTCGGCCAGCGCCGCATCCAGATGACCCGCGCCCAGGCCGAGCGTTTCTACTCGGTTCACTCGGCACGCCCTTTCTTCGGCGAGCTGGTCGACTTCATGACCTCCGGCCCGGTGGTCGTTCAGGTTCTCGAAGGCGCTGACGCCGTTGCGAAATACCGCGAAGTGATGGGCGCCACCAACCCGGCCGACGCCGCCGAAGGCACCATCCGCAAGCTGTTCGCCAAGTCGATCGGTGAGAACTCGGTCCACGGTTCGGACTCGGCTGAAAACGCTGCTATCGAGATCGCTCAGTTCTTCTCTGAGTCTGACATCACCGCCTAAGCGCGGTTCGCCTCTCAGGCGAACTTCAAAGGCCGGAGCCGGGGTTGCCCGTCTCCGGCTTTTTTGTGCGCGCGCCCGATCCGATGTGATCCGATGCGTCCCGAAGTGTCCCTGAAGTGACCCAAATCGTCCTCAAGAGTCCCCAAAAAGACACGGTTTGACACGCAAAAGGATCAGGCGGGCCCTGTATGGCCCCTATTTGCGCGGCATGTCCCCGCGCGCGGCTTCCTCCAGCAATTCGATCTGAAGCCTTTGAATTGACGCCAGTCTTTCCCATTGCCGGTGCAGGTGCAGGTCGATTTTCTCGTGCAGGTGCCGGATTTCCAGCTCCGCCTTGAGGTTCACCTTGTAATCATTCTCCGAGCGCAGCCGGTCTTTCGCCTCCTGCCGGCGCTGGCTCATCATGATGATAGGCGCCTGCAACGCCGCAATACAGGAGAGCACTAAATTCAATAGAATGAAGGGGTAAGGGTCGAATGTCCGCAGCAGAAATCCTGTGGCGTTCACCGCCATCCATACTGCGAGGATGACGCAGAAAGTCAGGATAAACGTCCAGGACCCGCCAAACCGCGCCACTGCATCGGCGGCCCGCTCGCCCAGGCCGCGCGCGTCTTCCCAGGTCGCGTCCGGTTCGTCGGCCACCAGCGTCCCGGTCTCCAGGCTTTCCAGCACCTGCTCGTCCAGCGCTGTCAGCTCGCCGCGCTCTTTCTCCAGCAATCGCTCCAGATACACTCGCCGCATCCGGGCAATATCGGGCAGGCACACGCTCTGGTCGGGGCCAATCTCCGGCATCTGCGATTTCAGCGCCGCCTGCGTGCCCGGCGTCGCATCACACACGCGGCGGGTTTCCCCCTCGCCAAACGTGTTGCCGCAAACCGCGCAGGTCACAGTGCCCGTATCCTGTCCCATGAATCGCTCCCATCCGGCGTCAGACAGAAGGTCTAGCTTGGCGCGCCGGGGCAGGGCAACGCTGGCGCAGGCGCCGCCTGCGGCGCGTAATGGTTACCGCAAAGTGTGTAGCCAATTGGAATAATTCGCTGATTGCCCTTCATTACGGCACAATGGAATTCTGGTAACCGTAAAGATTATACGCCCGCGACCAATGGAATGATCATGTCTGAAGCCTCCCGCAGCAAGAAAAACGCGCCCGCCGCCACCGGCAATACTGCCGATCTGGAGGCCCGTCTGGCTGCGCTGCGTTCGGAGATCGACGGCATTCTCGAGGCCATGGCCGAGCAGGCAGATGCCGAAAAGGAAGAAGCCGCGAAGGTCACCGAAGAGGCGAAAACTGCCGCCGACGACATCGGCGAAGAAGTCCTTCGCGAAGCCCGCCGCGCGCTGAAGCAGATCCACAAGCAGGCCGCCTCGCTGGAAAAGACGCTGGGCGTGCAGACCCGGTCAAACCCGCTTCAATCGCTGCTGATCGCCTTCGGCCTCGGTTTCATCGTTTCGCTGCTGATGACGCGCCGTTGATGCTCTCGCTTCTTTCTTCTCTCCTGCAGAACCAGGTCGGCGCGCAGGTAAACCGCAGCCTCAAGGGCCTCGGCACGCTCGCCGTGGTCGCCGTGTTCCTGCTGACGGCTTATGTCGCTGCCGTTGTGGCGCTCGCCCTGTTCCTGGCGGAGCAGATGAGCCCCTGGGCCGCCACAGCCTTCGTCGCGCTCGGCTTTGCCGTGATGGGCGGCGCGCTGGTCCTCTTCCTGTCGCTGAAGGCCGAGGCCGACGAACGCGCCGAAGCCGCCGCCGCAAAGGCGCGCCAGGATACGCAGCAGCAATTCCTCTCCGCCCTCACAGGCAGCGAAGGCGGCGGCAAGCAGGCGATGGTCATCGCCGCAATCGCCGGTCTCGTCCTCTCCAGCCTGCTGGGCAAGGGCGAGGATGATGAGGAAGACGAGGACTAGTCCTCGCCCACCTTCACAACCCGGCGCCCGGTATTCTCGCCCCGGAAAAGGCCGCAGAAGGCTTCCGGCATCGCGGCAATGCCTTCGAACCGGTCTTCCTGAATCTTCAGTGTGCCGCCTGCGATCATTTTCGCCATGGTTTCAAGGGCTTGCGGGAATTCGCGCGCAAAGTCGAACACCACGAGCCCCTGCATGTTCACGCGGTGCGTGATGAAGGGTTTGGTGTTCACGATGCCCGGCGTTTCATCCGCCCTCAGATTATAATCGGCTACCTGTCCGGAGATGCAGATGCGCCCGTTGAGCGCCATCAGGGGCAGGGCGCGGTTCACCATCGCATTGCCCACATTGTCGAACAGGATGTCGATCCCCTTGGGAAACTCAGCGGCAATCGCGGCGGAGAGGTCGCTCGCAGTCTTGTAGTTGATGGCCGCGTCAAAGCCGGCCGTTTCCGTCAGCCAACGGCATTTCTCGTCGCTGCCCGCCACGCCGACTACCTTCGAAGCGCCCCAGGATTTGGCGAGCTGACCGGCGGTGGCGCCCACCGGGCCAGCCGCTGAAGTTACCAGCACAGCGTCGCCTTCCTTGAAGCGCGCCACATTCTTCATACCAAACCAGGCCGTCAGCCCCGGCACGCCCAGCACGCCGATCCACGCCGAAAGCGGCACGCCGGGAACATCCGCCACCTTGCCGATGAAGCCCTTGCCGGTCTGCATCGAATGGGTTTTCCAGCCGCCCGCGCAGAACACTTTCGTGCCCACTGGCCAGTCCGGATTGTTCGACGCATCGATCACGCCAACGCTGAAGCCATCGACCGCCTTGCCGAGCGGCAGGGCCGCTGCATAGCTGTCGCCGCCCGAAAGGCGCGAGCGCGTGCCCGGATCAACTGAGCACCAGACATGCGCAACCCGGAACTGCCCTTCGCTGGGCTCCGGCAGGGGCCGGCTTTCAAGGCGGAAGTCGGAAGGTTTCGGCGGCCCGTCGCAATATTGCGCCAGTACGACCTGCTGCATCTCGCGCGCGCCGCTCATGGGGTTTCTCCCGGTCCGATGGTGAACAGGTCTGCCCACTCGGGATGCTTGGCATATTGCCCGCGCACATAGGGGCAGACCGGCACGATCTTGAAGCCGTTGGTGCGCGCATCTTCCAGCATGAAGTTAAGCAGGGCGCCCGCGACGCCCCGTCCGCCCATGGCTTCGGGCACGCGGGTATGATTGGCGCTGATGATGCCGGGGCCGGGATAGGTGAACTCGATTTCGCCTTCAGCGGCGATGCCCTCGATGCGCGCAACATAGCGGCCCTTCAGCTCGCCATCCTCGCGTTTGATCACGATGTCGCTCAACCCGTTCCTCCCTGATCATTGCGGCGAGGTGACCTCGCACTGATTGCCGCTTCGGGGATAATGGCTGGGGGAAGTAGTGTCCATAATGGCGCGCCGGTGCGTCGACCGGCCAGTCTGCCAGCCTTCTGAACGGCTCATCCTGAGCGAAGTCGAAAGACGAGCCGGGGCGCAGGGCAGCTCGGCTTGGCCCATCCTTCGACTTCGCTCAGGATGAGCGTTGCCGTCGGTGGCCTGGGGTTCAGCCCCGCACGCGCTCGCAGGCGAGCGCGAGGGCGCGGGGGTAGAGCTTGTGCTCCTCCGGCAGCAGGCGGTCGGCGAGGCTCTCTGCTGTGTCGCCCGGCAGGATGGGAATGGCGGCCTGCGCGATGATCTCGCCTTCATCGACGCCTGCGCTCACCCAGTGAACCGTGCAGCCGACTTCCGTATCGCCTGCGTCGAGCGCGCGTTGATGGGTATCGAGGCCCTTGTATTTGGGCAGCAGCGAGGGGTGGATGTTGATCATCCGGCCCTGCCAGCGCGTCACGAACCAGGGCGTCAGCACGCGCATGAAGCCCGCCAGCGCGATGAGCTCGACGCCGGCATCGCTCAGCGCCTTGTCCATCTCCCGCTCAAACGCTTCGCGGTCCTTGCCGTAAAGCTTGTGGTCGATGGCCAGCACAGGCACGCCTGCATTGGCAGCCGTTTCCAGCCCCTTGGCGTCCGGCCGGTTGGACAGCACCAGAACGGGCTGCGCCGGAAACGCAGCGTCCTCAGCCGCCTTCAGCAGCGCTTCCATATTGGAGCCGCGCCCGGAAATCAGGATCGCCAGTTTCAGGCGGTTCATGCCTGGGCAAGCTCGCCAATGACGCGCGGGTCTTCACCGGCGGCTTTCAGCTCAGCGATCACACCGTCAGCGTCTGCCGGGCTCACCGCCAGCACGAGGCCGATGCCCATGTTGAAGGTGCGGTGCATCTCTTCCAGGTCCACCTGTCCGGCGTCCTGCAGCCACTGGAACACCGGGGGCGGCGTCCAGGCGGCGCGGTCGATGCGGGGCACGAGGCTATCTGGGCACATGCGCGGCGCGTTCTCAGTGATCCCGCCGCCAGTGATGTGGGCGAGACCCTTGAGTTTGCCGGCGCGGATCAACGGCATCACGATTGGCGCATAAAGGCGCGTCGGCGTCAGCAGGGCTTCGCCCAGCGTCTCGGAATTGGAGAAGGGCGAGGGACCGCCATAGAACAGGCCCTCACGCTCGACGATGCGGCGCACCAGCGAATAGCCGTTGGAATGCGGGCCGGAGGAGGCGATGCCGATCAGCACGTCGCCGCTCTGCATGTCGCCCATACGCGGCAGCACCTTGTCGCGGTCCACCGCGCCAACGACGAAACCTGCAAGATCGTAATGGCCCGGCGGGTACATGCCCGGCATTTCGGCCGTTTCGCCGCCCACAAGGGCGCAGCCGGAGCGGCGGCAGCCTTCCGCAATGCCGGAAATCACGGCCTCAGCGATGCCGCCTTCCAGCTTTCCGGTGGCGAAATAGTCCAGGAAAAACAGTGGCTCAGCGCCTTGCGCGAGCACATCATTGGCGCACATGGCGACCAGGTCGATGCCGACTGTGTTGTGAATGCCTGTCTCGAAGGCCAGCATCAGCTTGGTGCCGACGCCGTCTGTGCCCGATACGAGGATCGGATCATTGTAGCCAGCGGCCTTCAGATCGAAGAGGGCGCCAAACCCGCCGAGCCCGCCCATCACGCCCGCGCGGGCTGTGGCCTTCGCCATCGGCGAAATTGCATCAACGAGGCGCTCGCCTGCCTCAATATCGACACCGGCGTCGCGGTAAGACAGGGGCGTCTTGGACGGAGTGTTCATCGGATTCTAGCCCCTCAGATTGCCTGAATCGGCGCGTTAGCATGAGCAAGGGCCAAGTTCCAGTGAAGCTTCAGAAGTGAAGCAGCAGGTTTCCGCAGCCCGGATGGGTTGTTAGAAGGGAAACCGACAAGGAGTTCTGCCACGATGATTCGATGGGTACTTGCCGCCGCGTTCCTGATTTTCTCTGCAGCGCCGCTGGCTTTCGCCGACACACGCGATGTTTACACGATCCGCAATATTGAGGTGGATCAGCAGGCTGCGACTGTGATTCAGGCACGCGAAGCGGCCATGACGGCTGCACGTATCAGGGCTGCGCGCCTGCTGATCGAAAAGATCACGCTGGCATCCGATCGCGCTGCTGTCGGCGGGGTGTCCGTCGATGCGGCGCTTGCTGCACGCCTGACGGCTGCTGTGGACGTGCAGGAAGAAACCGCCGGCGCTGGCCGGTATGTGGGCAAACTGGCGGTCGTGCTGAACCCGCAGGCCGTGCGCGCGCACCTCACCTCGCTGAAACTGCCCTATCTCGACAGTCAGGCTCCGCTTGCGCTGATGATTCCGGTCACCAGCAGCGGCGCCACGGCTGACAGCTGGCGTCAGGCTTTCGGCGTTCGCAATGATGGCGCCCTGGTGCCCTACGTCACCGCTGTCGGTAATTTCTACAGCGCCTACAGCGCCTGGCCGGAAATCTCCGCTGAAGCTGTGCCCGCCAATGCCCGCCGCGCGCTGATCGCAGACCTGCAGGGCCGCGATGGCGCCTGGCGCGTCGTGGTTTCTGCTGTGACGGCTGCAGGCAACGAGCCGGTGGGCGCAACGCCGCCAGCCCCGACGCTGGAAGCGGCCGCGCTGGCTGTCTCGACGCTGCTGGGCGAAAGCTGGAAACAGGCCTCCATCGTCCGCGATGGCAGCCGCACGACGGTGGAAGCCTCTGTTCGCTACACGTCTCTGGCCGAATGGAGCACGCTGCGTGGCGCGCTCGCCCGCTCGCCACTGGTGTCGGATTTCCGCACCGAAGCCGTCGCCCGTGAAGGCGCTCTGGTGACCTTCGCTTATGCCGGCGACGAAAACCGCCTGCGCAGCGACCTTGTGCAGCGCGGCGTCAGCCTCGCGCGCGAGGAAGGCAAGCTCACCCTCCGTTCCGCCGTTTCGCAGACCGGTATCCAGTGACGCCAGCCGGTAGCGGATCGCAGGACGGTCCTTCCCAGCCATTGCTGGGTTTTCCCGCGCCGCAGGCGCAGTGGGAGAGCCTGTTGCTGGGAACGCCCAATGAAGCGGCTGTGCGTCTCGCCAGCCGTCCGGAGGCGTGGGCGACCCACGCTTTCTGCGTCACGGGGCCTGCGGCCAGCGGCCTCAGCTTTCTCGCGCAGGCATGGGCGGCGCGGTTCGGTGGCCGCTATTTCACCGCCGAGGCCTTCAGCGCGTTGAAGCTCGCCAATCTGGACGCGCTGGCGACCGGTGCTGTGGCACTGGACGATACAGACCAGATTTCGGCCCGGAAGGACGACCTCCTCCTGAGTTTCTACAATCTTATGGCCCAGCGCGGCGGTCGCCTGCTGCTCGTCTCCCATACCAGCCCCACCATATGGCGCACAGGCATTGCGGACCTGCGCTCTCGCCTCAATTCCATGCCGGTTGCGGAAATCGCGCAGCCTGACGAGGCCCATGTGCGGGCGCGTCTTGGGGCCGCAGCCGAGCGCCGCTTCATGAAACTGTCACCGGAGACGATCAATTACCTCGTGCCCCGTATTGACCTTTCCTATGAGGCAATTGAGACCCTGATGGAAAGGCTCAGCGCGGCGGTGAGCGTGGCCGGAAAGGCGCCGGGACTGGGACTTGCCCGTTCGGTGCTTGAAGGTTTGGATGAAGACGGCGAAGAAGACGAGGGCGCGGGCTGATCGCCACGTGCCGGAGCAGGGGTGACCGATGCCGGAAGGGCAGCAGCGCACAATCAAACAACTCATGGCATCGCCACAGCGGTTCCTGAACCGGGAGCTTTCCTGGCTTCAGTTCAATCAGCGGGTTCTGGATGAAGCCGACAATCCGGCGCATCCGTTGCTGGAACGCCTGCGCTTCCTGTCGATTTCGGCCAGCAACCTCGATGAGTTCGACATGGTGCGCTATGCGGGGTTGCGTGAGCAGGTGCGGGCGGGCGTGACCAAGCCGAGCCAGGATGGCCTGACGCCGGCCCAACAGGTGGCTGAAATCGAGACCGCCTCGCTGAAGCTGATCGCGGCGCAGCAGGACCAGTGGCGCAGACTTAAGGCGGAAATGGAGGCCGAAGGCATTTTTGTGCTCTCGCCGCAGGACCTTACCCGCAAAGAGAAAGTCGAGGTTGAGAATTACTTCAACAACAACATCTTCCCGATCCTGACGCCGCTGGCGGTCGATCCTGCGCATCCCTTTCCCTTCATCCCCAATCTTGGCTTCACCATCGCGTTCGATCTTGAATCGGAGACAGGCGGCGAGGGGCAGGTTGGCATTGTGCCGATGCCAACATTCGTGCGCCGGTTCATCCGCCTGCAGACGGGATCTAAGCCGGGCATCCGGTTCATTCCGCTGGAAGACGTAATCGGCATGTTCCTGAGCGCGCTGTTTCCAGGTTTCCGCGAAACCGGGCGATGCCTTTTCCGGATCGTGCGCGACAGCGATATCGAGATAGAGGAAGAATCCGAAGATCTGATCCGGGAATTTGAAGTCCTGCTGAAGCAGCGCCGACGGGGGCGTATCGTCCGACTGCGGATGCAGTCTAGCGCGCCGGAACAGCTGCGCAATTTTATCATGCGCGAAATGGGCGCGGAGTCTTCGGACATTGTTCTTTATGATGGCATCCTTGGGATGGCGCGCCTTTCCGAGCTGATCGTTGACGACAAGCCGGGGCTGTTGTTCCCGGCTTATGAGCCGCGATACCCGGAACGAATCCGCGAAATGGGCGGCGACATCTTCGCTGCCGTGCGCGCCAAGGACATTCTCGTCCACCATCCCTTCGAGAGTTTCGATGTGGTGGTGGAGTTTGTGCGCCAGGCTGCGGCGGACCCGCA
This sequence comes from Hyphomonas sediminis, assembly GCF_019679475.1. Taxonomy (NCBI): domain Bacteria; kingdom Pseudomonadati; phylum Pseudomonadota; class Alphaproteobacteria; order Hyphomonadales; family Hyphomonadaceae; genus Hyphomonas; species Hyphomonas sediminis. The sequence continues at coordinate 1,890,836 of NZ_JAIEZP010000001.1, forward strand.
GGTGGTGGCCATCAAGCAGACGCTTTACCGCACGACCGTGAACTCCCCGATCGTGGGAGCACTGATTGAGGCGGCAGAGTCCGGCAAAACCGTGACGGCGCTGGTCGAGATCAAGGCCCGCTTCGATGAAGAGGCAAACCTGCGCCTGGCGCGGGACCTGGAGCGCGCGGGTGTGCAGGTCGTTTACGGCTTCATTGAATATAAGACACACGCCAAGGTTTCCCTAGTCGTTCGCCGCGAAGGCAATGAGCTTCGGACGTACACGCATTATGGCACCGGGAACTATCACCCGATCAATGCGCGGGTATATACGGACCTTTCGCTGTTCACAGCCGACCCTGCCCTGGGGCGGGATGCCAACCGCCTGTTCAACTATGTGACCGCCTATAAGGAGCCACCGGAAGTGCCGCCGGCCTTTGAGACGATCGCGATGTCTCCGGTGAACCTCAAGCAACAGCTGATCGAGATGATCGAGGCAGAGGCGCAGGCCGCCAAGAAGGGCAAGCCGAGCGGTATCTGGGCGAAGATGAATGCGCTGGTCGATCCCGATGTGATCGATGCACTCTACAAGGCGAGCCAGGCAGGCGTGCAGATCGCGCTCGCCGTTCGCGGTATCTGCTGCTTGCGGCCCGGCATTCCGGGCATGTCTGAAAATATCACTGTAAAGAGCATCGTCGGTCGTTTTCTGGAACATTCCCGCATGGTGTGTTTCGCAAATGGGGAGGCGCTGCCCTCGCCGAATGCAAAGGTGTTCCTGTCTTCGGCAGACTGGATGCCGCGCAATCTTACCCGGCGTGTTGAAGTGCTCGTGCCTGCCACGAACCCAACCGTTCATCGCCAGATCGTGAACCAGATCATGGTTGCCAACCTGAATGACGAAAGCCAGACTTGGCTGATGCACTCGGATGGCACCTATGAGCGCTTCCACAGCGCGGACCCCGAAACTGCTTTCTCAGCCCACGGATACTTTATGGACAATCCAAGCCTTTCAGGCCGGGGCAGCGCGCTGGAGGTCAGCCTTCCGCCGCGCCTTTCCTATCGTGAGACCCATCCGAAATGAGTTTTCCCCGGTCCAAGCTGGTGGGTATTATCGACATCGGGTCCAACTCGGTGCGCCTCGTCATTTGTGAAGTGATGGGCGCCTCGATCCTGCAGAACTTCAATGAGAAGGTCATGGCAGGGCTCGGAGAGGGGTTGCCGAAGAATGGGCATCTTTCGAAGAAAGGCGTGGAGGCTGCGCTGAGCGCGCTCAGCCGTTACCGCGCCATCCTGCGCGCGCTGAATGTCGAGACATGGCAGGCTGTGGCAACGGCAGCCGTTCGCGTCGCCAGCGATGGGCCGGAATTTCTCAAGCATGCCGGCAAGGTGCTTGGGCGCCCCGTGCGGCTGCTCAGCGGTGAAGACGAGGCGCGGCTTTCTTCGCGCGGGGTTGATCTCAGCATCCACAATCCGACCGGCCTGATCGGCGATCTTGGCGGCTCCAGCCTTGAACTGAAGCGGATCGGCCAGGAGAATGGTCCGGAAGAGGGCGAAAGCCTGATGCTCGGGCCGTTGGCGCTGGGTGATGTGGTCAATGATCCGAAGGAACTACGCAAACGCATCCGCGAGGCCCTCGCCGCCAGCGCCGTTATGCAGGGAACCAAGGGGCGTTTCTACGCTGTCGGCGGCGCCTGGCGCGCCTTTGGCCGCCTAGTGATGGAGCTGGAGCGGTACCCACTGCATGTGCTTCAGGGCTTCCAGATCAATGAGGGGCAAGTGGTACGAGCGGCCAAACTTTGCGTCGACTCCTACACCAATGCAAACGCGCGCCAGCAATTGGAAGTGATCGACAAGAAGCGCGCCAAGCATCTGCCGATGGCAGCCATGCTGATGGAAGAAATCCTCTCCCACAGCGCGCTGGAAAGCGTCATCGTTTCGGCCACTGGCGTGCGTGAAGGTGTTTTGCACGACCTGTTGAATATGCAGCTCGATGATCCGCTGACGGATGGGATAGTTGCCTATGCGCGGCTGGACCATAACCAGATCGCATTCGGGCGCGCGCTGCACAACTTCATCGCGCCAGCGCTACTCGCGCAAACCGATCTGTTCGGCTCGCCCGATGCCGATGTCCGGATTGAGAAGGCGGCCTGTATGATGGCGGACAGTGCTGGCCGTTTCCATCCCGATCACCGTGCCGAGATGGCCTATGACCAGGCCTTGCGCGCGCCCTATCTGGGCGTCACCCATCCCGAGCGCGCGATGATCGCGCACGCGATCGGGTGCCGCTATGAAAAGGACTTCAAGCGCCCCTCAGAGCATATCATCCTGACGACCGAGCCGCAGGCCGAGCGCGCCAAGCAGATTGGCCTGCTGATGCGGCTGGGGGCTGTGTTTTCCGGGAGGTCTGGCCCGATCCTGCAGCGTGCGTCCTTGCGGCGCAAGGGCGATGTGCTGACGCTGGAAGTGGGCCGCAAAGATCAGGATCTGCTGTCCGACACGGTGCAGCGGCGCCTCTCTCAGGCGGCAAGCGTGTTGCGGGTGAGGCCGGCGACGGCGGTGCGCTAGCGCCGCTTACACATCGAACAGGCGAACCTGTCCGCCCTCGAACGAAACAGCCAGCTTGCCGGACAGCAACGCAATCGCGCGCTTGCCGAACATCTCATAGCGCCATCCGGTCATTGCGGGGATGTCCGTGGTCGTCTCGCCGCGGGCGATGCGATCGATGTCTGCCGAGTTGGCGATCAGGCGCGGAACAACATTGTTCTCGTCGGAGACGTGTTTCAACAGGACTTTCAGAAGCTCCGGCGCGCCGGCGGGGATCTGGGGGTTCTGAACGGGGCGGCCCATCTCAGGTGCGAATGCATCGGGGTTGGCCAGTGCGTCGCGGATGGCGTCCACGAGGCCGTGACCATGCTTGGAGCGGACAAAGCCGTTGGGAACCGCGCGCAGCTGGTTGAACTCGTCTTCGGTGCGCGGCTTCTGCGCGGCGATTTCCTGGATTGCGTCGTCCTTGAGGATGCGGCGGCGAGGCTTGTCCAGCTCCTGCGCCGTGCGCTCGCGCCAGGCGGCCACGGCAACCACGACGGCGGCATAATCTTTCTTCGGCATACGCAGTTTGAGGCGCTGCCAGGCATTCATCGGGTCGGTGTCGTAGGTAGCCGGGTCTTCAAGCTCGGCCATCTCCTCGCGTACCCAATTGAGGCGGTCGGTCTTCTCCAGCTCGTCCCGCATCTTCTGATAAGCGTCGCGCAGATGGGTCACGTCGCCCAGCGCGTAGACAAGCTGTTTCTGGCTCAGCGGGCGGCGCATCCAGTCGGTAAACTGGCTCGATTTGTCGATCTGCTTACGCAGGACACGCTGGATCAGGTTGTCGTAAGAGATCGAATCACCGAAGCCGAGCGCCATCGCGGCGACCTGCGTATCGAAGATCGGGCCGGGCGGATGGCCGATCAGCCGGTTGAAAATCTCGATGTCCTGACGGGCTGCGTGAAACACCTTCAGCTGCTTGTCCGAGGCGATCAGGTTCAGGAACGGCCCGATGTCCAGATCTTCCGCGCGTGGGTCGATCAGGCCCTCAACCCCCGGTGCAGAGGCCTGAATCAGGCACAGTTCCGGCCAATAGGTTGTTTCCCGGTGGAACTCGGTGTCCACGCAGATAAACTCGGATTCGGAGAGCGCGCCGCACAGATCTTCGAGCGCCGACTGCTCTGTGATGGGGGTCAGGGTGTTGTCAGTCATCCCCTGAGCGCTTATCGCACCAGCTTGACAAAGGCGAGGGGGTCTGTGCCCTACGCCGCTTCTTTCTGTTTGACCGATTTTCCGGAGTTTTCGCCCGATGCACGCCTATCGCACCCATACCTGCGGGGAGTTGCGCAAGTCCCATGTGGGAGAAACCGTCAAGATTTCAGGCTGGCTGCACCGCCGCCGGGACCATGGCGGCGTCATGTTCATTGACCTGCGCGACCATTACGGCCTGACGCAGATCGTGTTCAATCCGGGCTCTGCGGGCTTCGCCACGGTTGAGCGCCTGCGGGCCGAGAGCGTCATCACGGTTGAGGGCAAGGTGGTTGCCCGCGACGCCGAGCTGGTTAACACGAACCTTGGCACGGGCGAGATTGAGGTGGTCGGCGCGGCGGTTTCGGTCCAGTCGGAAGCCGCTGAGCTGCCGATGCCGGTGTTTGGCGACCATTCCTATCCCGAAGAGATCCGCCTGAAGCACCGCTACCTGGACCTGCGGCGGGAGCAGCTGCACAAGAACATGATCCTGCGCAGCCAGGTGATCGCCAGCCTGCGCCGCCGCATGGTGGCCGAGGGTTTCACCGAATACCAGACGCCGATCCTGACGGCTTCCAGCCCGGAAGGCGCGCGCGACTTCCTGGTGCCGAGCCGCCTGCATCCGGGTGAGTTTTATGCGCTGCCGCAGGCGCCCCAGCAGTTCAAGCAGCTGCTGATGGTGTCGGGCTTTGACCGCTATTTCCAGATTGCGCCGTGTTTCCGCGATGAAGACGCCCGCGCAGACCGCTCACCCGGCGAGTTCTACCAGCTCGATATCGAGATGAGCTTCGTGACGCAGGAAGACGTGTTCGGCTCCATCGAGCCGGTCATGCGCGGCGTGTTCGAAGAATTCGCAGACTGGGAAGGCAAGGGTCGCAAGGTCGCCGAAGGCCCGTTCCCGCACATTCCTTACGCCGAAGCGATGCTGAAATACGGCGTCGACAAGCCGGACCTGCGCAACCCGATCATCTGCTCGGATGTCTCCGACATCATGCTGCGCGATGACGTGACGCTGGGCGTGTTCAAGAAGATCGTTGGCGGCGGCGGTATCGTGCGCGCCATTCCGGCGCCAAATTCGGGCGAGCAGCCGCGTTCGTTCTTCGACAAGATGGACGCCTGGGCGAAGAAGGAAATGCAGGCGCCGGGCCTCGGCTATATGCGCTTCGTGGAAGAGAATGGTGCGCTGACGGCAACCGGCCCGATCGCGAAATTCTTCGAGCCGGCGGCGCTGGCTGCGCTGGCAGAAAAAGCCGGCGTGAAGGCGGGCGACGCCCTGTTCTTCTCCGCTGGCGACAAGACCGCCGCTGTACGCCTCCAGGGACAGGCGCGTATCCGCGTGGGCGAAGAACTCGGCCTCATCGAGCCGGGCATCTTCCGCTTCTGCTGGATCGTCGATTTCCCGATGTATGAATGGGACGAAGACAACAAGAAGGTGGATTTCAGCCACAACCCGTTCTCGATGCCCCAGGGCGGCATGGAAGCGCTGCTGGCAGCAGACACGGTCGAGAAACAGCTGGACCTCAAGGCGTTCCAGTATGACATCGTGTGTAACGGCGTGGAGCTGTCTTCCGGCGCGATCCGGAACCACCGCCCGGAAGTGATGCTGAAAGCCTTCGAATTGGCCGGGTATGGCCCGGAAGTGGTCGAGGCGAAGTTTGGCGGTATGCTGAACGCATTCCGCTTTGGCGCCCCGCCGCATGGTGGCATCGCGCCGGGTGTGGACCGTATCGTGATGCTGTTGGCGGAAACCGAAAGCCTGCGCGACGTGATCCTGTTCCCGATGAACCAGCAGGCCCGCGACCTGCTGATGGGCGCGCCGAGCCCGGTGGACGAGCGCCAGCTGAAGGAGCTCAACATCCGCCTGGCGCCGGTGGTGAAGCCGCAAGGCTAAGCCACTGCCTCAGGGCAGCGCTCAAAAACAAACCGCCGGGTGTTGAGCCCGGCGGTTTTTGTTTTGTGGCTTCAATGTCTGGAAGAAGCTCAGTCCGCCTCGTCGAACTCAGCGCCCGCGCACATCGGCAGGGACATATTCGCAGGCAGGCGGGTGGTGAGCGATCCGCAAGCGCCGGCGAAGTCCGCCGTCTCGGCGCCGGTAACGCCCGTCAGGTCAGCGCCCGGCAGGCGCGCATCGCGGAACGAAGCCTGGGAAAGGTCGGCCCCGGTGAAGCTCACAGCCGTCAGATTTGCACCATTGAACACCGCGCCGCGCAGGGTGGCCCGGTCCATCACGGCGTCGGTGCAGTTTGCGCCGGACAGGTCGGCGGTATCGAGGCGGGAAAACAGCAGGGTGGCGCCCTGGAAGTTCACACCGATCAGCTTTGCACGCTCGAGGTTGGCACCTTCCATGCGGGCGCGGCTGAAATCCGCGCCGGAGGCGAGTACGTTCTGCATGCGGGCATTGTTCAGGACTGCATCTGCAAGGCGGCCGCTGGTCAGATCTGCGCCGCGCAGATCTGCGCCTGTGATGTTGGCACGCTGCAGGTTCACAGCCGTCGCCCGGACACCGCGCATGAACGCATAATCGAAGCGCGCGCCGGAATAATTGGCACCGTTCAGCGTCCAGCCAGTGAGGTTTTTGCCAGAGAGGTCGCAATCAGCGCAGGAGCCACCATAGCTGGGGGACCAAGCGACCGGCTGGCTTTGTGCCAGGGCGGTGTTGGCAAACATAGCCGCAATGAGACCGGCTAGAGAAATGAGACGCTTCTGTGGCGTAAACATGTGACTTGGATAATGGCAATTCCGAAAAGTCTAAACTGAACAAACAGTAAGAAGTGTAAAAGCCCGGTAACTGTTGCAGGCGTGCAATATGTTCTGACGCAGCGGCATGGTTAACCGCCCCGCATTTTGCGGGCTTCAAAGGCAGAATTCGCCTGGCGCGCTACTGGCTGGCGCGGCTTTCCTCGCCACAGGTGTCGCACGCATGCAGGCCGCCGGGCGTGGCTTCATACAGCGTGAATGACCCGCAAGCCGGGCAGGCCTGGTTGAGATAGGCTGGGGTCAGGTCGGTTGCTTCGCTTTCCGTTTCCCCTTCCTTCCCTTCCTCCGCTTCCTCGGTCGATTTTTCGCCGCGGCGTGCGCCCAGGATCACGATATTGTCCGGCAACTGCCCGCGCGAGAAACCGCGAGAGATCAGCTGCGCGGCCTCCCCGGTGAAGGCGGCGGCCTGCTGCTCGGCGCGTGTCGCGTCGCCGGCGCCCCGGCCAAGGCCGTCATGGGTAACATCGGCTTCCGCCAGATCTTCCCGGGCGAGGTAGGACACAGCAAGTTCCCGGAAGATATAATCCAGGATCGAAGTTGCCCGCGTGATCCGGTCGTTACCGGTCACTTCGCCAGCCGGTTCGAACCGGGTGAAGACGAAGGCATCGACATACTCTTCCAGCGGCACGCCATATTGCAGGCCGAGCGAAACAGAGATGGCGAAGTTGTTCATCAGGCTGCGGAAGGCGGCGCCTTCCTTGTGCATGTCGATGAAGATTTCGCCGAGGCTGCCATCATCGAATTCGCCGGTGTGCAGGTAGACCTTGTGGCCGCCAACGGTCGCTTTCTGGATGTAGCCTTTGCGGCGGTCGGGCAGGCGGATGCGGCGGACGGGCGGGCCGGACTCCGTCAGCGCCGGCATTGGGGGCAGCGCCTCGGAATCTTCGACGATTTCGTCTGCCAGGGAAATGATCTGCTCCATCCGCTCGCGCACATCTTCCGATGGCGGGGTGCGGTGGCCGGTCAGCAGAACAGAAAGGCCGGCCGCCATTGTCGACTCGGCCATCTTCAGGCTTTCGGTGGCGGGCACGCGCAGCATCGTCAGCCCGTTCAGCACTTTGGCGACGGCGGAGGAAAAGCGTAGCTCCGCGTCCATCGAAACCGTGAGTGGCAGGTCGGCGCTCGCAAGCGCCTTGCCGGCTATGTCTTCCACCGCGCCGTCGATTGCGGCTTCTGCGGCGGCAATATCTTTCTTCGAGAACCCGACCGCAGAGAGCAGCGCACGGCCATCGGAGTCGAAGCGCTCAGGTGGAAGGCGAAGGTCATTCGAGATGATCTCGTCGCCCAGAACCCAGCGGGAGAAGGCCGCATTCAGGGGCAGGCCATCGCCAATCGCGCGGGTCACGCGCTCGATCGCTTCGTCCGTGAAGCCCCGGTCGCGCAAGCGGACGCGGCCAAGGGCTGCATCGAGATCCTGCTCGCCAGCGCGGGCGAGACGGTCCAGCAAGACAGGCAATTGCTCCGGTGCGCGGCGGGCCATGCCAAGGCGGGCGGCGCGGCTGAGTGCAGGCGTTTCTTCGCCATAGGCCAGCACCGTGCGCACGGGCGCAGCGCCTTCGCTTTCGCAATCGGGTAGCAGGTTGGCGAGATCAGTCAGTGGCAGGATCGCCACCTGGCAGCCGCGGCGCCCGCTCGCCTTGATCGCTTCAAGACCCAGCACGCGGGCCTGCGCTGCCGGGAAGGCGGCGCCAGTCGCAGCAGAGCGGACCAGCGCTGTGATGGCTGCGCCAGCGGCAATGCCGGCGTCGGAGGCGTAGTCGAGGCCGAGCGACATGACCGCCGCGCCAAGGCCGGCAATCGCCAGCACGCCATCGCCCAGCGCGCGGGCGGCAGCATCGGCCGAAGATGTCAGGTATTCCGCTTCCAGCCCGCCCGGGCCGATGGCGACAGCCACATCGATCACGCGGCAGCGCGTGCCTGCATCCGGCAATGCAGACTGTGACAGGTGGATCTCGGCGCCCTCATCCAGGGCGGCTTCAAGCGCTGCGCTGAGGGCGTGATCCAGATGGCCGGTCTCGAACACGCCGGGGCGCGGTGAGGGGGTGCTGACGGCGGCTGCACGCAACGCTGCAGCCGTTTTCTGGATACCGCCCGGCTGGCGCAGAGCTTCTTCCAGAACGTCTTGCGGCAGGCCGGCGGCGATCGTTTCTGCAAGCTCTGCATTGCGGGGCGCTTCACCGAGGCGTTCAAGCATTTCAGCGGTCGCGAGCTGTGACACGCCGAGAAGGTTTGCAGCGGACCAGGCGGAGCGAACCTGCTCGAGCGCCTGCGGCGTCAACGGCTTCAGCGCGCGCCCGGCTGAGCGGACGATGTCCCGCATCCGCACCTCGCGCGAGATCAGGCCGTCTTCTTCTGCCGCTTCCAGGATTTCCGCATGCGATTTGACTGCCATCTGTCCCGCGCCTCCTGCCGAATCAGTTCCAGTCAGGGTGCCTGCTAGCCCCCCCTCCGGCAACCGGTTTCAGGGCACACAAAGCAGTGAATTGCCCGTAATCATCGGCCTTCAGCGCCCGCGTCGCATTGCCTGCCCGGCATGGATGGATTAATCGCCCATCAACGCCATATTGGCATCGCCATATTGCGGCCATCAAACACGGTCAGGAAAGCCAGAGATGCTGAAGCAGATTTTCACCTGGTGGAGCGGAAACACGGTCGGAGCCGCCTTCGACATCAAGCGGCGTTCGACGTTTGTGGGCACCGACGAGTACGGAAACCGCTACTTCGAAGAGAAGAAGCCGTCCCTTGAAGGCCGTCGCCGTCGCTACGTCATGTATCACGGCCTGGCCGAGCCCTCGAAAGTGCCAGCTGACTGGCATGGCTGGCTGCATCACACGCTGGATGCGCCGCCGACCAAACAGCCGCTGGAGCGCCGCGAGTGGGAAAGCGACCACACACCCAACATGACCGGCACGCCCTACGCCGTTAAGCCGAAGGGCGCTCTCTCGGGCGACCGTCAGCGTCAGCGTTCGGATTCGGATTACGAGGCGTGGACACCGGATGCGTGAGTCGTTTTTCGAGACGCTGATCGGTGCAATCGTCGTTGCGGTTGCCGCAGTCTTCCTGTGGTTCGCGCTGGCGCGTGGCGGAGATTCGGCCGGGTCGAGCGCAAACCAGTATGAAGTGACGGCGCGCTTCAACAGCGTGTCGGGCATTTCGCGGGGATCGGATGTACGTATCGCGGGCGTGAAAGCCGGCGTGGTGAAATCCATCGATGGCGATCCGCAGACATTTGAAGCCGTGCTGAAACTCTCGCTCGATTCGAAATGGGCGCTGCCCGACGACACCGATGCCCGCATCTCGACGGATGGCCTGCTCGGCGGCGCGTATATCGCGCTCGAACCCGGCGCCGGTTTCGACAACATCCCGCAGGATGGCACTGGTGAGATCCAGTACACGCGCGGCAGCGTTGACCTGCTGACGCTTTTTGCATCCTTCGCATCAGGTGGCGGTGGCGGCTCGTCCTCCTCCTCTTCGTCCGCCGCAGATGATGATGGTCTTGGCCCGATTGATCCGCCTGACGTTCCCGAAGATGGAGCTGTTGAATGAAAATCGCCTCGCGTCTCTTGGCTGCTACCGGTCTTGCCGCGCTCGTCGCACTGACTGCGTCAGCGGGCACAATGGCGCAGAAGAACCAGGCGACGCTGCGCGCGCTCGACAAGATCACGGGCCGTTCGACGGATATCGTGGTCAAGGTCGGCGAGCCGGTGATCTACGGCTCGCTGCGGGTCGAGCTGAAAACCTGCTATCAGGCGCCGCCTGAAGAGATCCCGGAAAGCGCCGCTTTCCTGCGCATCGCTTCGACCCAGCCGGTGGCGATGGAAACGATGGAAGCAGCGGTTTCGGCCAAGGATGTGCCGGCGGATGCTGCGAATAATCCGGTCCTGTTTTCAGGCTGGATGTATGCGTCTTCGCCCGGCCTTAATGCGCTTGAGCATCCGGTTTACGATATCTGGGTGATCCGCTGCACCGCGCCCGATCCGGTGAAACTGCCCGAGCGCGTGACCATCCCGGAAAGCGTCGAGCCGTTGTATGACGACATGCCGGCAGGCGTGACCGAGACCGAAACACCGCCGGATGAGGACATGCCGATCGACTGATCGGACGCTTCTCCGGCGACGCCACCATGAAACTGCGCATCGATCTTCAGGGCCGCCTTCAGGCGCCCCTTGAAGTCGTCGCGGCTGATCTCGAGCAGGCCGAACTGTTCCAGGTGCGGATTGTGGAATTGCGCGTCGAGCAGCACATAGCCGCGGTCGATCAGGCGGGCGACAAGGTGCACCAGCGCGATCTTTGAGGCGTCCGGCGCGCGGGAGAACATGCTCTCCCCGAAAAACGCCCCGCCCAGCGACACACCATAAAGCCCGCCGACCAGCTGGTCTCCGTCCCAACACTCGACCGAGTGCGCGTATCCCTGCCGGTGCAGCGCGCTGTAGAGATTGATGATGGCGGAGTTGATCCAGGTGTTGGGCCGGTTGTCGTGCGGCTCGCCGCAGGCTTCCACGACGCGCGTAAAGGCGGTGTCGAAGCTGACGCGGAACGGATCCTGGCAAACCCGGCGTTTGAGACGTTTGGGAATGTGGAACGCATTCAGCGGAAGGATGCCGCGTAAATCCGGATCGACGAGGAATAACCGCGGATCGTCGCGCGAGTCGGCCATCGGAAATACGCCCCGGCGATAGCAGGCGAGCAGGTCCTCAGGTCCGAAACGGGCTGTCATAGGTGCAGATATGATTTGCGCCGCGCTTTATGTAAACGCGGCGCAATCGGCAGGAGTTGGGCTGGTGGAATTATTCCCCGTCAGCAGACAGCTTGTTTTCCGCCAGGAATTTTTCCAGCCAGTGAATGTTGTATTCCCCCGCCTGAACATCGTCATTGTCGACGAGGCGGCGGTGCAGGTCGAGCGTGGTGTGAACCCCGCCAACCACCATTTCTGACAGGGCCCGGCGCAGACGCATCAGGCACTCGCGGCGCGTACGCCCGTGAACGATCAGCTTGCCGATCAGCGAGTCGTAGTGCGGCGGAATGCGATAGCCTGCATAGGCCGCGCTATCGAGGCGGACATCGGGGCCGCCCGGCGCGTGGAAATCCGTGATCAGGCCCGGCGAGGGCACGAAGGTTTCCGGATGCTCGGCGTTGATACGGCACTCGATGGCATGGCCGACCAGCATCACGTCTTCCTGGCGGAAGGACAGCGCCTTGCCCTCGGCAATGCGGATCTGCTCGCGGACGAGGTCGATGCCGGTGATCATCTCGGTGACCGGATGCTCCACCTGCAGGCGGGTGTTCATTTCGATGAAATAGAACCGGCCATCTTCGTAGAGGAATTCGATCGTACCGGCGCCGCGATAGCCGATCTTCTGCATCGCGCGGGCACAGATGCCGCCGATTTCCTCACGCTGCACCTGATTCAGGGCCGGCGAGGGGGCTTCTTCGAAGACTTTCTGGTTGCGCCGCTGCAGCGAGCAGTCCCGCTCCCAGAGATGGGCAACGTTGCCGTGAGTATCCGCGATGACCTGGATTTCGATGTGGCGCGGGCCCTGGAGGTATTTCTCCAGATAGACAGCATCATCCCCAAAGGCCGCCTTGGCCTCGGTCTTCGCTGTTTTTACAGCGTTTTCCAGGTCGGATTCTGTCAGTGCGAGCTTCATGCCGCGCCCGCCGCCGCCTGCAGAGGCTTTGACGAGGACGGGGAAGCCGATCTTCTTGGCCGCTTTCTTGGCGTCCGCGATGGTTTCGACGGCGCCATCAGAGCCCGGCACGCAAGGCACGCCTGCTTCGATCATCGCCTGTTTGGCGGCGATCTTGTCGCCCATGATGCGGATGTGTTCTGCCGTTGGGCCGATGAACGCAATGCCGTGGGCCTCGACCATCTCGGCGAACTGGGCGTTCTCGGAGAGGAAGCCGTAGCCGGGGTGGATGGCGTCTGCGCCCGTGATTTCAGCAGCCGCAAGGATGCGGGATTTCTTCAGATAGCTATCCGGCGATGGGGCCGGACCGATGCAGACGCTTTCATCCGCCAGGCGTACAGCCATGGCGTCGCGGTCTGCTTCGGAATGAACGACGACGGTGGAAAGGCCCATTTCCTTGCACGCGCGGTGGATTCGCAGGGCGATCTCACCACGGTTCGCAATCAGGACCTTCTGGATGGGACGCGGGGCGGCCATACTATTCGATCAGCACCAGTGCTTCGCCGTATTCGACCGGCTGGGCGTTCTCGACATAGATCGCCTTCACGGTGCCGGCGCGGTCGGCTTCGACGGGGTTAAAGGTCTTCATGGCTTCGATGAGCATGAGCGTGTCGCCCTTCTTCACCTTGTCGCCAACGGAAATATACGCCTTCGAGTTCGGATCGGGCGACAGGTAAACCGTGCCCACCATCGGCGATTTCACGGCATTGTCGGGCACCGAAGCGGCGGCCGGAGCTGCAGCGGCAGCAGCAGGCGCAGCAAGGGCAGGCACCGGCATGGCAGCCGCGGCAGGCGCAGCAACAGCCTGCACAACGGCAGGCGCCGCAGGCTTCGACACGCGAACGCGCAGGCCTTCATGCTCGACTTCCAGCTCGCCAAGATCGGCTTCGCGCAGGATCGCCGCCAGTTCCCGGATCAGGCCGGTATCAAGCTTGTTCTTGGTTGTACTCATGTTTTTTCAGCTCCTAGCCTCTCCCGATAGCCTCAGGGCCGCGCTAAGCGCGAGTTCATATCCATAGGCACCTAGCCCGGCAATTGTGCCAACTGCAACAGGCGCAACGTAATTCACATGTCGGAAAGCCTCGCGCGCGGCGGGGTTTGACAGGTGAACTTCGATAACCGGAATTTTCAATGTTTTCAGGGCGTCATACAGCGCGATGGAGGTGTGCGTGTAAGCCGCCGCGTTGAGGATCAGGGCGCGCGCCTCGCGGTTCGCTTCCTGCACCCAGCTTACCAGCTCACCTTCGGAGTTGGTCTGGCGTGCGATGATTCCCACATCGCCAGCCAGCGCCGTAAGGCGGGCGTGGATATCGTCGAGCGTATCCCGCCCGTAGATTTCCGGCTCGCGCGTACCCAGAAGGTTGAGGTTCGGCCCGCCGAGGACATATACCGGTTTCGACATGTGCCCTCGTTTGCGCTGTAACGGCGGGCGTGGCAAGAGGGCAACACTCAAGGATTTGCGCGATGAACATTACGCTCAACGGTGAGGCGATTCAGATCGACCCCGGCATGACCGTTTCCCAGCTTATCCACCGGATATCCGGCGAGACGGGGCGCGACCCGCGCAGTGTGGCTGTTGAGCTGAACCTCGAGATCGTGCCCAAGTCCGAACATACCATGACCGTGCTGGAGGATGGCGACCGGTTGGAGATCGTGCAGTTCGTCGGGGGTGGATAAGGGGCCCAAAAAACTCCAACGGAAACTCCAACCATCGCCCCGATTCCTCCAACGATCCTCCAATCTTGCTGCCTCTTTACAGCCGTTTTGAAAGTCCCAGTCAGGAGACACGCCCCGTGCCCGACACCGCCTCCCAGTCACCCATCACTGACCCGTTGGTCATCGCCGGCAAGACGTATAGCTCCCGTCTCATCGTGGGCACCGGCAAGTATGCCTCCTATGAGCAGAATGCCGATGCCGCCCGCGCCGCCGGCGCTGAAATCGTCACCGTGGCGCTGCGCCGGGTGAACCTGTCGAACCCGGCGGAGCCGCGCCTGACAGACCATGTGAAGCCGGACGAGTTCACCTACCTGCCCAACACGGCGGGCTGCTTCACGGCAGACGACGCCGTACGTACGCTGCGCCTGGCGCGCGAGGCGGGCGGCTGGAACCTCGTGAAACTCGAAGTGCTGGCGGACCAGAAAACTCTGTACCCGAACATGCCGGAAACGCTGACAGCCGCCGAAGCCCTGATCAAGGATGGCTTTGAAGTGATGGTCTACTGTTCTGACGATCCGGTCTATGCCCGGATGCTGGAAGAGGCAGGCTGCGTTGCCATCATGCCGCTGGGCAGCCTCATCGGCTCGGGCCTTGGCATCATGAACCCGGTGAACATTCGCCTGATCATTGAAGCCGCGCGCGTGCCGGTGATCGTGGACGCAGGCGTGGGTACGGCTTCGGACGCCGCCATCGCCATGGAGCTGGGCTGCGACGGCGTGCTTATGAACACGGCCATTGCGCAGGCTAAAGACCCCGTGCGTATGGCGCGCGCGATGAAGCATGCCGTGATTGCGGGCCGTGAGGCATATCTGGCTGGCCGGATGCCCAAGAAACGGTATGCTGACCCGTCCAGTCCGCTGGCGGGTTTGATTTGATTTTCCGCTCCCTTATCGGGGGCGTTGGGGTGAGGGGAGCAGATGACCACAAAACCTGATCTCATCATCTTCGATTTTGACGGGACGCTGGCAGACAGCGTCAGCTTTTTCCGCGCCTTGTTGCCGGAGCTTTCGCGCAAGTTTCATTTTCGCCTGCCAAGTTTCGAGGAACAGGAGGCGATGCGCGGGCATGCGCCGCGCGCCGTGATGCAATCGCTGGGCATTCCGGGATGGAAGTTACCTCTGATCGCTGTGCATGCGCGCAAGCGGGCGAAGGCGGCAGATGCCTTCCCGTTGTTTGACGGCACGCTGGACCTTCTGGGCGCGCTGATCGAGCGGGGCATTCCGGTCGCGGTTGTGTCGTCGAATGCCGAAGCAGTGGTGCGCCGGGCGCTGGGGCCAGAAATCAGTGCACGGATTTCAGCCTGGAGCTGCGGCGCGGGTATGTTTGGCAAGGCAAAGCATTTTCGTGATGTGATGCGCCGGATGAAGGCGAGCCCCGCACGTACGCTGGCCGTCGGCGATGAGATCCGCGATATCGACGCGGCGCGCGAAGTGGGCATCCGTTGCGTGGCGGTGAGCTGGGGCTTTGCGCCAATAGAGGCGCTTCGCGCCGCTGAGCCCGACCATGCCTTCGAGGATGGGGCATCGCTGAAGGCGTTTCTGGCCGGATAGCACGCAAATCAAATAGTCGTGACCGGAATTCGCATGATCTATGCCCCAAAAAGGCTGGACAGGCGGGTGAATTTTTCCGACGCAAAGTCCACAAAAAATAACAAGCCAAGACGGAAGGACTTCTCCCATGAAACCATGGATTACCGCTGCTGTGTCTGCGCTGGCGATTGCAATGCCGGCCGTTGCGGAGGCGCCTGCGATCGACTTTGCGAAGGCCGCGCGCCCGTCGAGCGGCGCGATTGTTCTGCCGGTCGGCAAGGACGGCGCGCTGCACGGTATTTCCAAGGATGCCGACAAAGCTGCCAAGGGCGCCATCGCAGAGGCGATCGCCACAGCAGGCTTCAAGGGCGACGCCGGCCAGACCCTGACATTGTACGGCGCTGGCCCGTATGCCGCCGTCCTGCTCGTCGGCACGGGCGAAGGCCTGGCGAATGCCAATGACCTGAAAGTGTATGGTGCCATGGCGGCCAAGGGCACTTCGAAGTGGAATGCGGCAGTGAATGTGGTCGTGCCGGATGCGAAAGACGTGGCCGACGATGCCGCCATTGCCGCGCTGGGTGCACGCCTTGGCACGTACAACTTTGGCAAATGGGGCAAGGCGGCTGAAGAGTCGGGCGAGCCGAAAGCCGCGCTGACCTTCCTCGCGCCGGATGCTGCCGCCGCGCGCCGCGCCTGGGAAGGCGATGCCAGCGCAATTGCCGATGGCGTCTATTTCGCGCGCGATCTCATCTCCACGCCCTCGAACATCAAGTCGCCCGCCTGGTTTGCCGATCAGGTGGTTGCGAAGTTTGAAGGCGTGAACAACGTTACCGTCACCGTGCTTGACGAGACGGAGATCGAGGCCCTCGGCATGGGCGCGCTTTATGGCACCGGGCAAGGTTCCGTGCGCCCGCCGCGCCTCGTCGCGGTAGAGTATAAGGGCGGCAAGGCAGGCGATGCGCCGATTGCGTTTGTCGGCAAGGGCATCACCTTCGATACGGGCGGCATCTCGATCAAGCCGAGCAGCAATATGTGGCGTATGCGGATGGATATGTCCGGCGCGGCGGCCTCCGCCGGCGCTGTGCTGACGCTGGCCGAGCGTGACGCAAAGGTCAACGCCGTGGCGATCCTGGCGCTGGCAGAAAACATGCCGGACGGCAACGCGATCCGCCCCGGTGATGTGCTGACCTCAATGAGCGGGAAAACCATTGAAATCATGAGCACGGACGCTGAAGGCCGTCTTGTGTTGGCCGATGCGCTCTGGTGGGCGCAGGAAACCTACAAGCCGAAACTGGCCGTGACGATTGCGACCCTGACAGGCTCGGTCGGGGGCGCGCTGGGGCCGGACTATGCCGGCCTCTTTACGAAGGATGATGCGCTAGCCGAAACCTTCATCAAGGCAGGTGAGACGTCCGGTGAGCCGCTGTGGCGCCTGCCGTTGCATCCGAACACCTTCAAAGCCCTCCGCAGCGATGTGGCTGACCTGAAAAATGGTGGCGAAGGCGCGCCGGGCGCTTCTGTCGGGGCCGCGTTCATTATGGAGTGGGTGAAGGAAGAAACCCCCTTCGTGCACCTCGATATTGCGGCAATGGCCTGGCAGAACTCCGGCACGGCGGTCGATCCGAAAGGCGCGGTCGGCTATGGCGTGCGCCTGTTCGATGAAATCTCGCGCGGCTATGAAGCGAAGTAATCGCCTGATTTAATCCGGAAGCGGAAAAAGAAACGCCCTCTCCAGCGGAGAGGGCGTTTTGATTTGGCGTAGCGCTGAACGTCAGCTGCGCTCTTTGACCAGGCCGATTTCGCGCAGGCGCTCCATCAGGAAGTCCTGCGCAGTGATCGGCGGTTGCGCCTTGCCGCCTTCGGCAAGGCAGCCGGGCAGGGCCTCGATCAGGAAGTCCTGATTGAAATGCAGGAAGAACGGCGTCGAATAACGCGGGAAGCGCGACCGCTCCGGCGCCGGATTGACGACGCGGTGGGTGGTGGAGGGCAGGACGCCGCCAGCATAACGCTGCAGCATGTCGCCGCAATTGATCACCAGCGCGCCGGCGGGCGGGTTCACGGCCAGCCATTCGCCGGAGCGGTGTTTCACTTCCAGCCCGGCTTCCTCTGCGCCGAGCAGAAGCGTGATGACGTTGATGTCTTCATGTGCTGCGGCGCGAACCGTGCCGGCAGGTGGCGGGTCCATCTGCGGCGGATAATGCAGCAGGCGGAGGATCGAATTGCCGAAATTGACCTTGTCGGAGAACCAGTCTTCGGCAAGGCCGAGATGCAGGGCAACGCCCTTCAGCAGGTCTGCGCCGAAATCGTCCAGCGCAGTGTAAAGCGCCCGTGTTGCGCGGTCGAAGTCGGCGACTTCGGCCACATGCGGCGTGTCCTTCATCGTGGCGCGATAGGGCGATCCTTCGGGCAGCGCGCGGCCGGTGTGCCAGAATTCTTTCAGGTCGGCCTGCGCCTGGCCTTTGGCATTCTCGGTGCCGAAGGGCGTGTAGCCGCGCTGACGCCCGCCGGGGGCATCATGATAGGCTTCTTTCGCCTCCGCCGGCAGCGCAAAGAAGGCTTTCGTGGCGGCAAGGTTGTCGTCGATGACTTTCTGGGAAACCGGATGGCCGGTGATCACCGCAAAGCCGGTCTCGCGGAAGGACTTCCCGAGACGGTCGGCAAAGGCGGCCTTGTCGGTATGCCAGAGCGGATAGGGGATGGGTTCGAAATATTGGGTCATGGGCCGGTTTTGCCAGAAGATCGCCAGCCGAGATAGTAGGGGTATTCACGAGGCCAAGGGCCCTGATGCTTAAGGAAATATCAAACGCGCTATGGCACCTGTGAACGGCTAGAGTACCCGCAAGGAGCGGCGCGCGTCCATGTCCCAAGCCGAACCCGGCCAATCAGTTGCCCGGCCCGCGCCGTCGCGCGTGCGCCCGCAGCTGGGGGCTGCGGATCTGGCGCAGCATTTGTGGCGCGCCAAGTGGTTGATGTTGCTGGTATTTCTTCCCTTGTTTGCGCTCGGCCTGTTTGCAGCGCTGATCCTGCCGGAGCGCTATACGGCCACCGCCCGATTGCTGGTTTCCCCGGAAACGGCGGCGCAGGCAGAGCTGGAACTTCTGCGCAGTCCGGTCGTGCTTTCTGCGGCGCTGGATAAGGTCACGCTCGCCAAGGCTTTTCCTTCCATCGCGGCGGGCTGTGCAGGCGATGATTGCAAGCGCGCCGGCGCTGAGGCGCTTGGCGCCGTGCTGACAACGCAGATTGCGCCGGGCGGCCGCGCCATCCGCCTTGGCCTGACCCATCCCGACCCGGTGATCGCCGCTGAGCTGCTCAACGCGCTCACCCGCGCCTATCTCGACTATCGCCCCGCAATCCTCGGCGAGGAGCCCGCCCTCGGCTTCGGTGCCCAGCGTGAGCGGTTCGAGCGGGAGGTGGCCGACGCCGAAGCCGCCATTCGTACCTATCTGGCCGACAATGGCCTTACCGCCCTTGAGGCCGAGCGCGAAACGCTGCGGCGTCTCTATGAAGCCGCCAACCTGCAGCTCATCGCGGCCACCAGCCGGCAGGCCCAGCTGGAAGCGGAGCTGGCGAGCTATCGCCGCAAGCTGGGCGCCATCCAGCCTGACCAGACCCTCTATGAGGAAGACAGCTCGCGCGAGCGGCTGCAGGAGCTCTACATCCAGCGCGAAGAGCTGCGCGCGCGCCTTGCGCCGACTGCGCCTGCACTGCGCGACCTTGATGACAGGATCGCGCGAATTGAAGGTCTGCTGAGCAATCAGGAGCAAACTGCCGGCACCGTCCGCCGCGGGCCAGACCCGCTGTATCAGGAAGTTCAGGCGGCCATCGCCCGGCTGGAAGCCGAAGTGCAGGCGGCTGCC
The DNA here is from genome assembly GCF_019679475.1 of Hyphomonas sediminis. Taxonomy (NCBI): domain Bacteria; kingdom Pseudomonadati; phylum Pseudomonadota; class Alphaproteobacteria; order Hyphomonadales; family Hyphomonadaceae; genus Hyphomonas; species Hyphomonas sediminis. The sequence continues at coordinate 1,910,135 of NZ_JAIEZP010000001.1, forward strand.
CGTCAGCAGGCAGAGCTTCATGCACAGATCGCCAGCCTCGAGGCGCGCGATCAGCAGATGCGGGAGCTGGCTCCCGGCCTTGGGGAGCTGCATCGCCGCCGGGACGCCGCCGCCGAAGCCGCACTGACCTACGCCAGACGCGCCGCCGATGCGCGTGCCCGCAGCGACCTTGCCCGCGAAGGCGCCGGCGATGTGCGCCTTCTGGAGCGGGCCTATGTGCCACTTCGCGGGCACAGCCTCAGAATTCCGGCGGCCATTGCGGCCTTCCTGTTGGCTGGTCTCGCGGCGCTGGCGGTGGGCATGATGTATGCCTTCTCCCAGCGAGGCTTCGTCACGCCGCGCTCATTGGAGCGCACGGTCGGCGTGCCCGTCCTGGCGTCCGTCCGCCACCACTAGCGTTCCAGTCGGCGCAGTCCGTTCGCGAACGCGGCGCGGGATATTTCTCCCGTATGCACGTCCACAATCGCGCCATCGGCGCCAACAAACAGCGTCACGGGCAAAGCGCGTGAGCCGATGGCCGCGCCAAGCCCGCTTGCCGGGTCCAGCAGGATGCGCTCTGCCGGCAGGCCTGCGCGCTCAAGGTAGGCCTCGATCGCTGCAGGCGCTTCGCCCTGATTGACGAAATAGACCGGCACGGGCGCGCCCTCGGCCTCCTCCATCATCATCGGCATTTCGCGCCGGCAGGGGCCACACCAGCTGGCCCACAGATTGACGACATACCCGCCCGCCTGCGCCGCGCCGGGATCGGCGGGCGACCCGTCCAGCGCACGCAGCGCCACATGGCTGGGGAAGGGCTGTGGCTCATAGCGCAGCAGGGTGGCGGAGGTAAGCGCGAACACGCCCGCGAGTATTCCCGCCGTAACGGGCAGGGCCAGCATCGCCAAGCCCGGCCGCGTGCGCCAGGCCGTGAAGGCCGCTGCCGCCAGCACGCCCACAGGCGCGGAAAACCCGCCCTGCCAGATCGCCAGAATGCTCAGCGGCTCCGCCAGATAAGCGGAAGGATTTGCCAGCACCCATCCCGCCCGCGCCGCCAGGATGCCTACGATCACGCCGCCTGTCGCCGCATCGGAAAAAGGCGCCTTCCACCGCCGCGAAAGCCGACCCGCGACCAGAAAGAACACACCGATCAGCGCAATCACCAGCAGGCGATCCGCCGAAAACGCTAGTGGTCCAATCGAAAGGGTTTGCATACGGATAATCCTGGCTGGATTGGCGGCGGTGCCCACAGTCGGACGGGCGACTTCAAGCTATGGCCCCAACCGCCCGGTTCAAGACGCCATCAGATCACATGTCGGTGGGGTAGGCGGTATGCTTTCCGCAGGTGCTACAATTTCCCGGAGAATGGCGCGCTGGCGGTGCTGTCAGACGAATGCGAACCAGTCTCCGATATTCGCGCGCGAGCGGGCCTCAGGCAACGAGAAGTTCCCGCCATTCGCGAAGCGCGGCGTCTCGCAGCGATTTAAACCGGGCTCTCCCTTCGATATTTCTCTGCTGGTTGAAATGATTGTGTACCGATGAATGTGCCGACGCGAATTTCTGAAGACTTCGCATTCTCGGGAAACGCGACATCGCCCGTTCCCTTCGTCGACGCGGAAGGTGTGAATTTTCGGCACGGTTATTGAGATATCGGCCGGCTTCATGGCGATGCTCATTGCCGAGCTCTTTCAGAGCCGCGCCGTAAGACCGGAGTTTGTCTGTGACGATACCTTCGGGGCTCCCGTAACGCTTCATCGCTTTTCTAAGGAATTTCAAGACCGCAACCTTGTCCCGCTTCTTCGTGACGTAAGCCTCCAGAACCTCACCTTCGTGATCCACCGCACGCCACAGGTAATGCGTTTCTCCCCGGATTTTCACGAACACCTCGTCCAGAGGCCAGCGCCACTGAGGCACCTGCCGCAACGCTTCTGACCTCCGCTTGCGGATCTTACTCGCGAAATAGATCCCGAAACGATCGACCCAAAGTCTTACGCTTTCGTGGCAAACGTCTATGCCGCGCTCGTGCAGAAGGTCCTCGACATTCCGTAAAGATAGCGGAAATCGAACATACATCATCACCGCAAGCTGGATGATCTCGGGGGATGTCTTGAAATAGCGGAACGGTGATCTGGCCATTTTCAGAGGCCAAGCCCGGGATTTGGCCTCTTCAAGCCCGCTTGCGCTGACAATGCCCCTATTTCAGTTCAACTGAATAGATACCGATACCCATTGCACAGGTCTCTGTCTCGCACGCAACCATGTCAAGAATGATCCCAATTTCACGCGATTTGTCGGAACTCGGGATTGCAACGACTGGCCTAGCATCGGATCGACGGTCGTGCTCGGTCCACCAACCGTCATTCGAGTCCGATAGTTCAAGGTCGATGTTCGTACAATTGGCGTCACACAGTCCGTACACGAAGTACATTCTTCCGGGTTCAGGCACGAAGGTCGTAAAGCCTGTCTCGCCCGTCGCTGCATCTACAATCTCAAAGTCTCGCGCAAGTTTTTGATATGATGGGTCTGCTGCGGCCGTAAGTTGTTCACGCAACATGCCACGCACATCTTGGGCCGACGCGCCACTTGCTGCAAGAAAGGCTGTGACCATAAACGCAACAGCCAGCCACCAGAATCTACCGCTTTTCATATCTGCACATCTATTCCCGACAATCTGGAGAAAATACATCGCGCGGGCTGTTCCTGTAATCGTCAGCCTAGTCGGTAAATTCATGGGCGAGTCAAGTCCCGTTGAGCTGCCCCAAGGTTTTCGGACCAGTTCTTGCTTGGGACTGACCTGTCCCTGCAATTTCCGACATTGCCCGACAACGGAAATCGGACATACATCATGACCGCGAGTTGGATGATCTCGGGTGACGTTTAGAAGTAGCGGAAGGGTGACCTGGTCATTTCACGAGACTAAGCCCCGGATTTGGCCTCTTCAACCCAGGTTCCCCTGACAACGCCTGATTTAGGGAATTTACGCCCTACGCCTTGAATATACGCGAGGAAAATCAGCAGGCGGCCGCAGGTTCCCTGTTGTTTTACGCTATTTCCCTGTAAATCGCCCCGTAACAGGGAAAACGCGCAAAACCGAACTGCTGCAAATGGCAAACGGAGACTTCGGCCCAGAAACGACCTCAAAATACGCTGATACGGAAAACAGAGACGCCTGCGGATGAAAAAATCCCCGTGTTTCCGGGGACTTGTGGCACATAATCTTAACTGGATTTCGTTGCTATTTTAGGTGGCGGAGAGGAAGGGATTCGAACCCTCGATACGCGTTAACGTATACGCCCTTAGCAGGGGCGCGCCTTCAGCCACTCGGCCACCTCTCCAGCGCTGAAAGTCCCTACAAAGGCCGGGCATCGGGCGCAAGCGTGGAATGTCACGAAATTCGCCCGGAATTATGTCCAGCGGCCTGCCGGACCACTGATTCTGCGCCGGATTCTGCTGAAAGGGCGCCCGAAGGGGCATGAATTCCACAGGGGCAAGGCCGGGTGGCAGGGGGCAGGGCGGAGCCCCGGATCAGCCCGTTTGGCGGGGGCGGTGGCCCGATTTCATCTGGTTCATCACCGCGCCGATAACCGTTCCGCCCGCCCCTTCGACGGCAGCGCGCAGGTCTTCCACATCGCCCGCGCCGGTGGCGCCTGCCTCGACCACCAGCACCACGCCGTCGGTCATCGGGGCAAAGGTGAGGCCGGCGGCGGAGCGGGCGAGGGCCGGGGCGTCGAGGATCGCCCAGTCACAGCTGCGGCGCAGGGCGCCCCACCAGCCGGGCGCAGGCTGCAGGCGCACGCGCTGGCCCGGCGCAAGGCGCTCATTGCGGAACCGCGTTACCAGAAGGCGCTGGCCGTCGATCTGATGGGCCGTAAGCAGCTTCTGCATCGCCGGAACGGCTTCGGTTCCGGGAACGGAATAAATCTGCTCTGTGCCGAGCGAAGCGTCCAGCGCATGGCCAGGCCGGCCAGTATCCTTCAGGATGCCCTTGGCAAAGGCGGTGTAGAGAGGGTTGGCGCGCAGGTCGAGGTCGATCAGCCAGGTCATCCGCGCGGCGCGCGCGCTGGCCATCAGCGCGAAGGAGGCGGCCATGCTGCTGGTGCCTTCGCCTTCGCGCGCGGCCATGAACATCAGGACACGCCCACCCGACCGGGGCGGCACCCGGGCGGCGGCCTGCCAGAGGCCGGAGAGATCCTGACGCAGGTCGAGCATTCAACGCCTTCGCGTGTTTCCTTCCGGAGCGCTAGCACGCGATGGTTAATGCGTCTTTAGAAAAGGAAAGACCCGCCGGGAGGGGGCGGGTCTTTCTGGCTGGCCTGTGAAGGGCGGCTGGGGGATCACTCCTCCGGGCACATTCTCTCGTCATTCCAGCGGAAGGCGCGGTCTGCGATGAGGCCGCCGCGATAGCCGTTCCGCATTTCGGGGTTCGCCAGCTGCTCGCGCATGATGGGCTCCATCGCCGCGCGGGACTGGTCGTCATAGCCGTCCAGCGTCGAGAGAACGGCTGCGTCGATTTCCGCGCCCGTCGGGTCCGGCGCCCAGCAGACATACCAGCCGATGGCGCAGGCCACATCGCATTGGCTGGACGCCGGCCCGGCCACCTGTTTGGCATAGCCATCGCAGCTGCAATCACAGCCCGTGCCCATCATCGCCTCGTTGAGCTCGTCTTTCGAGACGCAGGCCCGCGCCGGCGGCGCTGGCAGTTTCTCCTTGCCGACGCCCCAGCGGCTGCTCACCTGCGTTGGCGCCACGTCGCTGCCAAGGTCAGGCGCCGCGCCGAAATCGTCGGGATTGATATCCGTCTCGGAGACCGGCTGGGGCGACTGGCGGTTCATTTCTTCTTCGACGCGGGCGCGCACATTGTCCGTGATGCTCTCAAGCACGGCGGCTTCGGCAGGCGACATGCCGGGCGCCGTGATGGAAGACGGCGCGCCGCCTTCGGGCTTCGTGCCGCCCTTGCCGAGGGACACGGCAACGCCAGCGATGGCAACCGCGCCGACAGTGCCGGCGGCGATCAGAGCGATGATCAGTCTGCTGGGCATTTCTTTCCTTGCTCCTTGAAGGCTTCAAGCTGTGGGCGGATCACGAGGCGCAGCGTGTCCTGGTCCATTGTGGTCAGCTGCTTCTGCATTTCGCTTCGCATCTGGGTCTTCATCGGCTCGGGCATGTCCTGCGAGAACAGGTCGAGGTAGCACGCCTTGTCCGCTTCGGTGACGAGGTCGGCGCTGCACGCTTTCATGATCGCGGGAAACGACTCGCGGCACAGCGGGTCCGCGTGGCTCAGCGCCGAGCAGTCGCTGGGGCAGGCATTCAGCGTCTTCTCCAGATCCGCGCGCTTGCGCCCGCGGCCCACTTCACGATCCATCACGCATTGTGGCGCGATGACCTGGAAGTCCATGCACTGCTCGGCGCAGAGGGAGTTGCGCGTGGGGTCATTGAAGGTCGTGCACGAACAGTCGCACCGTCCGCCGCCATAGATTGTGCCGCCGCTGGTTGTCGCGCTGGCATTCATCGCCTCGGCGCGTGCCTTGCGGCCTTCCTCGATGGCTTCCTTCTTCTGCGCCTCACTCATCATCCGCCATATGGTCGGGTTCAGCGTCGTCAGAACGTCCGGCGGCAGGGCCACGGCGTTTTCGCGGAATGGCAGGGCACTGACCAGATCGAACACGAAGGTCATGCCGCCTGACGCCGTGCCGTCGCAATCGGCCTGCTCCAGCGTCGCTTTTGGCGGCACTTTCAGGTCCACCCGGCCGCGCAAGCGGGTGTCTGTGCGGATCTGGAAGGTCACGACGCCCTCCATGAAGACCGACGTATTGCCGCGATAATCGATCTTGCCGCTGCGACGGGCCGCGGCCAGCGAAGGATCGAAAATTTCGACATTCGCCTCAACCGGGATCGTCGTCGCCTTCAGGTCCAGCGCTGCGCCGCCCTTCGGTGTCAGTTCGATGCCCATAACCTCCGGCTGTTTGGGCTCTTTGGACATCACGGCTGTCACAGCCGTCAGCTGCCCAAGGCAGGATTGGCGGCTGGCATCGGGCGCGTCACGCTGCAGGCCGATAGCCAGTTCGTTGCGCGCATTCAGGGCGCCGCTCATCGTCTCGGCGGTGCACATGGCCACCTGGATGGCGGCGTTCGTCAGCGGGCTGTCCTTCGTGCGCGCCGCAAGGCCCAGCAGGGAGGTCAGCGAGCCATCCTGCTCCTGCAGGCCAAAGGGATGCGCTACCGGCCCATAGAGGGGCGGCGAGGTGATCGTCTGTGGGCGGCATTGATCGGTTGAGCCGGCCTTGGATGCGTCGGCCACTGTCTTCACCGCACCGGAGCCGGAGGTAAGCCCCGTGCCCAGCGTCACGGTGATCGTGCGCGGCTTGGTCTCGGCCACTTTCGGCGCCACGTTGGCAATCGCCAGCGTCATCCACTCGCTTTTCTTCAGGTCCGTGCGATACGGCATCGTCCACCATTTGGCGGCATCGCGTGTTGCCTGGTCCATGATGGTCAGGCCGTTCATTTCGCCTTCGGAGCTGGCGATCAGGATCGAGTCATAGTCCTCCGGCGTCATGCCCGCGCCCTTCACGGCCAGCTGAACCGGCGGCCCGTTGAAGCCGGGGCCATATCCCTCGCCCGTCCAGCGCACGCGGATGCAGCGCGAGGCGACCTCCGGCAGGGTGATCTGCATTTCCTGCACGGGATTGTTCAGGCTGAAGGAAAAATCCTGGCACGGATGCTCTTTGTAGATTTCGTCCAGATAATCTCCATTCACGAAGGAAGAAGGAATCTGGCGCGTGAACGCCGTATTTTCCATGCGCCGGGGCAGGGCGATCAGGTCGGACAGCGCCGTCACATACGCGCCAGCAAAGCCGCGCTCGGCGATGAACTGGGTGTGGCCCTGCCAGGTGCCCTGCTTGTTGCCGGATTTGCGGATCTGCCCGTCCAGCCAGCCAAGCCATTCCTTCACGCTGCGCCCGCCGCTCGTCTCCTTGTAGGGGAAGGGGTCGTTGATTACGGCATGTACCGCGCCCGGCCCGCCATTGGACAGCACAGACGCCATCACGCCGGTGATCGGCCCGATGGCGACGTTGGTGGAGGTGTATTCATATTCCGGCAGGCCGGCCCAGGCGTCGGCCCAGGTCGTGCTGATGCCGAGGATCGCGGCGGGTGTCGGCCCGTATTCCTTGATGCCGCGCTTTCGGAAGTCGTCGAAGTCATAGCCATAAACGAAGTCGTAGGGCTTGATCGAGCCGGTCACGTGGCCCATCAGCTGGACTTCAGACGAGCCATACTTTGTCAGTGCAATGACGGTGCCGTTGAAAATGGCGCTGCCCACCGCGTCGCCCCGATCGTCGCCGGGCCGCCACAGGCGAACCTTGTCCCCGCCGCCTTCAATCTGCTGCAACGCCACACGCATCACGGCTTGATTGGCCAGCATATAGGCAATCGGCGTGATCGTGTTGCGCCAGGCGTAATGATAGTTTTCGGGGCCGTCGCCCCGGTCCAGGCCCTGTGTGATGCCGGCCATCCAGTCGAACATCACGGTCGGCTTGTTGCTGGTGGAGCGGAAGGCGCGCGGCGGAATGAATGTGCCGCCGTCCATCACAGGCCCGGCAGACGGCGCAATGCGGTTCACAGGCTGAATGCGCGCAGCTTTCAGGTCGAAGGCTTCGCCGTCCTGGCCCACCTTGCTCAGCGCGAAGAAGCCGTCCATCGCGAGACGTGTATGGATCTCGTTGATCTGGCGTTCCAGAACGCGCGTTGCCGTCTTCCGGTCCGGATTGTCAAACGCCTTGGCGCTCGTTGGCTCGATGCGTCCATCGCCGGAAGAGGTGACCCGGAAATCCGGGTCTGTGCCTGACTGGTGGATAATCCAGTAGGTCTTCGCCACGGGCGATTGCGAGTTGGCAACCATCCAGGGCGTGCCGAGCAGTGCCGCGCCCAGAAGCGCGCCCCCCACCGCTGCGGAAAACTTGGTGCTCAGTTTCATGCGATAACCTCCAGGCAGGCTTCGATATCCGGAAGGGCTTCATTGATGGCGAGCGGCGAGGCCAGCACGCGGGTCGAGGAAGACAGCAGGGCATCCTGCTCGGCTTGGCTGAGGCCAGCCGCGTCTGCACGGGCAAAGGCTTCGCTCGTCCATTTGGCGGCGGTGCCCATGGTGATGCGGTTGAGGGCCTCGGCGCGGTCTGCTTCCGGCAGGATGGTGCGCGAGGCATAAGCGGCTGAAATCACGCCGCGACACATGAAGGCAAACTCCACCTCTTCGCGGGTCCAGTCGCGGGCCGCTGCTGGCGGCTTGGCTTCCGCGGGCGGCGCCGTTTCGATCAGCGCGGCAACCGCCTGCGGCATTTCGCTGGCGGGCTCCTCGGCGCCGGAGCAGGCGGCGAGTCCAACGCCAAGCGCGGCGGCAAGGATCAAGGGAAGGCGCATGATGGTCTCCGGCTATTTGTGCTTAGAACAGCGTCCGGCGCCAGAAGCGGACATTGCAGGCAGATAATTCTGGACTTGCGCAGAATGGCGAGTTGCGGCCACTTCTGGCGCCAGGTCATTGGCCAGATCATTCAGGAGTGCGGGCGTATGGATGCAGCGCAGTGGAAGCGTTTGTCGGCATTTCTCGACGAGGTGCTCGACCAACCCGAATCTGCACGCGCCGCCTATATCGACCAGCACACAGCCGGTGACGCGGCCCTGCAGAAAGCCGCCCACGAGATGCTCCGCAAGATGCAGGAGAGCGGCGATTTCCTCGAAACACCGCCCACACTGGTCGCGCCCGAAACCGTGCTGGAAGGCCAGCGCTTCGGCGCCTGGCAGATTGAGGGGCTGATCGGCCGCGGGGGCATGGGCGCGGTCTATGCCGTCTCCCGTCAGGAAGGCGGCTTCGAGCAGCGCGGCGCCCTAAAACGCCTTCCGGAAGGCGACGCGGAAGACCGCTGGCGCTTTGAAGCCGAACGTCAGATCCTTGCCCGGCTGGATCATCCCGGCCTCGCCCGCATCCATGATGGCGGCGTCGATGCCGGCGGCCAGCCCTGGATGGTGATCGAGCGGATCGATGGCGGCCCGATCGATGAATGGTGCCGCGCGCAGAATGCAGGCTTTGCCGAACGCGTCGGTAAGGTGCTGGAAGTCGTCGACGCCGTGGCCTTCGCCCACAAGGCGCTGGTGCTACACCGCGACCTGAAGCCCGCCAACGTGCTGATCGACGCCTCCGGACGCAGCCGCGTCATCGATTTCGGCATTGCCAAGCAGATGGACATCAGCCAGCGCACGGAAAACGTCCTGCCGCTATCGGCGCCCTATGCTGCGCCGGAGCTGCTTACCGGCGACCCCGTCGGCCCGCCATGCGATGTCTATGGCGCGGGCGCGCTGCTCTATGAACTGCTCGCCGGGCGTCCGCCGATTGATCTCGATGGACTCCCCGTCGCGCTCGGCGTTGGCCGCATTCTCGATACCGCGCCGCCTGCGCTGTCGCGCCAGTCCTCTCCCATTCTTGCCGAAGCCTCTGCCAGCCAGACCGAAGACATCAACGCCGTGCTCCAGAAAGCGCTGCGCAAGCCGCCGGGCGACCGCTACCCCACGCTTGATGCGCTTGCGGACGATCTGCGCCGCGTGCTGCAGGGCGCCGGCGTTGCCGCCCGCGCGGGCGAGCGCGGCTACCGTCTCCGCCGCCAGCTCTGGCAATGGCGCTGGGCCGTCGCCGCCACTGCCGCCATCATGCTCAGCCTCGCTGTCGGTCTCGTCACCACACTCTGGCAGCGCAACGAAGCCATCGCCGCGCGCGACGCCGCCCTTGCCGAAGAAGCCCGCGGCGACGCTGTCCGCCAGTCGCTTTACCTGCTGCTCAGCGAAAGCGCCGAGGCAGGTGGATCAGACGCGACCGGCCGCGATGTCCTCCGCCGCGCAACCGCCCGCCTGCAGCAGCAATACATATCCACACCCACCAAAGCTGCGCCTGTCCTCCACGCGCTGGGTGAGCTTTATTTCTACCTGGGGGACTATGAAGAGGCGATCTCCGTACTCGGTCCCCTGGTGCTCAACGGCGAGGAGTCCGGCGTTCCGCCTGAAACACTCGCCTCCGCCCGCTACGACCTTGCCCAGTCCCTCGTGCGCACCGGCAATCTTGAAGAAGCCACCAGCCTTCTGGCGGAGGCGCAGGCCTTCTGGCAGCGCGACCCTGTTAAATGGCGCATGCGTCTGATCGACAGCCGCCTCGTCGAAGCGCAGATCCTGCGCGCCACAGATCCAGAAGCCGCCGCCCGCTTGCTGGAGCAGGCTCTCGCTGATCATATCGATCTACACGGCACGGACAATCGCCTGGCGGGCATCTTCCAGAACAATCTCGGGGTCTCGCTCCAGTCCATAGGCGATCTCGATGGCGCCCGCATCGCCTTCAACAAGGCGCGCGAAGCGTGGATCGCGACCGGCCTTACCGAAACGCCCGATGCTCTCAACACCGCCAATAATCTCGCCGCTATCGAGACCCTGCAGGGCCGTCCGGAAAACGCCGCGCCGCTGTTTGCCGAAGCGCTCACCCTCCGCCGCCAACTGTTCGGCCCTTCGGCGGCCACCGCCGCGCTGATGAGCAATTACGGCAAGGTGCTGATGCAGCTTGGCCGACATGCCGAGGCCCGCCCATTGCTCGACGAAGCGTCCAAGATGGCCGAGCGCTTTTCAGGTGCCGGGTCCATGCTGCATGTTGCAGCGCTTTCCGGTCTCTCTGAGGCCGAACTCGTTGACACAGGGGAGGGCGAGGCAACCGCTGCGCTCGCTGTCCAGCTCGCCGGGGAAAATCCGGCTGCTCGCGCCATGGCAAGCATCGCTTACGCCCGCACGCTGGCCCATGCTGGCCGCAAGGAGGCGGCAGTCGCCGCTCTGGCGCAGGCTGAACGGGATATTCCCGCCCTTGGGCCGGCTGGCGCGCGGCTCCAGCAGGCAGCAGGCGCGTTGCGCGCCGAATACGGCTTATAGAGGAATATCGCTATCGCCGGTTTTACCGTCTTTGCCATCTTGCATGATCATTAGCAGGAAAGCCTTGGCCTTCACCCAGTCTCGCCGCACTGTACGGTCGGTGATCCCCATCAGCGCGCCGGTTTCGGCTTCGGAATAGCCGGCGAAGAAGCGATATTGCACGATCTCGGCCAGCCGCGGAGAAACCTCCGTCAGCTGATCAAGTGCCTCGTTCAGCTCCACCAGCCGCTCATCGCTTTCCCAATAGACCGGCATGTTCTCGTCCAGCGGGTCGAGCTTGCCGCCGCCTCGCCGCGCGGCCAGCCGCGCCTTGGCATGGTTCACCAGGATTTGCCGCATGGCGAGCGCCGCCGTGCGCAGGAAATGCTTCTCATCAACAAAGCCGCTGGACCGGCGCAGCTTCAGGAACGCCTCATTCACCAGCACCGTGGATCGCAGGGTCTCCGGCGAACCTGCCCGCCGCCCCAGCGCTGCCGCGGTGCGCTTCAACTCCGGATACAGGGAGGCGATAAGGCGCTGCACCTCTTCGCTATCCGGTTGCGTCCTGTCTGACACCCGCATTGTCCATGGCAGTTTCTACGGCCCAACTCCTAGCCGCCGCCGGGACGGGGAGCAAGCGGACCTTGCTGCCATGGTAAAGGAAGCCTTGCCCTAGAAGCGCAGCGCCGCCGACGCGCCCACATAATGCACGGCGCCCTCTTGAGTGAGATCCACATCATAAAGAAGCACGCCGCGAAGATGCTGGAGCTTCTGAACCAGTCTTGCTGCAAAGAGGGCCACCACGTTCAGCCCGGATAGTTGGAAGAGTTCCCTTTGTCCGCGCCCCGAAAACGTCAATTCAGACACTAAACAACGCGGGTATGCCCGGCCTCAGTTCCCGATACTGCCAAATTTGAAATGCAAAAGGGTGTTTAGGCGTCGACGCAGAGTTGGCGTTGCTGTCCAAGGCCTTCGATACCCAGCGTCACGACATCGCCAGCCTTCAGATATTGCGGTGGATTGCGCGACAGTCCGACGCCGGGCGGTGTGCCGGTGGAGATCACGTCGCCGGGTTGGAGGCTCATGAACTGCGATAGATAGCTGACGATGTGGGCAACGCTGAAAATCATGGTTGAGGAGGAGCCCCGCTGCATCGGAGCGCCATTCACGTCCAGCCACATGGAGAGGTTCTGCGGATCGGGCACCTCGTCACGGGTGACCAGGTAGGGGCCGATCGGGCCAAACGTATCGCAGCTTTTGCCTTTCACCCACTGCCCGGTGCCTTCCAGCTGGAAGGCACGTTCGGACACATCATGGATGACGCAATAGCCCGCAACATGGTCCATCGCCTCGGCTTCACTTACATATTTGGCCGCTTTGCCGATCACGACACCCAGTTCGACTTCCCAGTCGGTCTTCTGGGAGCGGCGCGGAATTTCCAGATTGTCATTAGGCCCACAAATCGCGCTGGTCGCCTTGAAGAACACGACCGGTTCTGCAGGCACATCTGCGCCTGTTTCGGCGGCATGGTCAGCATAGTTAAGACCGATACAGATGAATTTACCGACATTGGCCACGCAAGGGCCGATCCGGCTGGCCGCAGGGAGTTCGGGAAAACTCGTCAGGTCTACCTGGCCAAGTTGCGAGAAGACGGCGTCGGAAAGCGCCAGGCCGTCCCAGTCGTCCACCAAGTCGCTGACATCGCGAAGTGTGCCGTCGGGTGTGAGCACGGCGGGTTTCTCGCGTCCCTGTGGTCCGACTCTTAAAAGCTTCATTGCTTCAACTCCTAATTTGTCCAGCCGCCGTCGACGATGTGAATTGCGCCGGTGGTGAAGGCGGCTTCGTCCGAAGCGAGGTAAACGGCGAGGTGGGCGATTTCTTCCGCTGTGCCGAGGCGGCCCATCGGTTGCCGCGAGATGAACATGTTGCGCGCTGTCTCGTAGTCGCCCTGCGCCGACATGCGGCCCTGCAGGGACGGTGTATCCACCGTTCCCGGACAGATCGCATTGCAACGAATGCCGCGCGCGGCATAGTCGGCGGCGATGCCTTTGGTAAGCCCGATAACGCCAGCTTTGGTCGCGCCATAGGCAAACCGGTTTGGCGCGCCTGTTACGCTGGAAGCGACAGAACTCATGTTCAAGATCACGCCGCCGCTGCGGGCCAGCATATTGGGCAAGACGGCTCGAGAGGTTTCGTACATGGATGTGAGATTGATCAGCAGCGAGCGATCCCAATCCTCCCGCCCGCAATCTTCTATCGTTCCGTGGTGAACCCATCCGGCAACATTGAAGAGGATATCAAGGTCTTTCGCGGCTCCAACCGTCGCCGCAATGGCGGCCGGGTCGGTCACGTCCAGAACCCGGGTTTCAATATTCGGTGTTCTATTCAGGCCGGCCAATGCGTCTGCGCTGATATCCGTCGCAATCACCTTGGCGCCTTCACGCGCGAACGCTTCCGCGGAGGCGCGGCCGATGCCGGCTCCTGCGGCGGTGATCAGTGCTTTTTTTCCGGAGAGCCGGCCCATGTCAGAATTCCGATTTGCTGAGATAAATGCGTTTCGCGTTGCCCGCCCACACCGCTTCACGATGCTCCGGGAAGAGACGATCTATAATGCGCTCGCTCTGGGCGGCCCATCCTGAATAGCTGCCCGCGAGGTTCAGCACCGGCCAGTCGCTGCCCCACAGCACACGGTGCGGTCCAAAGCAGTTTCGCACATGCCGGGCAATTTCGCCGATGGCCTCGTCGCTGGTTCGATGGCCGGCTTCCGTAAGCAATCCTGAAAATTTGCAGGCGACGTTGGGGCGTTTGGCAAGCGCTGCGATGTCGGCAAACCATTGCGCCAGATCGCCAGTATCGATGCGCGGCTTCCCGGCATGATTGAGGACGATCTGCAGCGACGGGTGCTGGTCGGCCAGCTGCGTCATAACGGGGATCAGGTCTGCGCGGGCGTGTCCGTCAAGCACTAGGCCGCACTGGGCCATTTGGTCCAGCAAGGGGACGAAATCGCGCCTGAGTATCCAGCCCGGGTCCGGCACGTCCGCGATCATGGGGCGAAGGCCAACCACTCGCGGATCATCCGAACGCCGCTCGATTTCGATGGTGGCATCGGCCGCTTCAAAGTCCACCCAGCCAACTACCCCCGCGACGCGTTCATCTGTGGCGGCGGTCGCAAGGAGGAAATCTGTTTCTGCGGCAGTCGCGGCGGCCTGGACGAGGATCGTTCCGGTAACCCGGGCAGCGCTAGCCTGCGCCCAGGCGTCATCGACGGCGTAGTCCCGATGGATAGCGCCGAGATCCGGCGTCATCCAATCATAGTCGCCCCGCGCAAGGGTCCAGATATGCATATGGGAGTCGATGCGCTCGATCATGGTACCGGCGCCCCGGCAGCAATCAGGCCTTTGTCTTTCAGCTCTGTCCAAAGCGCTGGGTCGATATCATCGTCCGTCCACGCCTTTATCTGGCGGACCTGCTCGGCAGACCGCGCACCGGGGATAACAGACGCGACCGCTGGATGTGCAGCGCAGAATTTGAGGGCCGCTGCGGGTAGTGTCGTGCCGTGCGCCTCGCAAATCCGGCGAAGTTCCGCTGCTCGATTGACGGCCCATTCGGGCGCGGCTGCGTAGTCGTAATATAACGGTTCGTTTCCAGAGGCCGCAAGCAGGCCGGAATTGAACGCGCCACCGACAATGATGCGCACGCCGCTGCGATGGCATTCATCCAGGAAGGTCAACGATTTCTCGTGTTCCAGCAATGTGTATCGTCCGGCGATCAACAGCGCATCGAGATCAAAGTGCTCAAGCACTTCACGGCAAACGTCCAGCTCATTGACGCCAAGGCCAATCCAGCGGGTTTTGCCCTCCCACTTCATGGCTGCCATTTCCGGCAGGGCTTCTTCCAGTGCCTGTGAGAATATTTGGGGGTGTGCGTCGCCATGCGTCATCCGGCCAATGTCATGCAGGAGGAGAATATCGACTGAAGGGACGCCAAGGCGCGCCTGGCTGCCTTCGAATGCGCTGCGTATGCCGTGGGCGGAATAATCGAACACCGGAATGTTCGGAGCCGGGGAAACGAAGCCATTCTCAGGGATGGGGCGCGAGCCGGCAGGCTCCAGGCGGCGGCCCACTTTGGTGGAGATTTTCGGATTGATGCAGTTTTGCCAGGTATGGGCGCCGACGCGCTGCTCGCTGAGGCCATGGCCATAATAGGGGGCCGTGTCGACATAGCAGAAGCTTGCAGCGTCTGCCGCCGTCAGGATAGCCTCTGCTTCTGCATCGGAAATGGCGGAATACAGATTGCCCAGCCCCGCCGCGCCGAGGCCGAATTTCGGCAACTGCATGGGGGGCGGCGGCATCATCAGGCTACGGACTCCTCAACCCAGACTTTTCCATTGGGGAAGGAATGATCGGCTATGCTCTGCGGCCAGAGGTCAACGGAGTAGCCTGGCGCGAGCGGAGCCATATAACGCCCACTGCGGATTTCAATTGGGTTGCGGAAATGCTGGTGAAGATGAGCAGCGTGCTCAATCACCCGCCCCTCCATCGTTCCGGAAATGCAAACATAATCGATCATCGAAAGATGCTGCACATATTCGCAAAGGCCAACGCCGCCGGCATGTGGGCAAACGGGAATGCCCGCCTTGTCTGCCATCAGCATCACGGCGATCACTTCGTTGACACCAGCGAGGCGGCAGGAGTCGATCTGGCAGAATCCAATCGCCTGCGCCTGCAAGAATTGCTTGAACATCACCTTGTTGTGCGCGTGCTCCCCAGTCGCCAGCTGGATCGGCGCCACCTGGCGGGCGATTTCTTTGTGGCCCAGAACATCATCGGGGCTCGTGGGTTCTTCCACCCAGTAGATGTCGTAGGGCGCGATTGCTTCGATGGCCGTGACGGCTTGGTCGATGTTCCAGACCTGGTTTGCGTCGACGCTGAGTTTCACGTCGTTTCCGAGGGTTTCCCGAAACAGCGCGCACCGGCGAACGTCGGTCGCAAGGTCGCCGCCTACCTTGATCTTGAAGTGGCGCCAACCATCCGCATACGCGCCTTTCAAAAGTTGTACGATTTGGGCATCGGAATACCCGATCCAGCCTGCCGATGTCGTATAGGCCGGGTATCCCTCTTTGAGGAGGCGTTCTATTCGGGCGGCCTTTCCTGGCGCCTGCGCCGTGAGCCGGGCAAGGGCTTCTTCCTTGCTGAGGAAATCCGTGATGTGCCGGAAATCTATAGCGGATACGATCTGCTGCGGTGTCATGTCGGCAACATAGCGCCAGAGCGGTTTGCGAGCGCGTTTGGCCAGTGCATCCCAAACGGCATTGATCAGGGCTGCGGCGGCCAGGTGCACGACACCTTTTTCGGGCCCGAGCCAGCGATACTGGCTGTCATTAAGCACAAGGCGCGATGCAAGGCTGAGATCGGCTTCAAACTCATCCAGGCTGCGCCCGATAAGGTGCTTACCCAGTCCTTCAATGGCGGCAACGCAAAGGTCATTGCCTCGGCCAATCGTAAATGTCAGGCCGTTTCCATCCGGATCGCCACCACTCATTCTTAAGGTCGCATACGCGCAAGAATAGTCCGGGTCCGGATTCATGGCATCGGAGCCGTGGCTTTCCCGTGATGTGGGGAAGCGGATGTCGTGTGCTTCAATGCGTTCTATCATTCAGGAGGCTCCGGTCGGTTAGTCGATTGTGTCGAGCTGCTGAGCGCGGGAGAGGGGGGGCGGCGGCACAACGCCCGGGAAAATTGGGAGGCGGCGATCCCTGAGCGCCCGACCGCCAGTCGAGGCGGACTCGAGCCGACGGGGCACAGCTTGGGCTGATCCTCATGTTTTCCTCCCTTCGGGTGCCTCTTTGCGGGCGCCTTCTGGATCCGAGTTAAGCAAATTGCGTTTCATATGCAAGTATAATGATTGTATATGAACTTGAATGACCTCGCGGCAGGTGGCCAAATCATGTGTCTGGCAATGTGAGGCATGCCATGCCAACCACCCGGCTAAACGCACGGGGTAAAAATGATCAGGAGGAATGAAATGCAGCGCAGGGCGATGATCATCCGGCTCAATCCGGAACAGAAGGAAGAGTATAAGCGCCTCCACGCCAATGCGTGGCCTTCAATTCTGAAACAGATCACCTCAAGCAATATCCGCAATTACAGCATCTTCCTGCGCGAGCCAGAAAACCTACTTGTCGGCCTATTCGAATATCATGGTACAGACTATGAGGCCGACATGAAGGCCATGGCGGAAGACCCCGAAACGCAGCGCTGGTGGGCGTTGACCGATCCTTGTCAAACGCCGCTGGAGTCAGTGGGGGCTGATGAATGGTGGGCGCCGATGGAAGAAGTTTTCCATCACGATTAACGCGTCAGCGAGGCGGCGGCGCCGGCCGGCCAAGAGCTGCGGAGATGCGCTGCGCTGCTTCGACAACCAGGTTGGGAGCTTCTCCCAGTGAGACGCGCGCGCGGCGCGTTACGACAAAGGGAACTGTCAGGCTCGCGACAGCACTGCTGCTGATGGCATTGAATATAGGCGCGCTGATGTCTGTAACGCCGTCCACCATGCGCGAAGGCATGCTGACGAAGCCCTGTTCTCGAACCTGCTTTGTCTGGGCGTAAAGCGCATCCAGCTCTTCCTGGCTAGCGCCGGCGGCTTTTAAGTCTTCCAGCATCTTGGCTTCCTGGACCGGTGACGCAAAGGCAAAGAGTACGATGCCGGAAGCAGATTTCATGATGGATCGGCGGTGCCCTAGGCGTACGCTGAAGCCCACATCGTCGGGACTTTCCGTCCGCGCAATGACGACTATCTGATCTGCGCTGACAACAGCCAGCTGGATCGACTGCATCATGCGGGCAGCCAGGGTCGACATTTCGGGCAGGGCGGCTTCATGCAGGTCCATCTTCGGCGGCGAGCGCATGCCCACTTCGAATAGGCGGTTTGAAAGCTGCAGCTTTTCCGGGTCGTCGGTACGCTCAACATACCCGCGCATTTCCAACACGACGACCATTCGGTAGATTTCGCTGCGTGATCGCCCGATATGCCGCGCAATGTCGGAAATCGACTGCGGCGTACGCAGGCTGGCGAGACACTCCAGAATATCGAGCCCCTTTTCAAGGGCGGGGGCTTTGTAGGGGGCTTCGGTCATCGTCTTATCTGAGTGTATATGCTAAAATTTAGCTTTTGTGTTTCATATGTAAATCAAGTGTCCCGGCCTGTCCCGGAATATTTGAACGCGAGCGGGTTCGTAAATGCTCGCTTCAGCCCTTTGCGGCGCAGGCATCGTAGGATTTAAGGACCAGCCTGGCTGCAATCTCTGCGGCCTCCACGCCCTTGGCGATTTCGTCCGCCAGTTTGCGCTTGGCGGGGGCTTCGGCCCATCGCTCATGGGGGAGGACGAGGCATTCCACCATCATCGCGGCCAGCAGATCCGGCACATAGTCCGTCGCGCGGTCCAGCTTGTATTCCTGGCAAATATAATCCGCATACACGCTTTTCTGTCCGTGCTCGTAAATCGCCCAGGCAAACGCGAACTCCCGGTCATGACGCAATCCGCGCCACATGGCGGCGTGCGGTTGCCCGGCATTCTTCCGCACGGCGGCATAGGTCATTGCTTCGTCACGGAAGAAGTCAAAGAAGGTTTTGGCAGGCTGCGCCGCCAGCGCATGTTCCCGCAATTCTTCAACCGCATTTTCGGCGAGAACGGTCGCCAGGTCATTCTTGGAATTGAAGTGCATGAACAAGGTGGTGACGTGAATGTCTGCCGCGTCCGCAATGTTCTGCATGGTGGTCGCAGAAAAGCTCGACTTCAGGAACAGATCCGAGGCGGCGCGCAGGATCTTCGTGCGGGTTTTCCGGCGGCGCTCTGTGCGGCGAGGATATTTTACGTCGGCATTGTTTTCAGCGGACATCATCTGCTCAGGCGTTGGCTTTTCCGTTTGCGGGGATTTTGCCATGTTCAATTCTCTCGCCGGGGCACTCGTGTCATTGTTCATAATCTAGGGTGGAGCGGCAGCAGATCAAAGTGGTCCAGCCCGCCGTTGGGCCAGTGTTTCGACCGCTGATTCGTGATCACTCCTAGATACAGGATAAAAGCTCATGAAGATGAGCGCTGTCGTTGTGAAGATAAAGGTCGCAATTGTCAGCGCAAGTGCCAGATTGTCGACCGTAGACTGTGCGACTGCGCCCGGTTTTGCGTCATCAGGAAACCCGACCAATGTGAGCATCAGCCCAGACATCAGCACGCCCATGCCCGATACGGTCTTGCCGATAAAGGTTGCCGCTGAAAACAGGAGGCCTTCGGACTGGCGGCCGGTGGTGAGCTGGATCTGGTCCGTGGCATCGGCAATCATCGAAGCTGTCAGGATCGAGGCAGCAACCACCGACATCGATACGAACGCCTGGAAGGCGAACAACAGCGGCAGCAGATTCGCTGCGCCGTTTGCCGGAAAAAAGCCGGACAGCCGGAGAGCAACAGGCGCCACAATTCCCAGCAGCGTTACGGAGAATAGCGCCAGCGTTGTCCACTTCTTTCCAAATACTTTGGAGAGCGGCAGCGCAATCACCAGCGCCAGGATTACGCCGAGCAGTCCTGAGGATGTCAGTACCGCGATCTGATCGCCATTCAACTGCCAGAAGTAGGTCTGCATATAGATTGTCAGCGCTGCATAAAGGCCGCCGCCCATGGAGCCGAAAATGCTCCCGATAAAGATCGGTGCATTGACGCGGTGAAACAGCGTTCCGGCCATTTCTTTGAGTGTTTGGAGCAGCGATTTCCGCTCCGGTCGGGGAGGGGTAAGAAGGCTGGAAATGCGATTGTGCGTGCCGATGCTGGATATGAAAATCGCAATTGCCATCAGCGGCGCTGCGATCCAGGCATAGGTGTGGTATCCTGTCTGGTCGAGTAGGCCGCCCGTCGAGGCCGCATCATCAGAGAAGATGGTGCTGAACACGAAGATGCCCATGGCGATGCCGCCGGCAACTCCGAAGAAGTAGCGGTAGGATACGAGTTCTGTGCGCTCGTGGTAATCCTGCGTGAATTCCGCCAGAAGTGCTGTGGACGGAATTTCGTAGATGCCAATGAAGGTGCGTGTGATCGATGTCATCACCAGCAGATAGGCAAACAACATGACGTGCGAGGCCCCCGCAGGCGGGAACCAAAGCAGCATGTAGAAGATCGCAACTGGGATGACGGAGGCATACATGAAGGGATGCCGCCGCCCCCATTTGCTGCGAAAATTATCAGACCACTGACCTACCACCGGGTCCAGAATGGCGTCCACGACCATGGCAAGCATGATCGCGGCGCCGACCCAGGCTGCTGGCAGGCCCAGAACCTGATTGTAGTAGATCATCAGAAGGGCGTTGAAACCATGGTCCTTGATACCAAACGCTATGGTTCCAACCCCGTAGATGAGCTTGGTGCTCCAGGGGAGTTTTTTTGCCTTGCTGGTCACCGGTTCAGCCATGGTCTGATGGTTAGAACGAGACTTGCAGCTGCACGCCGAACACGCGCGGCGGCGTCAGATACAGCGTCTTGGAAACGTCTCCCGGCGGAACAACCATCAATGTGCCAGTGGCGCCTTCATAGCCTTGTTCATCGAACACGTTCTTTACGTATCCAACAACGCGGTAGCGGTCCGTTGGGCTCGTCCACATGGCGACAAGATCCACCTGATCGAAGGCGGGCGTCTCCGTGTAGGAACGGTTGAAGATGCCGTGATATGTGTCGTCCTGCCAGGAGTAGTTGCCCGAAAGCGTCAGGTCGCCCTTCGCGCCAAGCGGAATGTCATAGCTGACATTGAGGCCCAGCTTGTGGGGCACTGTGCGTGGCAACATCTGTCCTTTCAGGTTCTGAGTCCGGTTGCCATTGGCGTCGACCGGGCCGACCGGCTGCGCGCCGGGCTGAAGGCCGAGCGGGTCTGCAATGTCTACAAAGCAGCAGGCGCTACGCACTTCGGAGTCGTTGTAGGCATAGCTGCCCAGAACGCGAAGATGATCCATGGGGGTCCAGACCGCTTCCAGCTCCAGGCCCTGCGCGCGTGAGTCTTCGATGTTGAAGAAACGCGTCAGGCGAACCCCATTTTCCACGACATCCAGCGGCACCTGCAGGCCATCATAGTTGTAATAGTAATAGGTCGCGTTCAGCTGGAGGTCCGCGCCGAAGGACTTCTTGGCGCCGATTTCGAAGGCGTCGAGCAGCTCCTTGTCTGTGAGCGGGAACTGGCTGATGCCGCCGGCATTGAAGCCGCCGGATTTATAGCCGCGGCTGTAGCGGAAGAAGTAGTTTGTATCCTCCGTCGGCTGCCACTGGATGCCGGCGACGCCGGAAACGGCGCTCCAGTCATGTTCCAGTTCGCGCCGTGCAAGGCCGGTTGCCGGATCAATCGTCACTGCGCTCGCAACGCCGGGCGCGTCGAGATAGGAAACCAACGCCGCAGTCAGGTCCAGCACAGGGGCGAGCGAGCCGGAGCCGCCCAGCGAGAAGCCGTCCACAATGCCGAAGCCCAGCACGCGCAATTGCTCGGAGCCTTCCTTCTTGTCCTTGGAGTAGCGCAGGCCACCTGTCAGTGTCACGGTATCGTTCACCGAATAATCGAACTGTCCGAACACGGCATAGGATTTCGTCGTGAGATCAGAAATCGCTGTAACATAGTCACCGCTCGGATTGGCAGGCGCGGCCAGTGGCGCCAGCATCTGCGGCTGGGCGGCATTGCCGAAATGCGATTCCTGATGGGCATCTTCCTCGTACGAATAGATGCCGGCAATCCACCACAGATCGGAATCGGTGTTGGATTGCGCCGTCAGTTCATGGCTCCAGTATTTCCGGTCTTCCACGTAGCCGAAAGCGCGGCTGGGATTGACGGTCGCCGCGCTGCACACGGGGCCGACATTCGCAAGCAGCCAGGCGCAGTTCGGCCCACCCGTCATCACTTCGCCGGCCGCAAAGTTCGCCGGGTCGAGCGGGTACTCATAGGACAGCATGTCAGTGCCATCATCATCGCGGATTGAGTTGTAATCGAAGGTCCGATAGCCGCCGAGATATTTGACATCGATCGTCGGCAGGCTCCAGGTGGCGATTGCCGAGAAGCCGTAATTGCCATCGATATTGGATTGCGTCGGCGTGTTTGCGTTGAATTTGCGGATGTCATTCACGCCTGGATTGGTCGTTGATGATCCGGCCTGCGTATAGCCGGGCATCAGGTAGCCGAACGCATTGCCGGGGGTCAGGTAGCCCGAGGGGAAGGGGAAATAATCGTAAGGCGATTCCGAATTTGTGTTCCGGTTGCGCATTGATACGTCGAGATAGTCGCCCTTGAGCCAGAGGGAGAAATTCTCCGTCAGGTCCATGTCCAGTTGCAGTTCCGCATAGCTCGTTTCGTTCGCGCCGCCTTCGCTCGGCCCGCCCGCGACGTTTTTGTAATAGCCGTCTTCCTGATTGCGGAACGACGCGCCAAGCTTGGCGCGAACCTTGTCGCTAAGTGGTCCGGAGACAGCGGCTTCAATCTCGCTCATCTGGTAGTTGCCGATGCCGAGGCGAGCCTCTGCGGTCAGTTCATCGGTGGGGCGTTTGGAAATTACGTTGATCGCGCCGCCAATCGAGTTGCGGCCATACAGCGTGCCCTGCGGTCCACGCAGGACTTCCACGCGCTCGACGAAGAAATCGCTCTTGGAAACCGCAGATGTCGCCGAATCGTAGATGCCGTCAGCATAGGTCGCAATGCCGGGATCGGAGCCATTGGTGTTGGTCTGGCGGCCCACGCCGCGCACGAACACCCGGTCATCGCCGGAGGAGAAGGTAAGGCTGGGTGTGAAGCGCGCAAAGTCCGAGAGACTGTCAAGCCCGAGTTCCTGGCGCATGTCGCTTGTGAAAGCGGTCACTGCGACGGGCACGTCGTTCAGGTCCTGCTCGCGCTTTACGGCGGTCACGGTCACCTGTTCGAGGCGCTTCGCTTCGGTGGTATCGTCTTGCTCCTGCGCGATGGCCTGGCCGGATGCGACAATGGCAAGCGCACTCGCGGCTGCCCACAAGGTAGGTTTCTTGATCACGTTATTTCCTCCCGATCATCCGTTATTATTGAAGCCTGCGGCGTGGATGAATTTGAATAGAATAAGATCGATTAATCTACTTGCATAGTGTTACTTTGGGGAAGGCATGGGCGTTGCCATTCGTGGCCTCTTCGGCCTTTGGAAAATCGTCCGCTTGCCTGGCCGCTTTGCCTGCTGTTACCGATAGAGGGGGAAGCAAGGGAGTGGGCGATGAAACGCTTTATTTTTGCTGCAGGTTTCAGCGCGCTGGCTTTGACAGCTTGCGCGCCCAGCCCGGTAACGGATGCCCCGCCGGCGGCGCAGGATACCCAAATGGAAGCTGATCCGCTTGTCGGTCTGCCGGCGCCTAGGGAGGGCGCTGTCACCGACAGGTTTGCGCGCCTTGCGCTCTCTTGCATTCACAAGCCTTATCCCAACAAAATTTCCCATGTCCTGAATTCTGATGCCGACGCTCAGCCGCCCCGCCAGCTTTACCCCGCATTTTATGGTTGCTTCGACTGGCATTCATCGGTGCACGGCCACTGGCTTCTGGTGCGCATCCTGAACACCGATCCTGAAACCCCTTACGCGTCCGCCATCGTAACGGCACTTGGTAAAAGCTTCACGCCGGAGAACATCGCGGGCGAACTTGCTTACTTCCAGGCGCCAGACCGGGCATCCTTCGAGCGCCCCTATGGCACGGCCTGGTTCCTGCAGCTGATGACGGAACTGCGTCAGGCGGATTTCCCGGAAGCAGCTATCTGGGTCGAAACGCTGGCGCCGCTCGAAAGCCTTGTTGCTGACTATACCTCCGCCTGGCTGCCAAAGCTCGTCTATCCCATTCGCGCTGGCACCCATAACCAGACCGCCTTTGCTTTCGGTCTGATGATCGACTGGGCGGACGCCACCGGAAATTCGGCCTTCCGTGAACAGATTGCCGCCAAGTCGCTGGAATTTTACGGCAAGGATGTATCCTGTCCGCTCAGCTATGAGCCGTCGGGAGAGGATTTCCTCTCGCCCTGCCTGATGGAGGCAGATATGATGCGCCGGGTCATGAACCGGGAAGACTTTGCCGCCTGGCTCACGGCTTTCCTCCCGCTTATCCCGCAGGATGGGGGCGACGATTGGCTTGCGCCCGGCGTGGTGCTTGACCCGACCGATGGCAAGCTCGTCCATCTCGATGGGCTAAACCTCTCGCGCGCCTGGGCGATGGAAGGCATCGCCTCCGCGCTACCCGAAGCGGACCCGCGCCGCGCCGCTCTGCTCGCCGCCGCGGTGCGCCACAAGGATACCGGCATCGCCGCGGTCAGCGACGCGCATTATGCTGGCAGTCACTGGCTCGCCAGCTTCGCCACCTATCTGGAAACGCAACGGGGCATTCACGGCGAATGATGCCAAAAGTTTCCATCGGTCCGGGCGCGCTTGTGGCTGCGGCCTTCATTGGCCCAGGGACCGTAACGGCCTGCACGCTGGCCGGAGCGAATTTCGGCTTCGCGCTCATCTGGGCGCTGGCCTTCGCCACAATCGCAACCATCATTCTGCAGGAAATGGCCGTCCGTCTCGGCCTCCTCGGTGGCGCGGGGCTCGGTGAAGCGTTGGTTTCTCCGGGCACGCCCCCGGTCATGAAATGGGCGGCTGTGCTGCTGGTGCTGGCGGCGCTGGCGCTCGGCAATGCGGCCTATGAAGCCGGCAATATAACGGGCGGCGCCCTTGGCCTGCGCGCGGTTTTTGGCGGGGATGAAACTATTCAGCGCATCGCCGCCATCGCCACCGGCCTTATCGCCGCCGCCGCTTTGCTGCTCGGCCGTTACAAGGTGCTGGAGCGTTTCCTGATCGGGCTCGTCATCCTCATGAGTCTCGCCTTCGCGGGCAGCCTCATTCTCGTGCGGCCGGACTTCGGCTCAATGCTCGGCGGTCTAAAGCCTCAGATCCCTGAGGGTGGCCTGCTGACGGCCATGGCCCTCATCGGCACGACAATCGTGCCCTACAATCTGTTCCTTCACGCCGCCGCCGTCCGCGAGCGCTGGAAGTCCGCTTCGCCGGAAAGTCTCGCTGCCGCCGTGACAGATACGCGTGTATCTGTCGGTCTCGGCGGTCTTATTTCCATCCTTATCCTGAGCACCGCCGCCGCCAGCCTCTTCGGCACTGGTATCCTTATCAACAGCGGTGCAGACATGGCCTCTGCTATCGAGCCTGCTTACGGCCCCGCCGCGCGCGCACTCGTCGGTGCGGGTCTCTTTGCGGCGGGCCTCTCGTCGTCGATCACGGCGCCGCTCGCGACCGCCTATGCCGTTTGCGAGGTAACGCGCATTTCGAAATCCAGCGCCGCCTTCAAGGCGATTGCGCTCCTTATCGTTGCCATCGGAATGGGCGTCGCGCTGCTCGGCATCCGCCCGGTCCAGCTGATCCTGGTGGCACAAGTTGCAAACGGGCTGCTCCTGCCAGTTGTCGCCATCTTCCTCCTCATTACCATGAACCGTAAGTCAGTGCTCGGTGAAAACACCAATGGACCCCTTCGGAACCTGCTCGGGGCGGGCGTCGTGCTGATCGCCGCATTCCTCGGCCTGCGTCTGATCCTGCGTGCGGCGGGCATCTGGCCATGACGCGCAGCATCTGCCTCAATGCCGATATTGGCGAGCTTCCGGGCGCGGCGGGCAGGGCGCTGGACCGCGCCATTCTGCAGGTCGTCTCCCGCTGTTCCATCGCCTGTGGCGGCCATGCGGGGGATGAAGAATCAATGGTGCAAACGCTTTCCATGGCGATGGACGCCGGCGTCCTCGCTGGCGCGCATCCGTCCTATCCGGACCGGGAAGGGTTTGGTCGCTCACGGAACAATATAAGCCTTCCTGCGCTCAAGGCATCTTTGGAAGCGCAAGTGAGGAACCTTCTGGAAGTCGCCGCGAGGGCTGGCGCTCAGGTCAGCCATATCAAGCCCCATGGCGCGCTATACAATGAAGCGGCAAAGGATGCGGGGCTTGCCCGCCTTGTTTCGGACCTTTGCCTCTTTTCCGGCATTCGCACGCTGCTCGGCCCGCCGGCCAGTGAAATGCAGCGCGCTGCGGAGGCGGCCGGTCTCACCTATCTCCCCGAAGGTTTCGCCGATCGCGCCTATGAGGCAGACCTCAGCCTCACGCCCCGCAACCGTCCTGGCGCTGTGATCGAACGCCATGAGGACCAGATCGATCAGGCGCTCGCTATGGTGCTGCGCAGCGAAGTTGCCACGCGCACCGGCGAAGTCGTCCCGTTGCATGTCGCCACGCTCTGTCTGCATGGCGATACGCCGGGCGCAGCCGAAAATGCCGCCCGCCTGCGCGCGGCGCTTGAGCAGCGCGGAGTTGCAATCGCCCCATGAGCGCGCCTGCAATCTGTTTCGTCGGCGATGACGCGCTTGCGGTTCGGATCGTCAGCCGCCCGGCTCGTCACGCGCTCGCCGGTTGGCTCCGCGCATCTGGCGTATGGCTTGATGTGGTTCCTGGAAAGCAGGACGTTATTGTCCAGTTCGATCCGCTGGCCCTCCCGCCTGGCGTCGCTCTTGATCAGTTCACACGGCAGGTTCACGAAAGTCCGCCGCCGGAAGAAGTTGCGCCTCACGAGACGACGCTTCACATGCAGGTGGATGCCGCCTCTGCGCCGGACCTTGCTCGTATCGCCGCCGAAAATGGCCTCACGCCGAAAGTATTCCTGCGGCGGATTACGGCCAGTGATCTGGTGGTCGATATGATGGGTTTTACCGCCGGCTTTGCATATGTCGCCGGCGCCGATCCGAAGCTTGTTGCGTCCCGTCTCGATATTCCGCGGCAGAAAGTGCCCGCCGGTTCGGTGGGGTTTATTACCGGTCAGCTCGGGCTCTATGCCCTGGCGGGGCCGGCCGGCTGGCCCATAATCGGGCGGATTACGGAGCCCTTGTTCGACGCAGGCGCGCAGCGTCCATTCCGGCTGGAGGCGGGGGTCAGTCTCAGGCTGAGGGTAGGGCGCGCGTCATGATCCTCGACATCGTGAAGCCCGGCCCCCTTGCAACGCTGCAGGCGGGCGCCCGCGCGGGCCTGCGCCATCAGGGCATTCCCGCGAGCGGCCCGGCAGATCCCCTCTCGATGGCTCTTGCCAACCGTCTCGCCGGCAATGCACCGGATGTGCCGGCGATCGAAATCACTTTTGGCGGGGCCGAGTTCCGTTTTCTTGCGGACACCGCCTTTGCTTTGGCGGGCGCCGCGCCGCGCGGTGACCTCTCCGGGCAGATCGTGCGCCCACATGAAACGCTCAGCGCACGCGCTGGCGACATACTCCATATCCCTCATCCGCCCGCCGGTGTCCGCACCTATCTCGCCATTCCCGGCGGTTTCCACGCTGACGTGGCCTTCGGTAGCGCGTCCACATTCATCCCGGCGGGCTTCGGTGGGCATTCCGGTCGGGCCCTCAGGGCGGGAGACGTATTGGCGGCAGCCGGGAATCCATCGCAAGCGATCCCGCAGCTCGCTACGCCGCCGGCGCTGCGTCCCCATATGAGCCATGCGCATACCCTCCGCGCTGTGCCGGGGCCGGACTATGAAATGGCCGCCGCCGCAGCCTGGTCGGAAACCTTCCGTGCCAGCAACAGGATGGACAGGACAGGTCTGGAGCTCGCGGGTGCCTGGCCTGCCTCGGTGGCAGGCGCGCTGCGTCCCAGCGCGGCGCTATTTGCCGGCGCTGTGCAGCTTACGCCGTCCGGTAATGCTTTCGTGCTCTTGCCGGACGCGCAGACAACCGGTGGGTATCCCCATGTCCTTCAGGTTATCCGCGCAGACCGTCACTTGCTCGGGCAGGTGGCGCCCGGTGATCGCGTCCAGTTCCTGAAGAGGTCCGTGAACGAAGCGTCTGATGATTTGAGGTCAAAGGCGGAGTACTTCGCCGATTGGCTTCCGGGCGGCGTGTTTGGTGGTCAGTGATCAAGCCTCGTCTTCGGCAGGGGGCGCAGTGTCTGCGCACCCGTTCATTTGACGCTCGCGCATGTGGGCTGCCAGCCACCATGCCCCAAAGACGAAGCCGAAGCTTCCCCCAACCCAGAACATTACGATGTTGATAATCCACGACACGTCGGCACCTCCTTGGAAGCAATTTCGTATGGGATTGCGGCCCTGAGAACTATCTTGCTGCGCCTGTTTTCCAATGCCTATCCCCAGCTTGTTGCCCTGGCTTGTGAATAGGGTGGATCATTGCGTGAATATCTGGGTCATCCGTGTGCGTTGGTTATCGGCTGTTATCCATAAAATCCGGTTACGGAAAATTCATGTCTCGATGTGTGCCGGAACTTTGGGGTGAAATGTGCCCAGGCTGACGCCGTGTTGTGCCGATATGGGGCGGGCGATTCTTTTTGTTTGTCAGGAGGCGCGCGTCGGCGCTTCGCGGCGGCCAGTTCATTTGGGGCGGGCATTGTGCATCTGCAGCAAAATTTTGGGTGAGTGCGCGTTCGCCGGTATCTGCGGCGGCGCATGCGGATGCTGCCTCATGGGAACATTTGACACGCGGCATGAAAGTGTCATCAGTAATGTATAGGCGTACATAAAATAGCAGGGTGGCGAAACAGCTGCACCTGATCCTCGGGGGAGGACATGAAGCAACACGAACGGCGCAAGCAGTCGTCCGACAAGCTGATTCAGGCTTGTCTCGACATCGCTTCGGAGCAGGGCGTTTCGGCGCTAACATTCGATAATATTGGCGAAAAGGCTGGCTACAGTCGCAACCTGGCTTTCCAGAAGTTCGGTTCAAAGGGCGGATTGCTGGAAGCAGTCATCGAGCATCTTCATGTCGTCATGACAGAGCGCCGGCGTAGCCAGGATGCGGAACACCTTTCCGGCCTCGATGCGCTTCTGCTCTACTGCGATGTGCACATTGCCGCTGTTGAGAAGACGGCAGACATGCGTGCCTATTTTGTCCTGATGAGTGAGGCCATCGCGGCGATGTCGGAAATGCGCGATCAGTTCGTGGCGTCTCACAAACGATCCGCTGCGGAAATTACGCGTCTGGTGAAGCTCGGTCGAGAGGATGGTTCAATCCGGTCCGATACAAGTGCCGAGATGGCGGCCCAGCTGATCGGCACGCAGCTGATTGGCTTGTCTGCCCAGTCGCTGATTGAGCCTGCCTTCAATCTGCGAAAGGCCCGCAAGGAACTGCACCACCTTATCGTAACGGCGTATGGTTCAGGCGATCGCCCACCGATGGTTCGACGCCTGAATTCGGTTGCCTTCGCCCGGCGTTGACGCAAAGGCAGTTTGCTCCGTCTACGGTAAGGAAGATGATCTGGTTGACGCTTGTCTGGCCGGCGCCTAGCGTCCCGCTCAGCGATGGTCCGGGCGATGCCCGGCATGGGAGAGAATCATGAAGACAGATGCTGCGGTTGCTTATGCGGGCAAGCCGGGATTCAGCTTTGAAACAGTGGAGATCGAGGCGCCGCGACCCGACGAAATTCTCGTCCGCGTGCTGGGTGTAGGTCTTTGCCACACTGATCTCGTTTTCAGTTCAGGTGCGGCGCCCTATCCGTTTCCAGCCGTCTTTGGTCATGAAGGCTCCGGCGTGGTCGAGGCTGTCGGCGCGGAGGTAACCAAGGTTTCCCCGGGCGACAGTGTCCTCATCACTTTCCGCTCCTGCGGCGCCTGCGACCGGTGCGCGGATGGCGACGCCGCTTACTGCCGGACCATGCCGCTGCTCAACTATACCGGCGCCCGCACGGACGGCACCTCCGCGCTGCGTAACGAAGCCGGCCCCGTCGCGTCCAATTTCTTCGGCCAGTCCACCTTTGCTGGCCATGCCATCACTTACGAACGCAACGTGGTGAAGGTCGATCCGTCGCTGCCCGTAGAGATCATGGGCCCGCTCGGGTGCGGCATCCAGACGGGCGCTGGCGCTGTCATACGTTCCCTCGCGGCGAAGAAAGGCTCTGCCTTTCTGGTCACGGGCGGCGGCTCAGTCGGGCTCAGCGCAGTTATGGGCGCAAAGATCCAGGGCTGCGCCACGATCATCCTGGTCGAGCCGATGGAATCCCGCCGCCAGCTCGCCATGGAGCTTGGCGCCACTCATTGCATTGATCCGGCCGCTGGCGATGTCGCCGCTGCCGTCCGCGCGATTGTTCCCGCTGGTGTCGATAACGCGCTGGACACGACCGGCATCCCCGCCGTTCAGGCTGCGGCGCTTGCCTGCCTCGGTTCGAAGGCAACGCTGGGCCTCGTCGGGGTCAGCGCGCCGGGCACGCTTCTGCCGGGTGATGTGAACACGGTGATGACCTTCGGCCAGTCCATCAAGGGTATCATCGAAGGCGATTCCGATCCCGACGAGTTCATTCCGGAGCTGATCGAACACTTCAAGGCGGGCCGTCTCCCATTCGACAAGCTGGTCAGGAAATACCGTCTCAGCGAAATCAACCAGGCGATTGCCGCTCAACATCATGGCGAGTGTGTGAAGGCCGTCCTCATTCCCTGATGGGTGTCGCGCCGGGCATCCGGCTCTGCGCAACAACTATGACACTTATTGGGGCTGGTAGTGGCAATATCTATATGATGGTGGGCGATAATTGATTTGATCTATGTCGCATCGTGGGGGAACGTGCAGCGATAGAGTTAGAAATACACGCAGCAACTCGAAGATTGGGAGACAACATGGACCAGACAACGAAGTGCCCAGTGATGCATGGCGCAATCACGGTGGCCGGAGAGTCCAACACGGCCTGGTGGCCGGAGACTCTGAACCTCGACATCCTTCACCAGCACGACACCAAGACCAGCCCGCTGGGCAAGGACTTCAACTATCGTGAAGCGGTCAAGACGCTCGATTTCGAAGCGCTCAAGAAAGACATGCTCGCCCTGATGACGGACAGTCAGGAATGGTGGCCGGCAGACTATGGCCATTACGGCGGCCTGATGATCCGCCTCGCCTGGCACTCGGCGGGCTCCTACCGTCTCGCCGATGGCCGCGGTGGTGGCGGCTCGGGAAATATCCGTTTCGCCCCGCTGAACTCCTGGCCGGATAACGGCAACCTCGACAAGGCTCGCCGCCTGTTGTGGCCGATCAAGAAGAAATACGGAAACAAGATCTCCTGGGCCGACCTGATCCTCCTCGCCGGCACGATGGCATATGAGTCGATGGGTCTGAAGACCTTCGGCTTCTCCTTCGGCCGCGAAGACATCTGGGGGCCGGAGAAAGACGTTTACTGGGGCGCTGAGAAGGAATGGCTCGCGCCATCTGACTCGCGCTATGGCGATGTGTCCAATCCCGAGACGATGGAAAACCCGCTTGCCGCCGTGCAGATGGGCCTCATCTACGTCAACCCGGAAGGCGTGAACGGCAAGTCCGATCCGATGAAGACCGCCGCCCAGGTCCGCGAGACCTTCGCCCGTATGGCAATGGATGACGAAGAAACCGCCGCGCTCACCTGCGGTGGCCACACCGTCGGCAAGGCCCACGGTAATGGCGACGCTGGCGCCCTCAGCGCCGCGCCGGAAGGCAACGACCTCGAAGCGCAAGGCTTCGGCTGGCTGAACCCCAACATGGGTGGCAAGGCGACCAATGCCGTCACGTCCGGTATCGAAGGCGCCTGGACGACCCATCCGACCAAATGGGACATGGGCTACTTCAAGCTCCTGTTCGGGTATGAGTGGGAGCTGACGAAGAGCCCGGCTGGCGCCGGCCAGTGGCGCCCGATCAACATCAAGGAAGAAGACATGCCGGTCGATCCGACCGACTCTTCCAAGCGTGTCATGCCGATGATGACGGATGCCGACATGGCGATGAAGGTGGACCCCGCCTACAACGCTATTTGTCAGAAGTTCATGGCAGACCCGGCTTATTTCGACGACTGCTTCGGCCGTGCCTGGTTCAAGCTGACCCACCGCGACCTTGGTCCGCGCGTGCGTTACATTGGCCCGGATGCGCCGAAGGAAGAGTTGGTCTGGCAGGACCCCGTTCCCGCTGGCAGCACCTCCTACGATGTCTCTGCCGTCAAGGCGAAGATCGCCGCCTCCGGCCTCTCGCTGGCCGATATGGTCTCCACCGCCTGGGACAGCGCCCGCACCTATCGCGGCTCTGACATGCGCGGCGGTGCCAATGGTGCCCGCATCCGTCTTGCGCCGCAGAAGGATTGGGAGGGCAACGAGCCCGCCCGCCTCCAGAAAGTGCTCTCAGTGCTCGAGCCCATCGCGAAGGAAAGCGGCGCCAGCCTTGCGGATGTGATCGTCCTGGCTGGCAATGTAGGTGTTGAGCAGGCTGCCAAGGCAGCCGGCGTTTCGGTCACAGCGCCGTTCTCGCCGGGCCGCGGTGACGCCAGCGACGCGCAAACCGATGCGGATTCGTTCAGCGTGCTTGAGCCGCTGGCGGATGGTTTCCGCAACTGGCTGAAGAAAGACTATGTCGTGAAACCGGAGGAGCTCCTCCTTGATCGCGCGCAGCTCATGGGGCTCACCGGCTCTGAGATGACGGTCCTTCTCGGCGGCATGCGCGTCATGGGCACGAACCATGGCGGCACCAAACATGGTGTGTTCACGGATCGTGTCGGCGCCCTCACGAACGATTTCTTCGTCAACCTGACGGACATGTCGTATCGCTGGGTTCCGAAAGGCTCGAACACTTACGATATCGTGGACCGCAAGTCGGGCCAGACGAAGTTCACCGCAACCCGCGCTGACCTCGTCTTCGGGTCCAACTCCATCCTTCGGGCCTATGCCGAGGTCTACGCCCAGGACGATGCGAAAGAGAAGTTCGTGAAGGACTTCGTCGCTGCCTGGACCAAGGTGATGAACGCAGACCGGTTCGATCTCCACTAGGAGGCCCCGCATCGGACTGGTGCAGGAAGGGCGGCCTTGATGGCCGCCCTTTTTCTTGGCTGCTGCTTTGTGGGTATCCCGTTGCCGATGGCGGCGTTCGGCATGCTTTTCGCCAGTCGCCGAGCCGGCGGTCTCGCGGACTTGGCGGGGCAGGGCGTCAGAGCGGCGCGATGGCTTTGCGGATGATGTCGGCCAGCCGGCGCTTCAGCTTCTCGCGCAGTTCCGGGCAGTCCGTGATGTCCCCCGAAATTTGCTGGCTGATCGACAGGCCGAGCAGGATCGAGCCAAAAAGCTGGGAACGTTCTTTGGCGCTTTCCCCTCCGATTACGCTGGCAAACGGATCGTGAAACCGTTCGTCAATGGAGGCGCGCACAATCGGGCCGGCAATTGGTGAATTCCCCGAATGCAGCATGATGAGGATATCCTCCATGGACTTTCCCTCATCATCGGGATCGAACATCAGTTCGCCAACTCGTTCCGGCAGGCCTTCCAGCTCAGTGCCAATCACGTCCACGCCGCGCTCTCCGGAGCTGAGAACCGCCGTGAACAGCTCCTCTTTCGAGCCGAAATAGCGGGAAACCAGGGCGGCGTCAGAGCCGGCCAGGGAGGCAATCTCCCGGATGCCGACATTCTCGTAGCTGTCGCGGGCAAACAGGGTGCGCGCCGCGCAAAGAATGGCCGATTTGGTTGCGGCGGCGTCCCTGCGCCGAATTGGCTGATTACATTTCATACGTTTCCCTACCCCATAGAAATTAATTTGTCATCACCTGTTGACTTAGGGCTCCCCCAACGTCATATGCGGGTCAACAGCTGATGACTTATGGCGGAAAATCCACCGTTTCGCCTTGTTTGTGAAGGAAAATATAATGCGCTTGCGCAATTTTGGTACCGTTTCCATTTTGGCGACGGCATTTGTGCTTGGGGCTTGCAGCGCCCCTCAGGCACAAGAGCAAGGCGGTCCTCCCCCGCCACAAGTTGAAGTCGCCGTCCCCCTCTCGGCCGAAGTCTCTGACTGGAACGGTTATACTGGCAGATTCGAGTCTGTGGAGCGCGTAGAAGTACGTGCCCGCGTCAGCGGATACGTCAAATCCGTCAATTTCGAAGACGGCAGCCGGGTGAAGGCCGGAGAGTTGCTCTTCACCCTGGATGACCGCCCGTTCCGTGCCTCGTTGGCGCAGGCCGAAGCCGGTTTGGCTCAGGCGCGTGCCGAGCTTTCCCAGGCCCAGTCCGATCTTGAGCGGTCCGAGAAGTTGCGCGAATCCGGCGCCATCTCGGTTGAGGAACTCGAACAGAACCGCACCCGCCTGGCCAGCGCGCAGGCAACCGTCGCTTCGGCTCAGGCCGGCGTCGATGCTGCCCGTCTGGATCTCAGCTTCACGCGCGTCACAGCGCCGATCGATGGCCGCGTCTCGGCCCGCAATGTGGACCCCGGCAACCTCGTTACCGGTGGCAACTCGGCGGGCGATATCCTGACCACCATCGTGCGCGATGATGAGCTCTATTTCACCTTCAACGTCTCGGAGTCTGACTATCTGCGCTTCATGCGTGCCGAGCAGTCTGAAGGTGCGGTGAAGGCGGAGGCCCGCCTACAGGACGAAACTTCCTTCACACGTCCTGGGGAAGTGGTCTTCGCCGACAACCGCATGGGCGACACCACCGGCTCGATCCGCGTGCGTGCCCTCATCGAAAACGAAGACGGTCTCATCCGTCCGGGCATGACCGGCGAAGTCCGTATGAATGGTTCGGCGCCTTACAACGCGCTGATGGTGCCGCAAACGGCTATCCAGACAGACGGCGCCCGCCGCACCCTGTTTCTCGTCAACGAGCAGAACGAAGTCGAAGTCGCAACCGTTCAGCTTGGTCCGCTCAGCGGCAACATGCAGGTGATCTCCGGTGGCATCGAAGCCAACGACCGGGTGATCGTCAACGGTCTGCTCCGTGCCCGTCCGGGTGTGTCGGTCAACCCTGTTGCTGTCCAGCTTGACTATGAAGCTGCCCCCGAAGATCCGGCAACGGTCCAGAGCCGTCCGGCCATGAGCGCCCGCCGCGTGAACTGACACGCGGCGGCAGCGCCTGCTGCCTGATCATACCCTTTCTCTTCCTCCCAGAGACAAGTTTCCCATGCGCCTCTCTCACTTCTTTATCCGGCGACCCATCTTCGCCGCAGTGATTTCTGTTGTCATAACACTGCTCGGTGCGTTCGCGTTCCCGCGTCTGCCGCTTGCCCAGTATCCTGAAATTGCTCCGCCGACTGTGATGGTCGTCGCCAGCTATCCCGGCGCTTCTGCCGAGGATCTTGCCAACCAGGTCGCTGCGCCGCTGGAGCAGGAAATCAACGGTGTGGAAGGGATGATTTACATGACATCCTCGTCCACCGCCGACGGCGTTGTGCAGCTGACCGTCACCTTTGAGCCGGGTACGGATCTTGATACCGCCCAGGTTCAGGTCCAGAACCGCGTCGCCCGCGCTGAGCCGCGCCTGCCAGAGCAGGTGCGCCAGACGGGCGTTTCGGTGAACCAGCAAGCGTCCGGCTTCCTCCTGCTTGTCGCGCTCACATCGCCCGGCGGCCAGCTGGATCAGGACTATGTGGCCAACTATGCCGCCTCCAACATCAAGGACCGGCTGTTGCGTATCAACGGGGTTGGCGGTGTCGAAGTATTCGGCGGCGGCAACTATTCGATGCGCATCTGGATCAATCCGGAGCGCGCCGCAGCGCTTAACCTGACCTCGGCTGACATCGTGGCCGCCCTCCGCGCCCAGAACATTCAGGCTGCCGGCGGTACGCTCGGCCAGCCGCCCTTCGCTGAAACGGGCGCAGCGCCGTTCCAGATTCCGGTCCAGGTGCGTGGTCGCCTGATCGAGCCGTCCGAATTTGGCGATGTTGTCATCCGCCGGGATGCCGATGGCTCCGTCGTCCGCCTGCGTGATGTCGCGCGGGTCGATATCGGCGCCGAGACCTATCTCATGCGATCCTATTTCGATGGCCAGCCCGGCCTTGGCCTCGCCATCTCCCAGCTGCCCGGCTCCAACGCGCTCGAGGCTGCAGAGGAAGTGCTGGCCGAGATGGAGCTTGCCGCGCAGGAATTCCCGGCCGGTCTCGAATATATGATCCCCTATAACCCCACGGAGTTCGTGGAAGCCTCCGTGTCGGCTGTGGAGCACGCTCTCATTGAGGCCGTCTTCCTCGTGATGATCGTCATCCTGGTCTTCCTCCAGACCTGGCGTGCGGCGCTCATCCCGATCCTTGCGATCCCGGTCTCGATCATCGGTGTGTTCGCCGTCCAGCTGGCGCTTGGCTATTCGATCAACTCGCTGTCGCTGTTTGCCCTCGTGCTCGCCGTCGGCATCGTGGTCGATGACGCCATCGTCGTCGTGGAAAACGTCGAGCGATCCATCCGCGAGGGGAAAAGCCCCATGCAGGCGGCCATCACCTCGATGAACGAAGTTGGCGGCGCCCTGATTGCGATGAACCTGGTGCTCGTCTCGGTGTTCGTGCCGACGCTCTTCATGGGCGGCATTCCCGGCATCTTCTACGAGCAGTTCGCCGTTGCCATCGCCTCGGCCGCCGTCATCTCGCTGCTGGTTTCACTCACCCTGTCGCCGGCCCTCTGCGCGCTGCTGCTGAAGCCGCACGAAGAACACGGCCACAAGAAGGGCAACCCGCTCTTCGCGCCGCTGCGTATGGCCGGTAATGCCTTCAATAGCGGCTTCGACTGGCTGTCGAACACCTACGGCACGGTCGTGTCCAAGCTCGTCCGTATGCTGGTGATCGTGATGATCGTCTATGCGGGCCTCCTGGCCACCACCGGCTGGCGGCTCTCGTCCACGCCCACGGGCTTCATCCCGGAGCAGGACCAGGGCTTCCTCATCGGCGTTGTCCAGCTTCCCGCAGGCGCCTCGCTTGACCGTACCAACACCGTGATGCTCGGCATCGTTGACGAGCTGATGGGGTCTGAAGGCATCCAGGGCGTAGCCGCCATGGTCGGTATGGACGGCTCCAGCTTCTCGTCTGCGTCGAATGCCGGCACCATGTTCATCCGCCTTGCTGACTTCGAAGATCGCAAAGGCCGGGACGATCTCACCGCCGCTGCGATTTCCCAGCGTCTCACGGGTCATTTCATGGCAGGGCTCCCGGAAGGCAACGCCTTCATCATTGCGCCGCCCGCTGTGCAGGGCATGGGGGCAGGTGGCGGCTTCAAGATGATGATCCAGGACCGTGCGGGCCTCGGCACCGAGGCGCTCCAGAACGCGACCTTCGCGATGATGGGCGCTGCCGCTCAGGAACCGCGCGTCACCAGCGTCTATACCACCTTCAACACCAACTCGCCCACAGTGCGGGTGGAGGTGGACCGCGACCGCGCCCTGCTGCTCGGCGTTGAGCCTTCCGATGTTTACGCCACCCTCGGCACAAACCTCGGTTCGACCTATGTGAACGACTTCAACTTCCTTGGGCGGACGTTCCGCGTCACCGCCCAGGCAGATGCACCGTTCCGCGAAACGGCCGCCAATATCGGCCAGTTCCAGGTCCGCTCGTCCACTGGCCAGATGGTGCCGATCTCGGCCGTCGCCCAGATTATCGACGGCTCCGGCCCGGTTCGCATGGTGCGCCACAACAACTTCCCGGCCATCGAGCTCAGCGGCCAGACGCCTGCCGGTGTTTCCACAGGCGACTCGCTGGCGGCTATGGAAGAGATTGCGGCGCAGGTGCTGCCCGATGGCATCAGCTATGAGTGGACCGAGATGGCCTATCAGGAAAAAGCCGTCGGCAACTCCTCCACGATGATCTTCGTGATGGCGGTTATCTTCGTCTTCCTCGTCCTCGCGGCGCAGTACGAAGCCTTCACCCTGCCGTTTGCGGTTATCTTCATCGTCCCGATGTGTATCCTCGCGGCCACCATCGGCATCAACATCGCGGGCATGGCCAACGATATCCTGGCCCAGGTCGGTCTCATCGTCCTTGTCGCCCTTGCGGCCAAGAACGCGATCCTCCTGGTCGAGTTTGCCAAGCAGCAGGAAGAAAATCATGGCGTCACGCCGCGTGAAGCTGCTGTCGCCAGTGCCCGCCTGCGCCTGCGTCCGATCCTGATGACATCCTTCGCCTTCATCTTCGGGGTGATGCCGCTGGCATTCGCCACCGGGGCAGGGGCGGAAATGCGCCAATCCATCGGTATCACCGTGTTCTCCGGCATGATCGGCGTAACGGTCTTCGGCCTCATCTTCACGCCCGTATTCTATGTCATTGGACGGATGGTCTCGAAGCTGCTGCCCGGATCAAACCGCGATCATGATGATCATACTCCCACGCCGGTCGAAGGAGGCCAGGCATGACCAAACTCAAAGTCACTACCCTGACAGCCGTTGCCGCCCTCGCGCTCAGCGCCTGTGCCACCGCGCCGTCTGCGCCGGAAAGCGCGCTCCCATCGCGCGCTGAAGGCCAGCTGGCCTCCGCTGAAGCTGCCGGCGTGGCGCAGGCCGCTGTCCCGAAAGACTGGTGGCGCCTCTATAACAGCCCGGATCTCGACGCCCTTGTCGAGACGGCGCTGTCCAACAACCGCAGCCTCGCCGGGGCCGCGGCCAATCTGGAACAGGTCCGCGCCGGGCTGACGGAGGCGCGCGCCGCGCTCCTGCCGTCCACGACGGCGACGGCGGGCGGCCAATATGTCCGTGATCCGAGCTTTGCGCCGGGCGACGTGGAAACCGATGTCTATTCCCTCGGCTTTGAAACAGCC
Source organism: Hyphomonas sediminis (assembly GCF_019679475.1). Taxonomy (NCBI): domain Bacteria; kingdom Pseudomonadati; phylum Pseudomonadota; class Alphaproteobacteria; order Hyphomonadales; family Hyphomonadaceae; genus Hyphomonas; species Hyphomonas sediminis. The sequence continues at coordinate 1,948,569 of NZ_JAIEZP010000001.1, forward strand.
TATGAGGTGGACATCTTCGGCCGCGTCAGTTCCTCCGTCGAAGCGGCCCGCCAGGATGCCGCCGCCGCAGAAGCGGCCTACCAGTCGGCCTCGCTCATGGTTGCGGGTGAAACCGCCCGCGCCTGGATCGATTATTGCGCCGGCAATATCCAGCTCGAAACCGCCCAGTCGAACTACAAGCTTCAGGAAGATACCCTTGGCCTGACGCGCACCCTGTTCGATGCGGGCCGCGGCATCCGTCTGGATGTCGTGCAGGCCGAGGCCGCGCTCCGCCGCGCCGAAGCCGACATTCCGTCCGTGCGCGCCGCCCGTGACGCCGCCTTGTTCCGCCTGGCCCGCCTGACTGGCCAGACCCCGAAAGAGATGAGTCAAGCGGTCCCCGCATGTGAGAGCATGCCGCAGCTCGTCTCGCTCCTCCCAGCCGGGGAAAGCGCAAGTCTGATTGCGCGCCGTCCGGATGTGCGCCAGGCGGAACGTCAACTTGCCGGGGCGGCCGCCCGGGTCGGGATTGCCACCGCCAACCTTTATCCTTCGGTTCGCATCGGTGGCTCTGTCAGCACCGCCTCGCTGGGCGGTACGCAGGACATGTTCAGCAATGATGGCGTCAGCTTCGGCATCGGCCCGCTCATCAGCTGGAACTTCCCGAACATCACGGCTTCGCGCGCGCAGCTGAAAGCTGCCGAAGCCGGCGTTGACGTTGCCCTGGCGAACTTCGACGAAACCTTCCTCACGGCATTGGAAGAAGCTGAAGTCGCCCTCACCAACTATGCGGCAGAGAAAGAGCGTTACGCCGCGCTCGAAGCCTCCCTGCGCGCCGCCGAGGAAGCTGCCGAGCTTGCCAGAACGCGCTACCGTATCGGTACGGACAACTTCCTCTCCGTCCTCGATGCCGAGCGTACCCTGATCGAGACGCGCACCTCGCTCGCCCAGTCTGAGGCGGCCAAGGCCAGCGCCGAGATCAACCTCTTCATGGCGATGGGCGGCGGCTGGGCTGAATAGCTCTGGTTGCCCTCACCAGAGCCACCCACGGCGCGGAACAGTCACCCCCCTGTTCCGCGCCGTACTTTTTTGTCCCCAAAGTGATCCAATCCGTCCCCGAAAAGTCCCAAAAAGTCACTGTCTGACACGGTTTGTACCCACAACGACGCCCCCAGACACAACCCGCCCCTTCTCCCTCCGGGAGAGGGCCGGGGTGAGGGCCTCCCACCCTCTCAGCCCGTCATCCCGGTTTCGCTGCAAGCGAAGACCGGGACCCAGCCTTCCCCCCCTGGATCCCGGACATTCGCTCCGCAAATTCCGGGAAGACGCCCAAAAAGCGACGCCCCAACGAAGCTCATCCTGAGCGAAGTCGAAGGATAGAGCGGGCACCCCTATCCACCCCCCATCGCCCGTCCCCACACCACAACCCGCAATCGTATCCACCCCCTCCGCAGGCTGACTTATACTGCAAGGGATGACACCCCAGATCGCCCGCCTCTACGCCCACGTATTGCCAGTCTTCTGGCCATATCTCTGGCTGCAACTGCGCGCGATCTTCAAACGGCAGGATGTGGAGCTTCGCACGCTTCTCATCGCCGTCACCAAATGGGGCCGCATCCACATCGTCAGCGTCGGCGACCACTGGCGCGCTTATAAAAAGCCTGCGCTCGTCAAAGCCCATTGGAACGATCCTGTCTGGGAATCCGATCTCCCGACGAACCTCGCCCAAGCCCCGATGGCGTTTTCCTGTCGTTTTTGGGACGCCTCAAACACCCCACCTCCCGAAGCTCATCCTGAGCGAAGTCGAAGGATCAGCGGGTACGCCCCCGACACGTCCTGAAACTCCACCAAACCGAAGCGCGCACCCCGCCGGCCACGCCCCAAAGCGTGCGTTCCGGACGCTGCTGCTGCCCGCTACTCCTGCGCGGTCTTGCGGTCCGGCAGGGGCTGGTCCGGTGAGATCAGGATGCGCTGCGCCGCCCCATCGGGATCGTCGAACTGTCCGCTGCGGACGGCCCAGAGAAAGGCCACCAGCCCAAGGCCGCCCATGAACAAAGCGATAGGGATCAGGAAGAGAAGTCCGCTCATGCTTGTTTCTCCGTATTCAGATTGATCCGAAGGGCGTTGAGGCAAACGACCAGCGAAGAGCCGGACATCGCAATCGCCGCCACCAGCGGTGTTGCATGGCCAAGGATCGCGATCGGAACCGCCACTAGATTATACGCCGCTGCAAAGCCGAAATTCTGCAACATCACGGCCTTTGCCGTCCGCGCCGTTTTTACCAGCCGGGGCAGGGGCGCCAGGCCGCCGGAATAAACGGCATCGGAGGCTGACTGGCTCACATCCAGCGCGCCGCCCGGCGCGGCTGAGGCATGGGCCAGCGCCAGCGCGCCTGCATCATTGAGGCCATCGCCGATCATCAGCACCTTGCGGCCTGCGCCCTGCAATTCTTCCAGCCGGCGCACCTTGTCCTGCGGCTTTGCGCCGGCTGTCCACTGGGTAATGCCCAGCTTCTGCGCCACATCGCTGACGGCTTCTGCGCGGTCGCCGGAGACGATTTCCATCGTCATGCCCATCGCGCTGAGCTTCCCGATCACGCCGGAGGCGTCGCCCTGGATGTCGTCCTCGAAGCGCAGCTCCACTGGCGCTTCATCGCCGCGCGCAAAGAAGAGCGAGGCGCCCGAATGTCCGCCTGCGACGGCGCCCGTCCATTCTGCCGAGCCAAGTCGGCAGGGCGCGCCGTTTACTTCGCCCTCCAGGCCGAGGCCGGGATGTTCCTTCACGTCCTTGGCCAGCGGCCCGGCGCCAGCGGCTGCCGTCAGCGCGCGGGAAAGCGGATGCCGGCTGGCGCGGGCCAGCTGCGCGGCGTCATTCAGGAGGTCTGCCGGAATGCCCGTCGAAACAAAGCGCGGCGTGCCCAGTGTCAGCGTGCCGGTCTTGTCGAAGATGATATGATCGCAAGCTGCAATCCGCTCCAGCGCGTCGCCGGATTTGAGATACGCCCCGCCTTTGAACAGGCGCCCGGCCGCGACCACCTGAACCACCGGCGCCGCCAGTGCCAGCGCGCAGGGGCAGGTGATGATCAGCGTGGAGACGGCAATCAGGATGGATTCCCGCAGGCCCAGCCCGCCGATGAGCCACCAGCCAAGGAAGGTCAGCAGCGCCGTCGAATGCACCAGCGGCACATAGAGCGAAACGGCCTTGTCCGCGATCTGACGATAGGTCGAGCGTTTCTGCTCGCCCGCCGACAACATCTGGCTGATTTCCGAGAGCAGCGAGTCTGCCGCCGCCGCCGTGGCCCGGCCTGTCAGCGGTTGGGAAAGGTTGATCGCCCCCGCCATCAGCTTCATGCCCGCGCCGCTCCAGCGCGGCAGGCTTTCGCCGGTTACAAGGCTCTCGTCCACTTCCGACTCGCCTTGCTCGATCACCATGTCGACCACGGCCCGCTCGCCCGGTGCCAGCAGGATGCGGTCGCCGGGGCGGATCTCTTCGGAGCGCACCGATTGCGGCGTGCCGTCTGCGCTGAGCCGCGTCACCGTCCGGCTCGCCAGCGCTGCCAGGTCGCGCGCGGCAGACCAGGCCCGCCGACGCACACGCGCATCCAGGAACCGCCCGATCAGCAGGAAGAACAGCAGCATGCAGGCGGCATCGAAGTAAGCATGTTCGCCGCCCCGGATTGTCTCGGCAACGCTCACGGAGAAAGCAAGGATCAGCGCCAGCGAAATCGGCACATCCATATTGGTGCGCCGCTTCTTCAGCACATTCCACGCCGAGGCAAAGAAGGGCCGTCCTGCATAGAGCAGCGTCGGCAGCGCGATCACGCCAGACAGCGCATGCAGGCCTTGCCGTGTTGCCTCGCCCATCTCGCCATGCCCGCCCCAGACGGAGACCGACAGCAGCATGATGTTTGCCGTCGCAAATCCGGCGACGCCCATCGCCAGCAGCAGCGAGCGTTCTTCTTTCTTGTGGGCGTCGTCATCGCTTGCCGTGTCGAGCGGGGCGACGCCATAGCCAAGCGTGCTGACCGCTTCGGCAATGCGGCGCGGATCAAGATTGCCCGACCAGGCAACGTCCAGCCGTCCGCTCGACAGGTTCAGCCTTGCTGTCTCGATGCCGGGCAATTCCCCCACGGCGCCCTCGATCCGCGAGAGGCAGCCACCGCACTTTGCCCCGCGCACCGTCAGCGAAAGGCGGCTCTGCTTGCCTACCTTGCGGACGAAAGCGGACGGGTCGGAGGCGGCGTCTCCGCTCGGCGGCGCAAGGCCGCTCGGGCATCCATTGGCATCAAGGGAGAGGCCAGTCATGGCACCATGATCTCCCGGCGGGCCTCAAATTCAGTGCCCTCAGTTTGCGGATCCACATCGGCCGTGACTACCACGGTCCAGAGGCCCGGCGTCAGGTCGCCCATCTCAGCGCGGTATTCGCCGCCGCCTGCGGGAGACAGGTCCACCACCCGGTCCAGTGCGCGGTCTGTCGGGTGGCGCAGCAAGGCGGTCGTTGCAAACACTGGCAGCGCCGAGCCATCGGCCTTCAACAGCCGGGCGTGCACTTCCTTGCCGGCTGCGCCTTGCGTGATGCCGATCTCGCCGGTCCATCCGGCGTCTTGCTGCGCCGCGCGGCGTGCCAGCTCGTGATTGTAGTCCACACCCGCCAGATAGGACTTCTCAACGTCTTCGCCGGGGAAGCTCGAAATCGCCGCCCACAGGAAGATGCCGTTCACGACAAACATGAAGCCGAAGAAGCCGAGGAACCAGAGCAGGGCATGCCAGCCTTTCATCTGTCCTTTGGGGGGGCGGTCAAGGGTCATGGAAGCAGCCATTATCTGTCTCCTGAAGTGAAGGGCGCGTCGGCTTCGGCGATTTCACCGGTCTCTGCATCCTTGATCTGTACGGTCAGCGTTGTGCGGGCGGGGAGGCCTTCAGACGGCGCGGTCACCAGCAGGCGGTAGCGGTCAACACCGTGCGCGTCTGCGGTCAGCTCCATCGATCCGCCATCCGGCGCGCTGCCAAGGCCGATGATCTCGAACTCGGCTTCCGGCAGCCCCTCCACGGACACGGCAACCGTACGAATGTCTGTAGATTTGTTGACCAGTTTCAGTGTGTAACCATTGCGGATACGGCCATCTGACAGGCGGATAAAGGGCGGCGAGCGGTCTTTCAACACGTTGAATTCATACGTGGATTTTGCACTGTAGCCCCACATCATCAGGAGGCTGATCGCTGCAATCAGGATCGCGTAAAGCACTGTGCGCGTACGCAGCAGCTTGTAACGCGGTTTCTGCCCGCATGCCCGCGCCTGAACGGCAACATCCGTGTCATAGGCAATCAGTCCGGTCGGTCGGCCAACCTTCTTCATCATGTCGTCGCAGGCATCGATGCAGAGGGCGCAGTGGATACATTCCAGCTGCGCGCCGTCGCGGATGTCGATCCCCACCGGGCAGACCTGAACGCATTGCTTGCAGTCGATGCAGTCGCCGCGGCCTTCCCAGCTCTGGTCCTTGCGGTGCGGGCCACGCGGCTCGCCCCGGTCATAGCGGTAGGTGACGTTGAGTGCATGCTCGTCCGTCAACGCGCCCTGAATCCGCGGCCAGGGGCAGAGATAGGTGCACACCTGCTCGCGCATCGTTCCGGCGAGGGCGTATGTCGTGAAGGTCAGGATGCCGGCAAAGAAATAGGCCGTCAGCGGCGCTTCGCCCGTAAAGAAGGTGCGCGCAATCGTCGGGGCGTCGTGCCAGTAGAGAATGAAGGCGCCGCCTGTCAGGAAGGCAATCAGCAGCCAGACGATGTGCTTGCCAATCTTGCGCCAGGCCTTGTTGAAACTCATCGGGCTCTTGTCGAGCCGCATGCGGGCGGCCCGGTCGCCCTCAAAGGCGCGCTCCACCCAGATGTAAAGGTCGGTCCAGACCGTTTGCGGACAGGTATAACCGCACCATACCCGGCCAAAGAGCGAGGTAACAAGGAACAGCGCCAGCGCTCCCAGGATCAGCAATCCACCAAGATAGTAGATTTCCTGCGGCCAGATTTCGAAGAAGAAGAAATAGAATTTTTCACCGGCAAAATCGGCCAGAACGGCCTGGTCGGGAATGCCTTCGCCGCGCGGCCACCGAATCCAGGGGATCAGGTAATAGATGCCGAGTGTAACCGCCATCACCAGCCATTTGAACGAACGGAATTTTCCGTGTGCCAGCTTGGGATAGATCTGGTGGCGTTTCTCATAGAGGGAGGGGGGATGCTCCGGCTTCTTCGCCGGAGCATCCGTACCACCCGCTTTGATGAGCGTGACCTTTGTCACTTCTCACCCCCGCCGAGCGAGTGAACATAAACCGCCAGGGCCTTGATGGTCGGATCATCGAGGCGGCCCTGCCAGGCAGGCATGTGTGCGTTCCGTGCACTGTAGATGGTCTGCTGGATGTCGCGCGGCTCGCCGCCGAACAGCCATTCATGGTCGGTCAGGTTGGGGGCGCCAAGCTGGCGATTGCCCTTGCCGTCCGCGCCATGGCAGGTCACGCACTGGGTCGCATAGATCGGTGCAGCGCGGGAGACTGCGGCCTGGTCAGCCTCGCGGCCCGATAGGTCGAGCACATATTCCACCAGGTCGTCGATTTCCCTTGGCGTCAACATGCCATCCCGGCCAAAGGCAGGCATGGTGTTGCGGCGCGTATCTGGATCTTCCGTGTGGCGAATGCCGTGGCGAAGCGTCGTTTCGATGCCTTCCAGCGTTCCGTCCCACAGCCAGATATCGTCTGCGAGCATCGGATAGCCCTTGGCGCCTCGGCCGCCTGCGCCATGGCAGGTCGCACAGTTGTCGCCAAAAGCGCTCTCACCCATGGCGAGGGCGAACTGTTGCAGCGAGAGGTCATTCTCGATCTGCTCCAGCGATGCGCCGACAAGCTGGCTGGCGGCAGCGGCGCGCTCGGTGTGGAGTTTTTCCACTTCCTTGGCCACTTCCGCGCGGTCGGAATGTCCGGCAATGCCCCGCGTGTTGGTCATGCCCATGCCCGGCAGGGCGGGAATCGCGGGCATCACGATCATGTAGCCGATGGCCCATACGATAGAGCCATAGAATACATAGAGCCACCAGCGCGGCAGGGGATTGTTCAGCTCCTTGATGCCGTCCCAGCTGTGCCCCGTTGTCTCAACGCCGGAGACTTCATCAATATCCCGTTTGTGGTCAGTCATCTGACGGGTCCTTATCGACAAGAGGTTGGTGGGCCGCGGCGCGGAACTTCGCGCCATTGCTGGGCCATAAGGCATAGGCAACGGCGACGAGGAACATCGTCACGAAAAAGCCGAGGCCCCAGGTCTGCGCAAAGCTTGCAAGTGTTTCATACATCTCACTGTCTCCTTAGCGCCGGTTGCTGAGGTCGTTGGCTTCGTAGGTCGAGAAGTCGACGAGCGTGCCTGTCATCTGCAGGTAGGCGATGAGGGCATCCATCTCGGTGACTTCGGCCGGGTTGAGGTCGAAGTCGGAGATGCGCACTGTGCCGTCACGGCCAGAGGCTTCGGTGTAGCGGGCGACAAGGGCGTCTTCCGCATCAAAGTCTGCGTTTGGCGAGGCCTGAGCCACAAGATCGGCCTTTGCATTGGCGATCATGTCGTCCGTATAGGGAACGCCAGCCATGCGAAGGGCTTTCAGGTGGTCCTCGATGTCGTCAAACTTCAGCTTCTTCTCCGCCAGGAAGGCGTAGGGAGGCATGATGGAGTCCGGAACCACCGATTTGGGGTCCTTCAGGTGGTCCAGGTGCCATTCGTCCGAATACTTGCCGCCAACGCGTGCAAGATCCGGCCCGGTCCGCTTGGAGCCCCACTGGAAGGGGTGGTCATACATGCTCTCCGCAGCCAGCGAGTAGTGGCCGTAGCGCTCCACTTCGTCGCGCAGGGGGCGCACCATCTGCGAGTGGCAGACATAGCAGCCCTCGCGGATGTAGACGTTGCGCCCCTTCAGCTCCAGCGGCGTGTAGGGCCGCATCCCCTGAACCTTCTCGATGGTGTTTTCGAGATAGAACAGCGGGGCGATCTCCACGAGGCCGCCAATGGCGACGACCACGAGGATACCGATGGTGAGAAGCAGTGAGTGGCGCTCAAGTTTCTCGTGTTTGTCCATGATAGCCATGTTCAGTGCTCCTTATTCAGCAGGCTGAAGGGCGGGTTTGGGGGAGGCCGGTGCTTCGCTGGCAGCCACATCGCGGGCTCCGCCATGGCCAAGGGCCGTGCGAACCAGGTTGTAGGCCATCAGCAACGCGCCAGTCAGGTAGAGCGCCCCGCCGCCCGCACGGATGATGTACATGACGTGCTTGGCTTTGACGGTTTCGATGAACGAGTATTCGAGGAAGCCGAACTCGTTATAGGCGCGCCACATCAGGCCCTCGGTGATGCCGGCAACATACATCGCAACGATGTAGAAAAGGATGCCGAGCGTCGCGAGCCAGAAGTGCCACTCAACCAGGGCCTTCGAGTAAAGGGCCTTGCGTTTCCACAGCCAGGGCGTGACGCAGTAGAGCGCGCCGAAGCTGATGAACCCGACCCAGCCCATCGAGCCGGAGTGAACGTGGGCGATGCCCCATTCGGTGTAGTGCGACAGCGAGTTGACGGCGCGAACGCTCATCAGCGGGCCTTCGAAGGTCGACATGCCGTAGAAGGCAAGGGCGACGATCATCATGCGGACGATGGGGTCCGTGCGCAGCTTGTCCCAGGCGCCCGACAGGGTCATCACGCCGTTGATCATGCCGCCCCAACTTGGCATCCACAGCATGATCGAGAAGGTCATGCCCAGTGTCTGCGCCCATTGCGGAAGGGCGGTATAGTGCAGGTGGTGCGGACCGGCCCAGATGTAGATGAAGATCAGCGACCAGAAGTGAACGATCGACAGGCGGTAGGAAAAGACCGGCCGGTTCACCTGTTTCGGAATGAAGTAATACATGATGGCGAGGAAGCCGGTCGTGAGGAAGAAGCCCACGGCGTTGTGGCCGTACCACCATTGCGTCAGCGCATCCTGTACACCGCTGAACAGCTGGTAGCTCTTGGAGCTCGACAGCGAGACAGGGATAGCGAGGTTGTTGACGATGTGCAGCATCGCAATCGTCACGATGAAGGAGAGGTAGAACCAGTTGGCCACATAGATGTGGGGTTCTTTCCGCTTCCACAGCGTGCCGAGGAAGACGAGGAGATAGACGACCCAGACGATGGTCAGCCACAGGTCGGCATACCATTCAGGCTCGGCATATTCCTTCGATTGGGTCACGCCCAGCAGGTATCCCGTGCCGGCGATGACGATGAAGAGGTTGTAGCCCCAGAAGACGAACCAGGGCCACATGCCCCCGGCCAGCCGTGTGCGGCAGGTGCGCTGCACCACGTAGAAGCTCGTCGCGATCAGCACGTTGCCGCCGAAGGCGAAGATCACGGCGGAGGTGTGCAGCGGGCGCAGGCGGCCGAAGTTGGTCCATCCCAAATCGGGGAAGTAAAAGATGTTCGGGAAGGCCAGCTGCAGGGCGATGATGAGGCCCACAAGGAAGCCCGCGATGCCCCAGAACATGGCTGCCGCCACACCGAACTTCACGATCGTGTCTTCGTAGAAGTCCGGATTGAACGGATTGCGGCCATTCAGGCTGCCCGCCCACAGGCCGGTGATCATCAGCCCGGCTACAGTGAGGAAAAAGAAAATCCATGCATGGGCACCCATCATCGGGTCGGCTGCGTTGCCGGCAATGATCAGGACGCCGAGGGCCACAAGGCCCGTCAACGCACTGACGGCGCCAATGCTGAAGCCTGGCCCCGCCCCTCTGGATGTGTCAGCGCGCGTACTCATTGGGAATACCCCCTTCAGTGCTGAATCGTAATTGGCGATAGTAGGCCGTAACTGCCGGAATGGTGCAATGGCCTGTATAGGGGGAACTACGGATGGGCCTGCCTGTCGCACCTGTTTAGTCCGGGGGTGTAAGCAGAGGAGACCTCCCATGTGGAAACTGGCAGGACTGGGCAGCGCGCTGGCTGCAACCGGTGCCGTAAAGTTCACGAGCGAGCTGAACGAACTGGGCCGCCAGGCGACCCTTCAGGACTATCTGGCCATGCGGTGTGGTGGCGGTGCGCCGCTGCATACGGCAGGTTCTGAGGCCGGCGACATCATGGCCCTCGCTGCGATGCACTGCTGGGGCTGCTATGCGATGGCCGCCGGCGTTGCGATCCTCGGCTTCGCCCTCTGGCGTGCGGCTCAGCCGCGACTTCAGCCCTCGCGGAGAAGGTAAGGGCCGCTGACCCCGCGCCTTGCGTGGGGCCGCTGCAGCAGGCAGTGATAGGGAAAAGTTGCCGTATGAAGAAAAAAAGACCGATGAGCAAAACGGAGAAGCCGACTCTGCCCCCGGTCGACCTGCTGGACAGCCAGACGCTGCAGCTGCATCTGGCGTCCATTCTTGCGTCGGTGCCCGATGGCATGGTGGTGATCGACGAGTCCGGCAAGATCATGGCCTTCAGCCGCGCCGCTGAAAACCTGTTCGGCTTCACCGTCGAAGAGGTGATCGGCAAGCCGGTCAACCTCCTCATGGCGGGCCGCGACAAGGTCAACCACGACAATTACATCGGCAACTACCTGCGTACCGGCGAGCGGCAGATCATCGGCAAGGGCCGCGTCGTCATCGCCTCGCGCGCGGACGGCACGCAATTTCCCATCGATCTCAAGATCGGTGAAGCCCGCATCGGCGATCGTTACCTCTTCACTGCCTTCATACGTGACCTGACCGAGCAGCAGCGCGCCGAGCTGCGCATGCAGGAAATGCAGTCGGAGCTGGTCCATTTCTCCCGCCTCAGCGCTGTCGGCACTATGGCCTCGGCCCTTGCGCACGAGCTCAACCAGCCGCTCACGGCTGTCGCCAACTATCTCGAAGCCAGCCGCGACCTGCTCGATTCGCCCGATCCGGAAACGCGCGAAATTCTGCGCGAAGCGCTCACCGAAGCGGCCCGCCAGGCTGTGCGCGCCGGCGAGATCGTGCGCAAGCTGCGCTCCTATGTCTCCCGCGGCGAGGTCGATGCCCGCCCACTCACCCTCGGCCCGTTGCTCGCCGACGCCATTGCCCTGTCCAAACTCTCGCGCGACCTGGCGGATATCCCGATCAAGCTCGATCTGGACGAAGGCGCCGATAATGTGCTGGGCGACCCCATCCAGATCCAGCAGGTTGTCATCAACCTTATCCGTAACGCCATGGACGCCCTCACCAATACGCAGGACGCCCGAATCAACATCTCGGTCTATGCTGCGGAAGAGCCCGGCTATGTCGCCATCGAAGTCTGCGACAATGGCCCCGGCCTGACGGCGGAGCTGCGTGAAAACATCTTCAAGCCGTTTTCCACCACCAAATCGCAGGGCATGGGCCTCGGCCTGTCTATCTGCCAGACGATCGTGGAGGCCCATGGCGGGGTCATCCGTGCCAATTCGCCGCCCGAAGGCGGAACCTGTTTTCGGTTCACACTGAGAAAAGATGCAGGTAAATCAGGTTCATGACCGATACTCGCCTAATCCATCTGGTCGATGACGATGAAGCTATTCGCCACTCCGCGAGCTTCATGCTGCGTCATGCCGGCTTTCGCGTGAAAACCTATCCCGACGGCGTTGCTTTTCTGGAGCAGGCTGAAGAGGCAGAAAAAGGTTGCATCCTCCTGGATGTTCAGATGCCGAAGATGGATGGCCTCGAAGTCCAGCAGGAACTCAACCAACGCGGCGTGGCCATGCCGGTGATCGTTCTCACCGGCCATGGCGATGTTGCCGTTGCTGTCCGTGCCATGAAGGCGGGCGCTGTGGATTTTGTCGAAAAGCCCTACGCCAAGCAGACCCTGGTGGATGCGCTCACCCGCGCTTTCGAGCGGATGGAGACCCGCCGCAAGGAAGAAGTGCTTGCCGATGAAGCGCGCGGCCTGATCGAGCGGCTCACGGCGCGCGAGAAGGAAGTCCTGCTTGGCCTGGTCGATGGCCAGACCAACAAGGAGATCGCCATCTCGCTGGATATTTCCCCGCGGACGGTCGAAATCCACCGTGCCAACGTCATGGAAAAGATGGGCGCCGGAAATCTCTCCGCCGTGCTGCGCGTTGCCTTCGCTGCCGGCTTCGGGATTGAATAATACGCAGTTTTAGGGGCTTCTACTTACAGACGGCAGCCCCGTTCGCGTGCAGGAATTAAGCTCCCGGAATGCCGGAGAGTGAAGTGAGCGCGATAGCAAAACCCCTGCCAGTCCACCCTGCGAGACGTATCGCTGTTGTCGACGACAGCGTGGCCGTGCGCCAGTCGCTGCGCCTGCTTCTGGGCGCGCGCGGCTTCAGCGTACAGACATTTGCGGGGGCTGAGGACCTGCTCGCCCATGTTGCGCCCGGCGATTATGATTGCTTCGTGATCGACCTGAAGCTTGAAGGCGTTGACGGCTTCGGCGTGCTCGACGCCCTGCGAAAGAAAGGCGTTGAGGCGCCTGCGGTGATGATCTCCGGTTGGGAGGCGCATGCGCTGGAGGAGACCGCGCGGAGCGCTGGCTTTGCGGCGCTGGTCCGCAAGCCAATGATGGACACATCTCTGGTCCGGGTTCTCAGCGAAGTGCTCTAATCCGCCTGGAAGCGGTAGAGCGAGATGCCGCGTGCCCGCTCATCGAAGATCAGCTTCTTGCTCAGCGGTGCATGCGCGCGTGAGGCGCAGTGTTGACGTTCGCACATGTAGCAGTTCACGCCAATCGGCGTCGGCTCCACATGGTCGAGGTTGAGGTCCGCCGCGTAAACGAGCCGTTTGGCATAGGCAATATCGCAGCCGAGCCCGATGGCCAGCTTCGGGCCGGGCTTGTCATAGATGCCATCGGTGCGGCTGATCGTGCGCGCGATGGAAAAATACGTGGTGTCGTCCGGCATCTGGATAATCTGTGTGCGGATGCGTCCGGGTGCCTCAAAACATTCATGGATGTTCCACAGCGGGCAGGCACCGCCAAACTTCGAGAAGTGAAACCGCCCGGCGCTGAAGCGTTTGGAAACATTGCCCGCCGTGTCGATACGCACGAAGAAGAAGGGAATGCCCCGCGCGTCAGGCTTCTGCAGCGTGGTCAGCCGGTGTGCCGTCTGCTCGAAGCTCGTGCCGAAGCGGTGGCTCAGCAGCTGCACATCATATTTTGTCTTCTCCGCTTCCCGCAGGAAGGCGTGATACGGCATCAGAACGGCGGCGGCGAAATAGTTGGCAAGGCTCACGCGGGCAAGGCCGATGGCGTCCCGGTCGGTAAAGCCCGCTTTCAGCACATAGGAATCAATCAGATCACTGAATTCCAGCATGCCCAGCTGAAAGGCGAGCTGGAAACGGCGCCCGGAAGGCGGCAGCAGTTCTGAAAGGTCGATGCCGCGCTTGTGCCGGTCGTAATAGCGCAGGGTGTTGGGCATGATGTCATAAGGCACCACGCGCACGCGCAACCCATGCTGCCCCTTCAGGCGCTGGATCATCGCGGCGTAAAGGTCTTCATGCAGGGTGGACATTTCCGCCGCAAAGGCTTCGGCCGCCTCGTCCAGCTCCGGGAAATAATTGCGGTGATCCTGCAGCATCTGACGAACGGATTCGACGCTGCGGGCGGATTCTTCCAGAAGCTCCACCTTCTCCCGGTCCGTCAGCGGATTATTGTCCGAATAGGTCCGCAGGGCCAGTTCGCGGTATTTGTCGTAAAGCTGCACAAAGGCGCGCGCGATGTCAGGATTGGCATTTACCACATCCTCCACATCATTCTTGCCGACGGGGCCGGCCTCCAGCGCCGGGTCGCGCAGCACTTCCATAAGCTCCGAAATCAGCCGCGCATCGCCCGCGCCGCCCACATCGGAAATGTCAAAGTCGTAAACCCGCGCCAGCGTCAGCAGGAGGTTGGCGCTGATCGGGCGTTGGTTCCCCTCGATCAGGTTAATGTAACTGGCGGAGACTCCGAGGTCTTCGGCCATCTGCGCCTGGGTGATCCCAAGTGTCCGTCTCAGCCGCCGAACACGCGGGCCGATAAGGGTTTTTTCCTTGCGCTCGGCCATCTGGCACCCCGGTTAAGTTTACAAACCTTACATGTGACACAAGGTTCTTGTTACAACGTAAACACAAAAACCCAATGGAAACAGAAAGGTACTCGATCATCTCGCGCGCTGTAAATATGGTTGTGTCAAGAATTAAGACATCCAGGGAGTACCGGCCATGTCCATCGCAGCCACACTTGAACAGCCTTCCGCCGCCCGCGCGAAGATCGAAGTGACGGGCAAGGCCGCCGGTGTAGACCGCGTGCTCACCCCGCAGGCGCTGGCTTTTGTCGAGGCGCTGGAGCGCCGCTTCGGTGCCCGCCGCCGTGAGCTGCTGGCTGCCCGCAAGGCGCGTCAGGCCCGTTTCGACGCTGGCGAGCTGCCCGATTTCCTTCCCGAGACGAAGGTCATCCGGAATGGTCACTGGGAAGTCGATCCGGTTCCGTCCATCCTGCTGGACCGCTCTGTCGAGATCACTGGCCCGGTGGACCGCAAGATGATGATCAACGCGCTGAACTCCGGCGCGAAAATGTTCATGGCCGATTTCGAGGATGCCTCCTCGCCGACTTTCGCCAACATGATCGATGGCCAGGTCAACATGCAGGACTTCGCCCGCGGCAAGCTGGCTTACACCGATGCCGCCTCGGGCAAGTCCTATGCGCTGAATGACAAAATCGCTGTGATGATCGTCCGTCCGCGCGGCTGGCATATGGAAGAGGCCCACGTCCTTGTCGATGGCCGCCCGGTCTCGGCCAGCCTCTTCGATTTCGGCCTGCACTTCTATCACAATGGCAAGATGCTGTTCGAAGCCGGCATCGGCCCGTTCTACTACCTGCCCAAGATGGAGAGCCATCTGGAAGCCCGCCTCTGGGATGAAGTGTTCGAGTACGCACAAGGCGAAATCGGCATCCCCACCGGCTCCATCAAGGCCACCGTGCTGATCGAGACGCTGCCTGCCGCCTTCGAGATGGACGAGATCCTCTACGAGCTGCGCCGCCACATTGCGGGTCTGAACTGTGGCCGTTGGGACTACATCTTCTCCTACATCAAGACGCTGCGGAAAAATCCCGATTTCGTCCTGCCCGATCGCGCGCAGGTCGGTATGGACCGGGCCTTCCTCAACGCCTATTCGCTGCTGCTCATCAAGACCTGCCACCGTCGCCGCGCCCACGCCATGGGCGGTATGGCAGCGCAGATCCCGGTCAAGAATGACGAGGCTGCCAACGACGCGGCCTTCGCCAAGGTCCGCGCCGACAAGCTCCGTGAAGTGAAGAATGGCCATGACGGCACCTGGGTGGCCCACCCGGCGCTCGTTCCCGTCGCCATGGAAGTCTTCAACGAGCATATGCCGCTCGGCAACCAGGTTCTCGGCCAGCGCTGCTTCCCGCCGATCAGCCAGAAATCGCTGCTGACGCCGCACACCGGCGACATCACCGAGGCAGGCGTGCGCACGAATGTATCTGTCGGCATCGAATACACCGCCGCCTGGCTGAGTGGCCGCGGCGCCGTGCCGATCCACAACCTGATGGAAGACGCGGCCACCGCTGAAATCTCCCGCAGCCAGATCTGGCAGTGGATCTACCATGGCGCACAGGTGAAAGCGGCAGACGGCAACGCCCGCACCTTCACCAAGGCCTGGTTCGACGAAATCCTCGCCGACGAGCTCGGCAAGGTGCAGGCCGCCCTGGGCGAAAATGGCTTCAAGGCTGGCCGTTACGATATTGCCGCCCGCATCTTCGCCGAGACGGCAACCTCCGAAGACCTCGCCGACTTCCTGACGCTGCCCGCCTATGAAGCGCTGCGCAACCTTGCATGATACGTCAACAGACTAACACGATTTTCCCGTAAGGAGATACTCCCATGACCAAGCGTCCCACCTATGCTGAGCTTCGCGCCCAGGTCCAGAAACGTTACCCCACCGGCCAGGCACCCGGCGGCGTCACCGTGGACGATATCGTCCAGCTCAAGATCCAGAACACCTACAACACCCACCTCGACATTGCCCGCGAGATGGCCGGTGTGATGCGCGCCGACATGGCCGCCTATGACCAGGATCACTCCAAGTTCACCCAGTCGCTCGGCTGCTGGTCGGGCTTCCATGCCCAGCAGATGATCAAGGCCGTCAAGCGCATGAAGGGCACCGCCAAAGGCACCTATGTGTACCTCTCCGGCTGGATGGTCGCTGGCCTGCGCAACCGTTTCGGCCACCTGCCGGACCAGTCGATGCACGAGAAAACCTCGGTCGCAGACCTGATCGAGGAGATCTACGTTTCCCTCCGCCAGGCTGATGAAGTCGCCCTGAACGATCTCTTCCGTGAGCTGAAAGCGGCCCGCGAAAAAGGCGCGCCTGCGGATGTCATCGAAACCATCGTCGCCCGCATCGACAATTTCGAATCCCATGTCGTGCCGATCATCGCCGACATCGACGCCGGCTTCGGCAACGAGCACGCGACTTACCTGCTCGCCAAGGAACTGATCAAGGCTGGCGCCTGCTGCATCCAGATCGAGAACCAGGTGTCGGACGCAAAACAGTGCGGCCACCAGGATGGCAAGGTCACTGTTCCGCGTGAAGACTTCATCGAGAAGCTGCGCGCCTGCCGCCTGGCCTTCGAAGAACTCGGCGTGGACGATGGCGTCATCGTGGCGCGTACCGACAGCCTCGGCGCTGGCCTGACGCAGAAAGTCCCGGTCTCCACCGGCCCCGGCGACCTTGCCTCGCAATACACCAAATGGCTCGAAGTCGAAGAGATCACGCCCGCCAGCCCGCTGCAGGAAGGCGACATGGCCCTCCAGCAGAATGGCCGCCTCGTGAAGCCGGTCCGCCTTCCCAACGGCCTGTTCAAGTTCCGTGAAGGCACCGGCGCAGACCGCGTGGTCGAGGATTGCATCGCCAACCTCACCCTCGGCGGCGCAGACCTTCTCTGGATCGAGACCGACACGCCGGATGTGGACATCATCGCCGGCCTCGTGAACCGCGTGAAGGAAGCTGTCCCGAACGCCAAGCTCACCTACAACAACTCGCCCTCCTTCAACTGGACGCTCAACCTGCGCAAACAGGTCCGCAAGGCCTGGGCCGCAGAGGGCAAGATTGCAGAGGGCGAATATCCGGAAGCGGAGCTTATGTCGGCCAAGTATGACGACACCCCGCTTGGCCAGGAGGCAGACCGCCGCCTGCAACGCTTCCAGTACGACATTTCCGAGCGCGCCGGCGTGTTCCACAACCTGATCACGCTGCCGACCTTCCACATGACGGCCTTCGCCACCGACCAGCTCTCGCGCGGTTACTTCGGCGAAGACAAGATGGCCGCCTATGTGAAGACGATCCAGCGTCAGGAAATCCGCAACAATGTCTCGGCTGTGAAACACCAGCACGAAGTCGGCTCCGACCTCGGCGACACGTTCAAGGAAATGGTTGCCGGTGAGCGCGCCCTGAAAGCCAGCGGCGAGCACAACACCATGAACCAGTTCGAGAACGTCTGACCCATTCCTGCTGCGTAGGGAAAACTCCGCCCCATCTGCCTTCGGGCAGGTGGGGTTTTTTTATCCGGCCTCAATGCTCGGCGTGCGATCCGCCCACGGCAAATGTCACGGTCGTCGAGTGGGAGCGCACATCCGTCTCCGCCCCGTTCGGCGCGGGCGCAATGTGGCGGGCGAGTAGCACATACACCCCCGGCACCAGTCCTTCGAGCCGCAGGACGCCGTCTTCGGCCACGGTCACGCGCTGTCCGTCATGCGCCCCGGCAAAGGAGGCATAGGCCGGAATGAGATAGGCTTCGTCGGGCGCGAAACCCGCCCCGTCAAACGTCACGCGAAACGCCCGCATGTCATCTGGCGCATCATCTTCCGTTAGCGGAATGACGCCCAGCTGCCCCGGCGGGGCAGTGTCAATCGCTGTCTCTGCGCCGCCACAGCTGAAATATGTGTCCGAAACCGTCGCCGTCTGCGAGCTCAGAATGCGCGTCCCGCCGGGCAGGCTCTCGCTGCCCTCAAGGCGCACATATGCCCCGTCCAGCAGCGCCACCTTGCCCTTGCGACCGAGGCGCGCGC
This sequence comes from Hyphomonas sediminis, assembly GCF_019679475.1. NCBI lineage: Bacteria > Pseudomonadati > Pseudomonadota > Alphaproteobacteria > Hyphomonadales > Hyphomonadaceae > Hyphomonas > Hyphomonas sediminis. The sequence continues at coordinate 1,966,587 of NZ_JAIEZP010000001.1, forward strand.
CCGTGGTGATCCGGTAAGTGCCCGGCACATCCAGCGAGGCTTCCAGCCGCGACATCGCATGGTCGGCGCGCACACTGTCAAACGCCACCGGTCCTGTCGGTCCGGTCAGGTGAAACTCCGGCACGCTCAGCACGATCTCCGGCGCCGGAAAATAATCGCTGAACGTCGCAATCGCGCCCAGTCCGCTGCAGCTTTTATAGTCAAAGGAATCGGGCAGGATGTATCCGGTATGCGCGGCGGCGGGCAGGGCCGCCATCATGGCGAGCCCCGCAAGGGCAGTTGCTGCCCGCCTCACGATTTATCCCCCGCTTTCGGCGTCGCGGCCACGCGCTCCGCCAGCGGATCAAGATCGAACGTCACATGCGCCCGCACGAGCGCCCGGCCTTCCGCCGCCGCTTCTGCCAGCGCCACATCTCCGGCGGCATATTTCTCCGCCAGCTCAAGCAGAGGCATGTAAAGCGCTTCGGTCTCGCCCTGAATGGTCAGGCCAAAGGCGGGTGCTTCGCTGGCCACTTTCGCCCATTCGTCGCGGATCTCGGTCCAGAAATCTGCCGTGCCCGTCCAATAGTCCAGCGCCACATCCACCGGGAAATCGCTGTCGCGCTCATAGGTGTTCACGCCCACTTCGCGCGCCAGCAGCACAGGCACGCCGGATGAGAGCACCACCTTGTCATTGTCCTGCTCATGCACCCAGCCGAGCGGCGTGATCACATGCCGGTTCACGGCATTGATGGTGTGGTAATCGTTGCGCGTGGTCATGTCGCGCCGGGGCAGGGGGCGCCACTCATGGCCGGGCGCCCAGGTTGCCGGGCCTAGCTCATAGCTCCACGCGGCCAGCGCGCTGTAACGTGGCGCATCGTCCACCTGATAGACGGTCTGGGACCATTTGCCCTTGCGCTCGGCTTGCGGAATGTCCCGCCATTCCCAGGCATTGCCGCCAATGAAGCTCAGGATGCGCGCGGGTTCATATTGCCAGTCCTGCCGCCAGTGCTTGATGGGGAAGGCCGCGTCGCCATGCGAGGCCACCAGGATATGCTGCAGGCTGATGAAGTCGCCCCGGTCCTCGATCACGCGAACCACTTCCTGCGCGCCGGAAATCTTCGGCGGCATCACGATGTAATCCTCATTGAAGGAAACCGTTTCGATGAAGTCGAACGACACCTTGTAGTCGCCTGCCATTGCGAGGATCGACTGCCGGTCCTGCTCGAAGCGGGCTGCGTCCGCGCGCTCAGCGGCGGGCGGGGGCGTGGCCAGCGCGGTCTGCGCGTTGGTGGCGGCGCAGGCGGCCAGGCTCAGGGCCATCACGGCGCAGCCGAGTTTCAGCAGGCCGGGTTTCATCGGGGCGGGCGGGTTCAGCGGCATGGGGCGGCGCCTCCTTGGGGGCAGGATTCGGTCATGGGTGTATCTCAGCTACTAATGCGAATGAGAATGACTTGCAATCGCTTTTGAGTTTTGCAACAAGGGCAACTGAGAATCATTCGCAATACTAAAGGTGCATCCATGAAATCCCCAAACGCTTTCCCGCCGCCAGGCTTGCCGCGTCAGCGCCTCTTGCTGTCTGCGGCGGCCCTGGCGCTGGTCGCCGGTCCCGCCCTCGCTGAGGAGGCGCCTGAAGCCGACCAGAGAGAGGAAACCATCACCGTCTACGGAACGTCTAACCCCTTGCCGGTATTCGATTATCCGGGACAGGTCACGGTCATCTCCCGCGATACTCTGGAGCTGATCCAGCCCTCGGCCATGTCCGATCTGCTGCGCGATGTTCCGGGCGTGGAGTTTTCCGGCGGCCCGCGCCGGACGGGGGAATCGCCCAGCATTCGCGGCTTCGGGCGGGAGAATGTCCTCGTCCTGGTCGATGGCGCCCGCCAGTCTTTCAGCTCCGCCCATGACGGCAGTTTCTTCCTCGATCCGGAGTTGCTCCGCGCTGCCGAAGTCGTGCGCGGGCCTGCTTCTGCGCTTTACGGGTCTGGCGCCGTCGGCGGCGTGCTCGCCTTCGAAACGGCCAGCGCGGCAGACCTGCTGCGCGAAGGGGAAACCTTCGGCGCGCGCCTGCGCGCCGGCTATCAGAGCGCAAATGAGGAATGGCTCGGCTCGGCCACTGTCTTCGGCACGGCGGGTAACCTTGATGCCCTCGCCAGCTTCGGCCTGCGCCAGTCGGGCGATATCGCGCTCGGCTCGGGCGTCGATCTTCCGTCTGATGATGAAATCCAGACCGGCCTGATCAAGCTCGGCTACCAGTTTACCGACGCCTTCTCCGGTGAAATTGCCTGGCAGAAGTTCACCAACTCCGCCGTCGAGCCGAATAACGGGCAGGGCACTGCCGGCACGGGCGATGCGACGCTGGACCGCGATGTCGATAAGGACATCACCAGCGAGCTGTGGCGCGGCGCGCTGGCCTTCAATCCGGCGTCTGACCTGATCGACGCCAAACTCACCGTCTACCAGCAGAAAACCGGCGTGGACGAGTTCGACGTGACCGTCCCGCGCACCACCCTGCGCGAGATTGAAACCACCGGTATCAGCCTGCGCAACGCCTCGCGCTTCCAGCTCGGCCCGGTCGAAACGACGCTGACGGTCGGCGGCGACTGGTATGAAGACAGCCAGGTCGGCACCGATTCCACCGCCACTGGCGGTATCCGCGGCGGCGTGCCCAATGGCAGCGCCGAATTTACCGGCGTGTTCGTTCAGGCCGAAGCTGAAGTCGCCCGGCCCTTCGGTCTTCCGGGCCGCCTCGTTGTCATTCCCGGCATCCGCCACGACAGCTTCGAAAGCTCGTCGGAGCTCAGCACGGAGAAGGCCTCAGACGACCAGATCTCACCGCGCCTGGGCGCCACCTATGCGCCGGTCGAATGGCTCCGTCTGTATGCGTCCTATGCTGAAGGCTTCCGCGCGCCGTCCGTGAACGAGCTGTATCTCGATGGCGTGCACTTCTCCGTGCCCCACCCGACGCTGTTCAATCCCGGCCTTGGCCAGTTCGTTTTCGTCAGCAACAATTTCGTGCCGAATGCAGACCTGAAGCCGGAATCGAGCGAGACCGTCGAGCTTGGCTTTGGCCTTGATTTTGCCGATGTCCTCACCAGCAACGATCGCTTCCAAAGCAAGGTTTCCTACTTCGAAAGCGATGTGACCGACCTGATCAACCTCTCGGTCGATTTCAGCTACGATCCCACCTGCTTCACCGGCCCCAGCTTCTTCCCCTGCACGGCGGGCACCACCAACTCCGCCAATATCGCCGGGGCAAGCCTTGAAGGCTGGGAAGCCGAAGCGAGCTATGACGCGCCGCTCTGGTATGCCCGCGCGGCCTTCTCCACCATCGCCGGCACCGACACCGCCACCGGTGAAGATCTCGGCACTCTCACGCCGGACCGTCTGTCGCTGGACGCCGGCCTGAAGCTCGACCCGTGGAACACCCGCCTCGGCACACGCCTTCAGATTGCGGACGAATTCGAACGCCGCGCGCTCTCGGGCGGCGTGCTCACCGTTGCCGAGCGCCGCGCCGGCTATGTCGTGGTCGATCTCTACGCCTCCTGGCGTCCGGAGTTTGCGCCAAACCTGCGCATCGATGCCGGTGTCGATAACGTGCTCGACCATGACTACGACCGCGTCTTCGCGGGCGTGTCCGAGCCCGGCCGCAATTTCAAGATCGCTTTGTCCTGGCAGTTTGGTCAGTAGAAGGATGAGACCATGATGTGCATGCCCCTTGATGATGCCCAGATGCTGTGCTGGCTCCGCGCCCAGCTGAAGGTACTTTCCGCCTGGCGCGAAGAACTCGTCTGCCGGAACGAGACCGACCTTGAGGCGGTCTCCCGGCTGGAAGCGCATCATCAATGGCTGAACGCCGAGCTTCACAGGCTCGACCCCGGCCTGCGCCATCATGGCTGAGGTGTGGTGGGGCGCCCGCGCGCGGCCTAGAGGTCCAGCACGACCACGCGGTCGAGCAGGGCATCGACGGCTTCGCCGGGCTCCCGGCTATGCACCATCGCCTGGCGGAAGTCCTCCGGGATAAACCCGCCCTGGATGATCTTCTCCAGAAGGTCGAAGAAGGGCGTCCAGAAGCCGTCCTCATCCAGGAACGCCATCGGCTTGGCGTGCAGCCCCAGCCGCGCCCAGGAGAGGATTTCGACCGCCTCTTCCAGCGTGCCAATCCCGCCCGGCAGCACGATGAACGCGTCCGCCTCGTCAAACATCATCTGCTTGCGGGTGTGCATGTCGTCCACGATGCGGTGTTCCACATCCTTGTAGATGCGTTCCTTCTGCAGCAGGAATTTCGGCATGATGCCCAGCACTTCGCCGGCCGATTCATGTGCCGCGCGCGCGCAGGCGCCCATCAGGCCCACGCCGCCGCCGCCATAAACCAGGCGAATGTCGCGCTTGGCCAGTTCCCGTCCCAGCTGCTCCGCAAGCCGGATATACTGCGGGTCCACAGTGTCCGAAGCGCCGCAATAGACGCAGATGGAGCGTATTTTTGTCATTCTTTTCAATCTTTCAGCTCGTTCTTTCCCTAAAGTGATAGGGCGCCTCCGGCGACTTCGCCAGACGCATTTTCAGGCCCCTATATGGGGACGATTTCCGCCTCTGCCGGGCGCCGGGTTTCACTTGGGCTCAAACAGCGCCATATGAGCCCTCATGAGCCCGCCCCATGCCGCCGTTCAGGCGCCCGAAAATCCCGACCGTATCGACAGCGCCGATGGCGGCCTGTGGAAATCCATCCTGCGCATCCTGCATCTGCTGGCCCGGCCGGAGCTGGCCAAATGGCGCCCGGTCATGGCGATCGCGGTCATCATCACGCTGGCCGCCTCCGTGTTGGAAGTCGTCTCCCCGCTGGTCATGGGCAACGCCATCAACCAGGCCGCCGGCGCGGATGGCACCGTCGCCAACTTCGCCACCGCCGCCCTGTGGCTGCTCTATGGCCTCGGCCTGCGCTTTGCCGCCGCGGCCCTGCCACAGCTGCGCGACTGGCTGTTCTCGCCCGTCAGCCAGGATGCCCAGCGCGTCGCCAGTGTGGACGCTTTCGGCCACGCCCTCGCGCTCTCCCTCGGCTTCCACCAGACGCGGCGCACCGGCGCCCTCAACCGCATCATCGAGCGCGGCGCAGGCGCCATCGATTACCTCATCCGCTTTCTCGCCTTCAATATCGGGCCGACGCTCGTGCGCCTCGTCCTCGCCTCCATTGCGCTGGGGCTGGCATACGATATCCGCCTCTCGCTCATCGCGGTCGCCACGATTGTCGTCTATGTCATCTGCACCGTGATCATCACCGAATGGCGCGTGCGCCAGCGCCGGCGGATGAACGAGGCCGACACCCATTTCCGCGCCACCTCGGTAGACATCCTCACAAACTTCGAAACCGTGAAGTCCTTCGCCGCCGAAACGCGCGAAACCCGCCGCTTCGATGGCGCCATGGGCGAATATAACCGCCACTATGTCGAAACCACGCGCAGCATGTACCTGCTCAACGCCGTTCAGGCGCTGGTGATGAATGCTGGCCTGCTCGCCGTCATGCTGCTCTCGGCCTGGAACGTCATCCAGGGCACGATGAAGATCGGCGACCTTACCGGCGTCATGCTGATGCTGCTCTCGCTCTATGCCCCGCTGAACATCCTCGGCTGGGCCTGGCGGGAGATCAAGCAGGGCGCGGTCGATCTGGAAAAGCTCCACGGCCTTATGGCCATGGTGCCCGAAGTGCGCGACGCGCCCGGCGCCACGGTGCTGGAGCGCCCGCAGGGCCGCGTCACCTTCGAAGAGGTCGCCTTCAGCCATGAGGGCCGCGCCGTCGGCGTTTCCGGCATCAGCTTCGATGTCGCCCCCGGCCGCAAGGTCGCCTTCGTCGGCACGTCCGGCGCGGGCAAGTCCACGCTGCTGAAACTGCTTTTCCGCTTCTATGATGTGGATACCGGCACAGTCCGCGTCGATGGGCATGATGTGCGCGGTCTCACGCAGGAATCCCTGCGCGCCTCGCTCGGCCTTGTCCCGCAGGATGTGGTTCTCTTCAACGATACGCTGCGCGCCAATATCGCCTATGCCCGGCCCGGGGCGAACGAGGCGGAGCTGCGCGACGCCGCCCGCCGGGCCCAGCTTCTGCCCTTTATCGAGGCGCTACCCGAGGGCTGGAACACGCGCGTGGGCGAGCGGGGCCTGAAACTGTCCGGTGGCGAGAAACAGCGCGTCGGCATCGCCCGCGTCATCCTCGCCAATCCCGCCATCCTGGTGCTGGACGAGGCCACCAGCGCCCTCGACAGTGCCACCGAGGCCGCCGTTCAGGGCGCCCTGGATGAAGCCTCCGCCGGGCGCACCACGCTGATGGTCGCCCACCGGCTTTCTACGGTGATTTCGGCAGATGAGATCATCGTTCTGGAGGCTGGCCGCGTTGTGGAAAGGGGAACGCATGAGGCCCTGCTGGCAAAAGGCGGCAAATATGCTGATATGTGGGATCGACAGGCGCATCGCGCCGAACCGGCTGAAGTTCTCAGCTGAAACAGAATGTTAGAGGAGGCGAGCCGATGAGCGAAGAAGCCGAACGCCAGTCGCTGCCCTGGATGAAGACCGTATTCGACTGGGAGGCCGTCGCCGCTGCGGCTGGTGCCTTCCTGGCCGCCCTCCTGCTGGGCTGGATCTGGGACCCGCTGTTCTGGGTCGGCTTTGCCGCCATGGTCATCGCGCTCGCTGCCGGGCGCTGGGCCAAACGCACCCCGCCAGACCTCGCCTATGGCGTCGTGGCCCCGTGCGATGGCGTCGTCGTCTCGGTCGGCTATGGGGATGCCCCCGCCGCCCTCCGCCTGAAGGGCGAAAGCCTCGTGCGCGTGCGCATCGCGTCCTCGCCGGTCTCCTCGAACAAACTTTACGCGCCGATGGCCGGCGGAGTCGAAATCGTCTCGCTCCAGCAGGGCGAACCCGGTCAGCCCATCGCCAACCGCCCGGATGAAGAGGGCCTCACCCGCGCTTACGTCACCTTCGAAAGCCAGGGCGAACAGGCCGGAATCGTCCTCACCACGGGCGGCCTCGGGCCCCGCATCGAACTCGCGGTCGATCACGGCGATGTCGTCCGCCTCGGGCGCAGCTTCGGCACGCGCCGCCTCGGCGGCTGGTGCGACGTTTACCTGCCCGCAGACATCCGCACCCATGTCTGGGCCGGCCAGACGCTGACAGGCGGCGAAACCGTCATCGCCCATTTCCGCTCCTCCGTGGCGGAAGACTTTGAAGACGCCGACGCCGTCTATTCCGGCGCCGCTGCGCCCCAGCCCACCCGTCCGGAGCCTGCCGTCGCCGACACCGTCAGCGCGGAAGAGGGGGCCGAAGAGGTCGCCGAAGACGCCGTCGATGAATTCTTCGACGACGACTATCCCGAGCCCGACGAAGTCTCCGCCCCCGAAGACCCCGCCGCCATCTTCGCCCGCCTCCGCGAAGCCGCCCGCAAACACGGCGAAGGCGACTGACCTTTCAACCCCTCGGCTCCGTCATCCCGGTTTCGCTGCAAGCGAAGACCGGGACCCAGCCTTCCTCACCGCCCTTGGATCCCGGACATTTGCTCCGCAAATTCCGGGATGACGCTCCAAAGCCATACCCCCACGAAGCTCATCCTGAGCGAAGTCGAAGGATAGAGCGGGCTCCCCCAACCAAGCCCCCTATCCCCCACCCACCCGCAAAAAACCCGAAATCCCTCAACCCCTTACGCGGGCCCGCCCCAAACTTATCCCCGCCCCAAAGACCCATGCTAACCTCCAAGGCATGGACACGCCCCCTCAGCCTACGGAAGACGACGCCATCGACGCCCTGCTGGAGCAGGCCCGCCAGTTCGTCCTTGGTCTGATCCTCTACATCGACGGCATCTTCGCGCGTCTGAATGGCGCGCCCCTCAGCGAGCGCCTTGCGCGCCACCTGATGCGCCACGCGCTGATCCCGGCTGAGATCGCCCTGCGCCGCGCCATCTTCATCCTTGCCGCAGACCTGCCGCCACAGCCCATGCCCACGCGCAAGCCGCCCGCCAAAGCCCCGTCGCGCCCATCCCAGTCCCGCGAAGCGCCCGCCGCCAAACCGCCCGGCTTCCGCATGGCCGAGCCCGCCAAACGCAAAGCCAGCGGCTATGCTTCTGCCTCCCAGCTCCCCCGCATCAGCTTTCCGGGTGACGCCTCAGACCTGCGCGCGCCAACCTCCTGGCCGCGCCCTGTCGCCGAAACCTTCGCCCGCCGCCTCAGCGCGCTCCACGTCGCGTTCGACAACGCGCTCCCATTGGCAAAGCGCTGGGCCAGACGCATGGCCAGTCGCTTGGCCAGGCGCCTCGCCCGCAAGGGGGCCGCAAAACTCCTGCCGGCCACCGCGCCGCGCCTGCCCAAATCCGTGCCCGAAGAAGCCCGCGACCTCATCCGGGAACTGACGGACTTCGCCCATCAAGGCTTCGCCCTTAACTCGTCCTGACGCGATCCCAAAAACGCCGAAACGCCCGCCTCCCAGCCCTGCTGGCGAGGATGCGGGCGCTTGTCGTCATGCAAAAGGCGCAGAAAGTGCCCGCGAGTCCTCAGGAAGCCTCAAAATGACACTCCCCGTTCCCGAAAAGGCTCAAACAGGCACGCTTCGATGCCCCGTGAACAGAAAGGCATTTGTCCACGGGGCCCGATGCAGGACCGTCAGGGGACCGCGGTCCGCATGATGGCCATGTATTCCTGAAACACCGCGTCATCGGTTCGGGCCATGAACCGCATCATCGCGTCCTGTTCCTTTTCCGCCGCCGCCGCAAACCGTTTGGCGAGCTTTGGCTGCTTCGACATGATCTTCCCGAAATCGCCGGATCTCTGGTGCTTCTGCACCTCCTTCGACAGTTTCGAGATCACCTTTGCCTGTTCCCGCAATTTGCCTTTCTTGCGCTTCAGGTCTTTCTCGGTGGTGATCGAGTCGAGCAGATCGGCCTGGCGTTCAGATGCCTGTATCAGGCGCTCCACCGTGCCTTTTGCCCCGCCGCCGGAACACGCCGTCAGCAGGAATGACGCCATCAGGACAAGGATGAATGTTGCCGAAATACGTGCCAGCGTCATGCCGGGCCTCCTTTCTGCCTAGTCTTCGAGGCTGATGAATTCGAACTGGCGTTCGTCACTATAGCGACCGCTATAGATGCCGTAGTCGAGGATCTTCCCCTGGATCACCAGCCCATCGCTGCGCCGCTGAATGCCGGTCAGCTGCACCCGTGTGTCGATGTCCACCTGCCGGCTTGAATGCTCCAGAATCTCCTGCGCCCGGCTCACATCCACCGGCCAGAAGAACGCCTTCGCCATATTGTCGAGCTGCAGGCTCACGCGTTCCTTGCCGTTGAAACTGACCTGATTTCCGGGCGAAAACGCCGTCAGATAATAGCCGCCCCGGCTGGAATCATACTGGCTGATCTGCGAGTTGAGCCGCACCTGCAGGAAGCCGACACCCTCCGTGGACGCATAGATATCCGCCAGCCGCGCCGTCTCCGCTTCCAGCTTCTGTGCCTTGCTGAACTCGTCGGCATACCGCACCTCGTAGACCTCGCCGGCCCACTCGCCCAGCGGCGGCTGCCGGTCGGTCAGCCGGTAGGCCAGCAGCGTCATCTGGAAGTCGTCCGGATAGGCCAGTGTTGCGGTCCCGAAGGGGCTCGGCGCTGCGGCCTCGGCCTTGGCGGCTTTCTTGTCCGCCTTGCCGCTGTCCCTGGCAGGCGCGGGGGCGGAGGAGGGGGAGGCGCCCCCCTCCGTGACGGCTACTGGCGTTGCCGCCCCGCCGCCATCTCCGCCTTCCGCGCCCGGTCCCCCACACCCAGCCAGAAGCAACACGCCCGCCAGCGCCACCATCGCCGGACCGCGAAATCTGGTCATCATCCCACTGCCCATGATCAGAGCTCCACCTGCGCGCCCTGAGCCTTCTCCAGCTCATCGGCGCGGCGCTTGTTCTCGATCTCCAGCAGGTCGTTCTGGAAGGCCTCGCCATACTCAAACAGGCCGGTCTGATCCATCATCCCGATACTGAGTTCCTCCACCACATCCGGATTGGACCGGAACGTGCGCACCATCGCGGTGATCGAGACGCCACAGCCATTGGTCCAGCTCTGGGACTCGTCGCCCCGACCGCTCACGCCATTGCCGCATTGGTGCAGCATCGGATGGGCCTCGCTCAGCACATTGCCTTCAGAATCCGTCACCCAATGGTATTCGTTGACATAGCCGTAATAGTTCGCGTCGCGGCCTTCATAGCTTTGATGCGGGCCATATTTCTCGGTCAACGCGGCGAGCACGGCGGCCTTGGCCGGCATCTCGCCTTCCTTCCAGTTCTGGGTGCGCCACACGCCCTGAACCGTCTGCTTGCCCGGCACGCCCGGCGTCGCCAGCGTGATCTTCTCGGAGATGAAGTCCCATTGCCGGTTGCCCGCGCCGCATTTCTGCATCGCGTCATAGCTGCCATAGCTGCACTCCGTGTTGTCGCCCGCCTGCGAGATCACCCTCTGCCGTTCGAGGCGCAGCGTGCCGGTGTTCAGATTGCGCGTGTTGAAGAACTCATTCTCATAGGTCACCAGCCCGTCCGGCATCTGGCAGGCCAGCGCATTCTCTGCTTCGGCCAGCGTCATGCCCAGCTTGAAGCCGGCGATGTCCGGGCCGGTCAGCGTCTTGTTGATCTTGGCCGGGCATTTCACCTTTTTCGCCTTGCCGCCTTCATCGTTTGAGGTTGCCGCCGGGGAGGCGGCCTCCGGGCCGGCATAGCCATTTTCATCATACGCATCATTGTCGCCGCCCCCGCACGCGCTGAGCGCGAGCACAGAGGAAAGGGCAACGGCGAAACCGAAGCTTTGGAGTTTCATGTGGGGTGCCTTTCAATCTGCCGTCCGGCCCTTCAGGGCCTGTCCGGGAATCGATGAGATTCATTTGCAGAGTGAGACGCAGCCGGGCATTAATCTTCACGGAGACATCACGGAATTCTAACGCCGCATCTGATCCTTGATATTTCAAGGGTTTCAGCGGCCCGGCGGACGGGGTCCAGGGCGAGATATGGACGGCACAAGAAGTGAAGAGGCAATCCTCTACCGCTACCGCTTCGGCGCGGCGGAGTTCGATGAGGCAAGCTTTGAGCTGAAAGTCGGCGGCCTCGCGGTCGAGCTGGAGCGTCGCCCGCTCGAAGTCCTCGCCCTGCTGCTGCGCCATGCGGGGGAAGTCGTCACCAAGGAAGAGCTGCTGGAAACCGTCTGGCAGGGCCGTATCACGGTGGAGAATGTGCTGGCCAATGCGGTGGCAAAGCTGCGCAAGGGCCTTGGCGAAACGCTGGCAGACCAGATCCGCACGCAGGCCCGCATCGGCTACCGGCTGACGGCCCCGGTCGAGCGCGTCGCCTCAGGCCGCCGTCTGGTGAACACGCTGGAACTGAAGGCCGGCCAGCCCGTGCCCGAGCGCAGCCACTTCATCCTGCGTGAGCAGCTTTCCGGAACGCGCGGCAGCGAGGTCTGGCTCGCCCGCCATGAGAAGACCGGCGAAGCCCGCGTCTACAAGTTCAGCCCGGATGGCGCCCGCCTCGCCTCGCTAAAGCGGGAGGCAACGCTCGCCCGCGTCCTGCGCGAAAGCCTCGGCGAGCGGGACGATATCGCCCGCGTTATCGACTGGAATTTTGAAACCGCGCCCTTCTTCCTCGAATGCGAATATGGCGGGGAAAACCTGTTCGTCTGGGCCGGGCAGGAAGACCGCCTTGCCGCCATGCTCCCGGAAGACCGGCTCCAGCTTGCCCTTCAGGCGGTCGATGTGGTTGCCGCCGCGCATGAGGCCGGCGTCCTCCACAAGGACCTGAAACCGGCAAACTTCCTCGTCGCCCCCCGCAAAGGCGGGGAAGGCTGGCAGGTGCGGATTGCAGACTTCGGCGCCGGCGGCCTGCTGGATCAGGGCCGCCTCGATGATCTCGGCATCACGCCCATGGGTATGACGGTGGAAGAGGGCGGCGGCTCCAGCTCCAGCCTCGGCACGCCGCTCTATATCGCGCCGGAGATCATCTCCGGCCAGTCGCCCTCGGCGCGCAGCGATGTCTATGCCCTTGGCGTGATGCTCTACCAGATCCTCGCGGGCAGCATGAAGAAGCCGCTCGCCACCGGCTGGGAAACGGACATTCCAGACCCGCTGCTTCAGGCCGATATCGCCGAGGCAACCCATGGCGACCCGGCCCGGCGCATCGCGTCGGCAGGCGCCCTCGCCAGCCGCCTGCGCGCGCTTGACGTTCGCCGCGCCGAGCGGGAACAGGCACAGCGCCTTGCCGCCGAAGCGGAGATTGCGCGGGCAGAGCTGGAAAAGGTGAAAACCCGCCGCCCCTGGGTCGCGGCCACCTTCGCTGCGCTGGTCATCGGCTTCGGCGCCAGCCTCTGGCTTTACACGCAGGCCGCCAGTGCGCGCGCGGCGGCAGAAACCGAAGCGGCCCGCGCCGAGGCGACCGGCGGCTTCCTCCGGGACCTGCTGGTCAATGCCGATCCTTATCGGCCCGGCGGGGCAGGCGATGTCACCGTCCGCGCCGCTTTGGACAAGGCGTCGGAAGGCATCGCCGAGCGCTTTGCAGGCGATCCGGCCACCGAAGCCTCCATTCAGGAAACGGCGGGTGAGATTTATTCCAGCCTTGCCGCCTATGACGCCGCCTCAGCCCATAAGAGCCGCGCGGCGGATCTCTTCACCGCGCTCTACGGCGCCAATGATGTACGTACCCTGATTGCCCGCTACCGGCAGGCCGAAGCCCTGTCGAATGCGTCAAAGCTGGAAGAGGCGGCAGCAATCCTCGATGAAGCCGACCGGCGCGCCGCGCCCTTGCTGCCGGGTAGTTCCCTGCTGGCCTTTGCGGCGACGCAAACGCGTGGGCGCTATTTTCTCGTGCAGGCGGATATGGAAAACGCCACGCCGCTGCTCGAAGGGGCGGTTCGCCTGCTGCCCGAAGCGATGCCGGATAATCCGGAGGCGAGTTACCGCCTGAAGATGGATCTCGCGCAGGTCTACAGCCGCGTCAGCCGCCATGAAGAGGCGATCGCCCTGCTGGCAGACCTTCAGTCGCCCGCCTATGCCGAGGCAGGCGTCAGCCAGGCCGTGCGCGCACGGGCGCTTATGTTCTATGGCGCTTCGCTGTTCTATGATGCCCGCTATGAAGAGGCAGAACCCGTCCTGAAGGATGCCATCACGGCGCTGACCGAAGTGTTCGGCGCGGAGTCTTCTCAGGTGGTTGAGGCGCAGAACACACTGGCAAACCTCTACGCTACCTCCGGCAATTGGGAACCGGCCCTGCCGCTGGTGACCGAAGTGCGCCAGAAGATGTGCGCCCTGCATGGCGAAGGCCATCTCACCTGCCTGATGACGATGGGCAATGAAGCCGTGTTCCAGTGGTTTCTGGGCGACGCGCCGGGCGCGGTCGCCAATCTGGAGCCGGTGGTCGAAACCTTCCGTACCCAGCTTGGCCCGGATTCGCCCGCCGTGCATGTGCTTGCCTACTATCTGGCGATGGCGAAGCTGGAGGTTGGCGGCGCCGATGAAGCCATGGCGCTCGCCCAGCCGCTGGACGCGGGCAAGCTCGCCGCCGGCAGCCCGGGCGATGACTGGCAGCTGCGCATCGACGGCCTCAAGGGCATGGCCCTGATCGGTCAGGGGCAGTGCGCCGAGGGCCTCGCCCTCCTTCAGCCTGCGGTCAAATCCATGCAGGCGGGCGGCATGCAGCCCTGGATCTTGGAAGACTACGAAAACGCATTGAAAGCCGCGCCCTGCGGCGGGTGAAATTTGCGAAATTCCCGAACCGCTCATCCTGAGCGAAGTCGAAGGACGAGCCGGGGCGCGCGCCGGACCGCTGGTTATCCGATCTCGGAAATGCCGGCGCTGGCGAATTTCAGGATCGCGCCGGTCAGGCGGGCCAGGTCGTCCTCTCCGATCCCGTAGGCGGGGGAGAGGTAGACCGTCCGGCCAAGCGGGCGGATGAAGGTGCCCTGGTCGATGAACCATTTGCGGGCCGCCTCCAGCGGGAAGCTCTCGGCCATCTCCACAGCGGTGACCGCGCCCAGTACGCGGACATCGGCCACGCTCTCCAGATCCTTCGCCGGGGCGAGGGCGGCGGTCAGGCTCGCTTCGAGTTTCTTGACGCGCTTGAGCAGGCTGCCATCGGCAAAAAGGTCGAGCCCAGCATTGGCAACGGCGCAGGCGATGGCGTGGCCGGTGTAAGTTGGTCCGTGCATCAGGGCGTGGTCCGGATTGTCCGAATGGAACGCCGAATAGACACGGGCTGACGCGATTGTGCCTGCAAGTGGCGTTATTCCGCCCGTAATTGCCTTGCCAAGACACATAATGTCCGGCGTGACGCCGGCGCGATTGGCGGCAAACATCTCGCCCGTGCGCCCGAAGCCGGTGAAAATCTCGTCGAAGATCAGCAGCACGCCTGCCTGATCGCACAGGCGCCGCAACGTTTTCAGCACCTGCGGAGAATGCATTCGCATCCCCCCGGCGCCCTGGATCATCGGCTCGATCAGCACGCCGGCGATCTTCTTGTCGCTGGCCAGCAGGGTCTCCAGCGCCCGGATCTGGTCGCGTGCTTCGGGCAGGGCCACCACATATTGTTCCTGCAGCGCGCCGCGGAACATGTGGTGCATTCCTTCGTCCGGATCACAGACCGACATCGTCGCCAGCGTGTCGCCATGATAGCCGCCGAGGAAGGAGACGAACTTGGTCCGGCGTTCCCCGCTTGTGTTGCGGAAATACTGGATGGCGATCTTCATCGCCACTTCCACAGCCACAGACCCCGACTCGGTAAAGAAGGTCCGCGTCAGGTCGCCCGGTGTCACCTGCGCCAGCCGGCTCGCCAGCCGGTAGACCGGCTCATGCGCCAGGCCGCCGAGCATGATGTGGGGTATCCTGGCCATCTGGTCCCGGGCGGCATCGAGCAGCTCGGCCCGGTTGTAGCCATGGACGCTGGTCCACCAGCTGCCGACACCATCGACGAGTTCGCGCCCATCCGCCAAGTAAAGGCGGGAGCCATCGGTGCGGGTGATGGCAACCGGGGCGGGCACAGTCCGCATCTGGGCGTAGGGCAGCCAGATATGGGCCAGGCCTTCGGTGAACCAGTCTTTCGGGTCTGCCATGATCAGCCATCCTAAAAGGTTCATTGCTGCGGGCAATCGCCGCTTGGCATGGCCCGCGTGCATCCCCTAGGACAGGCGCGGCAGAACGGCCAGAGGATTGTAAGACTGATGACGTCTTTGGAACGACTGAAGGCCTTTGCGGCGGACAAGTTGGAGCGGCTGGAAACAACCGGGCAGCGCCGATCGCTCGTGGAAACCGCGCGGGAAGCGGGCGGGCGGGCCGATCGGGCGGGGCGGCGGGTGATTTCCTTCTGCGACAATGACTACCTGTCGCTGTCCCATGACGCCCGCGTCACGGAAGCGGCGGCGGAGGCGGCGCGGGACTTTGGGGCGGGCAGTGGCGGATCGCGGCTGATTACGGGGAATCATCCGCTGAACAGCGTGCTGGAGGCGCGGCTGGCGGCCCTGAAGGGCACCGAGGGCGCGCGGGTGTTCGGCTCCGGCTTCCTGGCAAATCTTGGGACGATTCCGGCGCTGGTGGGCAAGGGCGACACGATCGTAATGGACGAGCTGGCGCATGCCTGCATGCATGCCGGGGCGCGTCTTTCGGGTGCCGAAGTGCGCCTTTTTGCGCACAATCAGGTACAAGATGCGGCAAATCAGGTACGATCTGCATCAGGTCAGGTCCTTTTGCTCACCGAGACCGTTTTTTCGATGGATGGGGACGTTGCCCCGCTCGCCGAACTTGGCGCGCTGGCTGAGGAGGCCGGCGCCTGGCTGATGACGGACGATGCCCACGGCTTCGGTGTGGTCCACCCGGAAAACCCTGCCCAGATCCAGATGGGCACCCTTTCCAAGGCGGTCGGCGGATATGGCGGATATGTCTGCGGCCCGGCCGAGCTGATGGACCTGCTCAACAGCCGGGCGCGCAGCCTTGTGTACACGACCGGCCTGCCGCCGGCGGTGCTGGCCGCCGCGATTGCCGCGCTGGACGTGATCGCCGCGGAACCGGAACGCAGGGAACGGGCGCTGGCGAATGCGGCGCTGTTCTGCGAGCTGATGGAATTGCCGGCGCCGACAAGCGTGATCGTGCCGATCATCATCGGGCCGGAAGCCGAGGCGATGCGGATTTCCGCTGAGCTGCTGGCGCGCGGATACCTCGTCACGGCGATCCGGCCACCGACGGTGCCTGCGGGCACAGCGCGCCTGCGCGTGACCTTTGCCACCGGGCATGAGGAAGGCGACATCCACGCCTTTGCCGGCGCGCTCAGGGAAATCATGGAGCCTGCATGCGCGGCTATTTCGTAACCGCCACCGGAACCGATATCGGCAAGACCTATGTGAGCGCGGGCCTGCTGGCGGCCTGGCGGGCGCAGGGACTTTCGGTGGACGCAACCAAGCCGCTGATGAGCGGGTTTGCTGAAGACGCTTTGGAACAGTCCGACGCCGGACGATTGCTGACAGCGATGGGGCGGAAGGTGACGCCTGCGTCAGTTTCGGAAATCTGCCTTCACCGGCTGGCCCCGCCGATTGCGCCGAATGTGGCGATGCGACGGGCCGGGATTGTGCAGGATTATGCGGAGATCAAAGGCTTCGTCGAGCGGCGCCTTTCTGCGCCGAAAGACTTTCATCTGGTAGAGGGCGCAGGCGGCGTGATGTCGCCGCTGACAGATGATTCGCTGCAGATCGATCTGATGGCAGACCTGCAATTGCCCATTATTCTTGTCTCTGCACCGTATCTCGGCTCCATAAGTCACACGC
The DNA here is from genome assembly GCF_019679475.1 of Hyphomonas sediminis. Lineage (NCBI taxonomy): Bacteria > Pseudomonadati > Pseudomonadota > Alphaproteobacteria > Hyphomonadales > Hyphomonadaceae > Hyphomonas > Hyphomonas sediminis. The sequence continues at coordinate 1,983,358 of NZ_JAIEZP010000001.1, forward strand.
TGACTGCAATCGATGCGTTACGCATAAGAGGGTTGCAGATCGTTGCGCTGGTGATTTCTGAGGTTGTTTCAGATTCTGAAAATAACTCGGACAGGTTGCTGGAATTCATTCAAGAGATCAATCGATTCAGGGATGTACCCCTATTTCCGGTAGGGCATGGAGAAGGGGTAAATTCTCTGGTCCTGTCTATCTTGCAACAGAGCGCCTGATTTGGCTTCGCGTTAGGGTTTGAGAAACCACTTAATTCGCTTATAGTCTACGTAGTTTCCCTTAATGACCGGGTACGTTGGGGAAGCCACTTACGCCGTGATTAACCAAATCATCTGGAGAAGATCCGATGGCGGATGACGACCCATATAGACATGAAAGGCGATCCCAGAAGGATCGCAGCGAGAGCATGCAGAAGCGCGTTCTGGATGCTACGCTCAAATGCATCGGCGAGCGCGGATACCATGGCGTATCCCTGCAGGACATTGCCGATGAGGCCGGCGTTTCGCGCGGCGCGATCACGCACCACTATATCAGCAAGATGGAACTGGTCTCTTCGGCGATCAGCCATTTCGTCCAGTGGCGCTATGTGAAGCTGCAGGAAGCGTTTGAAGGACGAGCCGGACTAAGCCTGCAGGAGCGGCTCGATGTGCTCTGGGACGAGTTCCAGAAAATCTTCCCGATCGCGTTCGAGCTGATCGTGGCGCTCCGCTCTGACAAGGACCTGCTGGCGCTTTACAAACGGCAATCGAAAGGCGGCGTGGACGACATCACGCTTGGCTATGACGGCTTTTTTCCTGAGCTCGTGAATGCCGGCATTCCCCGCGTCGTCATCTCGGTGATGATGGCATTCTATCGCGGCGCCTATCTGGAGAGCGTGGCGCGTGACCCTGCATATGTTGCCGAAATGAAGCGCACGTTCGACGACATGCTGATGAGCTATATGCAGGTGCATCGAAAGGCAGCCTGATCCCTCAGGGTCCTCAACTGGCCGGGCCAGTCCTGGCCAGGCTAATCAAACGGATTGTCGCCATAGACAGTCTTCCCGGCCAGGGCTTTCACGTCCCCCTCAGCCCGGCCACAGACCGCAAGTGCCGTCAGCGCGTACATCAGCGTGCACTTGAAGAAGTCTTCCGGCGTGGGACGCCAGCGAACAGGACCGAAGGTCACCGCCGGCACCCGGTGCATGTTGAAGACATTGTGATCGCGCCACATGCTTGAATAGACCGGCTTTGCAATCTCCACCGGCGTGTCCAGAACGGACTGGACGGCGATGTCGATGCCGGTGACGAGCGGGGCAACCTCTTCATCATCGGCTTCATAGCCGTGGCTGACATTCACCGGCTCTACCTCGAACTCAAGGCCCGGCAGGGAGCGCATGACCGCCTCCAGCTCATGCAGCACCTGGGCGGCTTTCTGCTTCGGGCTGAGATCGCAGCTGACATAGATGGCGGCGACTTCCGTGCCGCCGCTATAGGGGAAGCCGGCCTGGACACTGCTGATCGTGGCCTTGGGAAGGGAGGAGCCGCCCTTGGCGTGATAGGCATTCAGTTTTTCATAATCGAGCGACCAGGCGTGGAGCGCCTCGATGACCGGGCCGAGCTTGTAGATGGGGCTGGGATGGTCTGCCGTTGCCCTGGGCGCCTTCAGGAGCGGGCGGAAGATCGATTCTCCATAGATGCGTATGCGGAACATGGCGCCGCCGCAGCCGAGCCAGGTGACGCCGAAATCCGTGCCTTCTGCCGCGATGGCAAAATCGGGCGCGACGCCGCCATGATGGAACATGTAATGGGCACCGATTTCCTTGCCCATATAGTCGATGCCGCCGCGTTCCTCGATTGGCTCTGGCCCGCATTCGCCGGGGCAGGCGGTGAGATACATGCGGCCAGAGAGCTCGTATCCGGCTTTTTTCAGCGCCTTGGCGGCCATGAGCATGCAGCTCATCGGGCCGCGATCATTGGCGACGGCATAGCCATAGAACTTGCCATCTTCGAGCCAGCACTCTTTCCATTCGCGGTTTACGGTTCCGGATGGACGTTTCGTCTTCTCACGGACCACCGGGTCGGCTGGTTCACTTTCCGTATCAAGGTGCGCCGTGAAGAGAAGGTTCTTGCCGGGGCCATGACCGCCGAAAGAGCCGATGACATTCTGGCGATGAGGCACAGCGCCCACGGAGAGCGGGCGGAAGCCTTCGCGCGACATCCATTCATGGACGAAAGCGGACGCCTCCGCCTCTCCGGTTGACGGGCTGTAGATATTCGACAGGTCGAGGACAAGTTTTGTCAGCTCCTCGATGTCGATAGCATCGGAGATGGCTTTGACATCCTCCGGGGAGATGCCCGCACCGATCGCTGTTTCCAGCAGCCCGTCAGCCATGGGGTTTCCCTCTCCCTTATCCGTTATCTGATTATGTGATGTCAGGCAGGTTCATGGCTGTCTGCCGGGAACTGCTTGCGCAGGCCAGGCAGGATGTCTCCGAACATTTCCAGGCCGGTCTTGTAGTCCGGGAAGATCAACATCACGCCGTCTAGCTCCGCAGACTCGACATATGCTTCGATCTTTTCGCGGCAGGTTTCCGGCGAGCCCATGACCGTATGGTTCTGGCTGGCGCCCATCTTGCGGGCCGCGGCGGCGAGATTTTCCGGCGCGATGCCCCAGCTTCTCATCTGAGCCATGATGGCGCCGAGGTCTGCGCCATCTTCGAAGCGCTGGACCATGGCTTCGGCCTTGGTGTCGGTATCGGCATGAACGACGGTGCACATGGAGCAGACCTTGATCGTCTTGCCTTTCTCGGCAGCGATCTGGCGCGCGCGGCGGCTGAAATTGCGGCGCTCTTCCAAACTGCGCCCGCCGATGAAGCAGGCATCGGCATGGGTGGTGGAGAAGTCAAACCCGCGATCGGATTGGCCGGCGGCGATCAGATCGGGACGCGGCTTCGACAGCGGCTTGGGATCGGACTGGCAGTCGTCCATATCGAAGAAGCGGCCCTTGAAGGTGACGCTCGGCTCCGCCCAGAGGCGCTTGATGATCGTGATCCATTCTTCCGTAAGCTGATAACGGTCGGCATGGGTGAGGGTGTCGTCCCAGGCGCCCATCTGGGAGAATTCCTCGCGGTAGGCACCGGCAACGATGTTGAGGCCCGCGCGGCCCTTGGAGATATGGTCCAGCGTGGTGACCATCTTGGCGACGACGGCGGGATTGGAGAGCAGGGCGTGCATGGTGGCCCAGACTTTCACATTCCTGGTGACCTCGGCGAGACCGGCCATCATCGTCATGGATTCCATCGAGGTGGACCAGTGATTGGTCTCGCCGCCGAAGCCGCGGAACTTCGACATCGACATGATGAAATCGAGGCCGATCCTGTCCGCGATGATCGCGGCTTCGCGGTTGGTTTCGTAGAGCCCGTCCAGCGTGGGCGTGTTCCTGGAGATGATCCAGCCACCATTGGCGATGGGCAGGAAAACACCGAACATTTTATGATTGGGCATCATGGCTGGAAGACTCCACAGGGTTTGATCAGGCGGTGGTTTTGGCGATGGCGGGGGCCGGCTCGAGGCGCGGGGCCTCCTCTTCGGGGGGCGCGTCCGCGGCGTCTTTGCGGGGCGCGCGCATCGAGACAACGCCGACCCAGACGATGGCGGTGATCGCCGAGAGGATGAGGAACATCAGGACGAAGTTGCCGGTAAGATCGCGGATGACGCCGCCGATTGTCGGGCCGAGCGCAGAGGCGGCGCCGACGAGGCACATGGTGGAGAAAAGCTCCAGATTATGGCGCTGGCCGAAATAGTTGATCAGGAGGACCGTGCAGGCCAGGCCCGTGATGCCGAAGCCGATGCCTGTGCCGACGGCGTAGATGAGCAGGATGCCGTGGGAGTTGGACGTGGCGAGGACGAGGCAGCCGACCGACAGCATGGCGAGGGAGACGATCATCAGCTTGCGCGGATCGATCCGCTCACCGAGGAAACCGCCGCCGACCCGGGCGAGCACGGCGATTAAGGCTTCGAGGCTGAGCATGGCGGCGGCCACTTCGCTGGAGACGCCGCGCTCGACAAGGTGGCCGACCGAGAGGCTGGTGACGGTGACGAGCGCCATGAGCTGGGCGAAATAGGCCGAGACGATGATGTAGAATTGCGGGGTGCGGGTGGCTTCCTTCACCGTCCAGTCGACCGTGGTGACGAACACATTGCTGCGCCTGGCGGGCTGGGGGGCGGGTGTGGCGGGGGCCTCGCCGGGCTCGATCTTCTTCTCGATGGCGTTTTCGACCAGCTCACGCTCGGCAGGCTGGGAGAAGCGGCGGTCGAGGCCGATGATCAGGCCAGCGGCGATGCTCATCGTCAGCAGGAGGATCGACTGGTAGACCCAGTAATCGCGCCAGGTGTTGCCATCCACCGAGAGGGCGGCGAGCACCATCCAGGGGCCGACGACATTGCCGAAGCCGCCAAGGGTGAAATAGAGGCCGAGGGCGGTGGACTTGTTCTTGAAGTGGCGGCTGACCACGAAGGTGGCGGGGATGGCGCCGAGCATCTGGTAGGCGACGCCGCAGATGGCGGCAGCGATGAAATACTGGAGCAGGCCGTTGACGGCGCTCATCGTGTAGAGGCCGATGGCCATCGCGACGCCGCCGATGAACAGCGCCTGGCGCACGCCGAGCTTGCGGATGACCAGCGTGGGAAAGAGGGACGAGCCGCCACAGGCCGCGCCGAGAATGGTGAAGCCGAGGCCGGCCTGCGACCAGCTCCACTCCAGATCACCCAGCATATGCGGCAGGGCAACGCCGAGGGAGGAGAAGGTGGCCGCGCCGATCAGAAGGTCGAGCGCGCTCAGCGTCAGCAGGTGGCCGCCTGCCATGGGAGGGACCGTGCGAACCGATTTGAAGATTCCGGAATTCAGCATCTGACTCTCTGTTTGCTCTCAGGCGACGTTATGGGGATTGGAGACGGAGATCGCGGGGGTGGGGCTCAAAATCTGACATTTCAGACAAAATGTCAGAAACTGGGTCAGCTTTGACGAAGGGTGCCTGCTAATTGACCAGAGGTTGAGCATCGGGGCCGGTTGCCTTTCAGGCGGCAGTCATGGGGCGACGGGTGAAAAGGAAGATGGCGAGGGCAGTGAAGCCCGCCGCCAGGGCACCGGAGAGCGCCAGCGGCAGGCGATAGCCCATCATGTCGAGGACGGTGCCGGTGGCAAGGGCCCCAAGCGCGGGCGCGCCGCGCATCAGGGCGCCCCAGAGGCTGAGCACGCGGCCCGATACCGATTCTTCCGTATCCAGAACCATGACGAGCTGGGATGTGGCGGCGCTGATGCACATGAAGAAGCCAAGCACGGTGGCCGCGAGCGTGGCCCAGATGATGTCCGGCGTGGCGGCAAAGCCGATCAGCGAGAGGCAGGCGGCGAGCGAAGACCAGAAGAACATCATGGCTGGGCGCGAAGGCGCGTTCAGCGTGACGATGACAGCGCCGACAACAGCGCCTGCGCCGACGCCCATGATGAGATAGGAATAATCCTGCACATTGCCGCCGAAGAGACGGTCTGCGAAGGCGGGCATCAGCTCGTAAACCGGGCGGATGAGGAAGGCGGTGGCGGCGAAGATGACCAGGACTGGCGTGACGACCGGATGGTTGGACGCGGCCTGGAAGCCCGACCAGAGCTGGCGCAGGAAAGGCTGGCGACTGCCCGCGCCGGAGGTGGTGTTGAGGCCGGTGAGGCTGAGCACGGCGGCGATCATCACGAGCGCGACGACGGCGTTGATCCAGAAGATGGAGGCAGGGCCGGGCCAGATGACCAGCGGGCCGGCGAGCGCGGGACCGAGGAAGCGGGTGACGTTGACCGAGATGGCGGTCATCGACATGCCGGTGGGCAGGCAGTCGCGGGGCGTTGCGTCGCGCTGCAGCAGCGTGCGCGCCGATTCCTGCAGGGCAGCGAGAATGCCGCCTGCCGCCGTGAGGCCGACGAGGAGCAGCGGGCTGGAGAGGCCGAGAAAGACGACAGCCCCGGTGACGACGGAGACGACAAGGGCGGCGGACTGGCAGATGAGCACGATCCGCTTACGGTCTATCCTGTCTGACAGGACGCCGCCGAGCGGGCCGAAGAACAGGCCGGGCAACAGCTCGGCACTCGCAAGCAGGCCGAGCCAGGCCGTGGAGCCGGTCAGTTCCCACATGATCCAGCCGAGCGCGATGCGCTGCATCCACTGGCTGGCCATGACAGCGGCAGAGGCCAGGAAGAGGTTCCGGTAGGCAATATCCGACATGACGCGGACCAGCGCGGCTGTTCCAGTCTGGTGGGGGGCATTTGCCTTTTCAGGAGGGCTCATGAGCGCCCTGCGGGTTCAGTCTCACGCCCTGTCAGGCACCAGATGTTGCCGCGATGATAGGCGAGCGGGGCCGCCTCCCTGTCCGAGCCGAGCTGGAGCACGCGCCCGACGACGATTTCATGGTCGCCGCCATCATGGATGGCGTAGACTTCGCAATCGAACCAGGCGACGGAGCCGGAGAGGACCGGCGCGCCGGTGGACTCGGTTGTATACTGAACATCGCGGAAGCGGTCGTCCGAGCTTTTCGAGGCGAAGCGGCGCACGACATCCATATGCGCTTCAGACAGCACGTTGACGGCGAAGAAGCCCGCCTCGCGGATGGCTTCGAGCGAGCGGCTGGCCCGGTCGAGGCAGACGAGCAGCAGCGGCGGCGCCTGCGAGACGGCGGAGAAGGCGTTGACGGCCGTGCCGGCGATCTTGCCGCCGGATGTGGTGGTGACCACGGTGACGCCCGTGAGGAAGCCACCCATGGCTTCGCGCCAGAGCGTAGCGTCGATGGGAGTGGACATGGACCTGTCTCCTTTCCTCAACCGAAGGGATTATCGCCGTAGACCGGCTTCTTGCGGGCGGCTTCTTCTTCACTGTCTGCCTTGCCGCAAAGGGCGAGGGCGGTCAGGGCATATATAAGCGCGCTTTTGGCAAGATCATCGGGCGTTGGGCGCCAGCGTTTGAAGCCTGTGGTGATGGCGGGCACGCGGTTCATGTTGAACACGTTATGATCGCGCCACATGGACGAATAGACCGGGGCGGCACGCTCGACCGGCTTACCCAGCGTGAGGCGGGTGGCGACATCCACCGCGCTGACCAGCGGGGAGACGCGGGCGGCATCCGCCTCGAAGCCATGGCGGACGACGACAGGCTCGATATCGAACTCGCCGATATTGGCCGCGCGCAGGTATTTCTCGAGGTCGCGGTGGACCGGGCCAATCTCCTGGTTGGGCGCAAGGCCGACTTCCAGATAGATGGCGCAGACTTCCGTGCCCGCGCCGAAGACATGAGGCACGCCGCCGCGTACCGCCGATAGCTGGACCTTCGGGAAGGCGGAGCCGCCTTCGGATTCGTAACGGCTTTCGGCTTCGTATTTCAGGCTCCAGTCGAGGATCGGCTGGATGGCCGAGCCCATCCGGTAAATCGGGTTGGGATGCTGGGAAGCGAGCCTGGGCGAATTCAGCAGGGGCGTGAAGATCGCCTCACCATAGAGCCGTATACGGAAGACGATGTAGCCACAGCCAATCCATGTGAGGCCATAATCGCAGCCTTCTGCGGCGATGGCGTAATCCGGCGAGACGCCGCCATGATTGAAGACGTAATGCGTGCCGATTTCCTTGCCCATGAAATCCACGCCGCGCGCCTCTTCAATCGGCTCCGGGCCGATTTCGCCGGGAGAGGCCGTGAGATAGAGGCGGCCGGAGAGATCGAACCCGCATTTCTTCAGGGCCTTGGCCGCGAAGAGAAAGCAGGTCATCGGGCCGCGATCATTGGCGATGGGATAGCCGTGGAAGGCGCCGTCTTCCAGCCAGCATTCATTCCATTCGCGCACTTCGAGCGTTTCCGGGCGGAACTTGTAAGCGTCCTCGTCCGGGTTCCAGGTGGGGCTCTCGGTATCGAGGTGGGCGGTGTAAAGCAGGCTTTTGCCATCGCCCTTGCCGCCATAGGTGGCGATCACATTGGGGCGTTCGGGCGTGGCGCCGACCTTGCGGGGGCGGAAGCCTTCCTTTGCCAGCCATTGATAGACATATTCCGCCGCCTGAGCTTCGCCCCGTGCAGGGCTCGGGATGTTGCCCAGCTCAAGGGCGACTTTCGTCATCTCCTCCTTGTCGATGGCGGCGGCAAGCGCAGCGGCGTCTTCTTCCGAGACGGCGTAGTTCGCCTCGGGCAGATTCTTGAAGATGTTACTCATCGGGACACTTTCTTGTTTTTATTCGGCCCAGGCAGCGCAGATCTCATCTGTGGAGACCAGGGTGGCGCAGTTCAGCGCGAGGGATTGAAGCGCGCCTTCGTGCACGCTTTCGTCATAGGCGGCGCAGGCATCTGTGGGCAGGTAGACGAAGTAATCGAGGTGGAAGGCATCGCGCACGGTGCAATCCACGCAGCACTCTGTCGTCAGGCCACAGACGACCAGCGTGTCGATGCCGCGGGCACGCAGGACCGCGTCGAGGCTGGTGCCGAAGAAGCCGGAATAGCGCAGCTTCCAGATGACGGTTTCATCGCCCTGGGGCGTGGGGCCGACAAAGGCGGAGCCGGGCTCGCCCGCGCGGCAGATGGCGCCGCCATTGTCCACGCCGTCGCGGCGGCGGTGCCATTCGCCCCAGACGGGGGAATCGGTGGCCGCCGTGGTGGCGAGGCCGACGAAGATGACCGGTGTGCCGGCGGCGCGGGCAGCGTCGACCAGACGCTCCGCAGCGGCGACGGCGGGCGCGGCGATGGACATGTCGAGACCGGCCTTGCCGAGGACTCCCTCGGGGGAGGCGAAGTCCACCTGCATGTCGATGACGACGACGGCGGACCTTTGCGGGGCAACCCAGCCGGAAAGATTATCGGGATAAGCGGGCATCGGCTTCATGGCGCTGTTCTCATCCTCATTGTCTACGCTCCCTTTGTATCGCGTCCTGCCGTCCGGAGCCGGGCCCGCAGCCTTGCGGGAGGTGTGGGGGCGGCTGTGAGGCCGGCCCCGGCGGCAGGATATTGTTTCTGTGATCAGAACTTCTTCTTGAAGGTGACCCGGTATTCTGTGCCCTTGCCGGGCAGGACTGCCATATCCGAATAGGTGTCGGTGACCGGCTGGAAGTAGAGTTCGTCGAACAGGTTGTCGACATTGAAGGCAACCTCATAATCCTGGAAAGCGTAGAAGGCCGAGAGGTTCACCGTCTCATAAGCGGGCAGGACGATGGGGCTCGCGAGTTTGCCGGCGGTTTCCGAGACCGAGGTGATGCCGGCGGTGACGCCGAACTGGCCCCAGTCATACGGGTCGGAAACATAGGAGCCGAAGAGGCTGACCACGGTTTTCGGGATCTGCTTGCTCTCATAGTCACCAGACTGGCCGACCGGGGACTGGGCGAAGTTGTAGATTGCGTAGGCGGCGCCGTAGCCGTCCACAGGATCGAGGCCCGTTGCCCAGACCGGGATGTAGAGGAAGCTCGCATCCGGGCCTTTGACGGTGGTTTTCTGGCTGTTGCCGGCGAAGGTGAAGGAGAGATTGTCGGTGGCGAGCCAGCGGGCTTCGAGTTCGATACCCTTGGCGACGGTGGCCGCGACGTTGTTGAACATCGAGAGGCGGGTGCGAGATTGTTCGTAGCCGGAGAGGCTGCCGACGAGTGTGCCGCCGAGGAGCTCGAACTTGACGCCGCCTTCCTTCAGCTCGGAGTCCGAGATCCACTGATTGCCGCTGACGAGGCTGGGGGCGATGTCGCCGGCCTGTCCGATCTCGAGCGCGGCGGTTTCGGCATAGGTGACATAGGGGAAGAAGCCGTAGGGCAGGTTGAGGCTGAGGCTGGCGCTGTAGCTCAGCTCTTCCTGTCCGGCATCGAACGCGATGTTGCCGGGGCAGTAGCAGAGGGCGCCGGTGTCGATGGTGTTGACATCGTACCAGTCATACCGGCCACCGAGCAGCAGGTTGACGTATTGGCCGACGCTGATGTCGGAGAGGGCGAAGAGGCCCTTGTCGGTCCAGCTGGAGTCGACCGTCATGTCCCAACCTACGCCGATATTGCCCGGTTCGACCGAGAACGGATCGTCCATGATGTCGTTGGGCGTGGCGCCGTGGATGATGTCACGGCGGTCCAGCGCGATGTAGCCGGAGTTGTAGGTTTCCTTCTTGATCGCGTCCTGGCGGCGATAGCCGAAGCCGACCTTGTTGGTGGACTTGATGAAGGAGTCTTCGGTGCCGGTCTTGAAATTGTAGCTGACACGGCTTTCGGCGGCCCAGGCGTCGTAATCGGCGGGGAAGCCATAGCTGACGAAGCGCTGGTTTTCCATCGAGTCGTAGAACATCTCGAAGTCGAGCGAGCTCTCGCCGATGGCCTGCTCGGCCTTGAAATAGAGCGTGTTGGTGGTGGTTTTCGAGAAGTCCGCATCCGAGATGAAGATCGTGCGAGGGCTGAGCTTTGCCGTGCCGACGCCTTCGGTGAGCTGGAAGCGGGGATCGACCGCCGGCGTGAAGCCGAAATAGCCGACAACGAAGCCACCGCCGGCCTCATCTGGCGTGATGCGGCCATTGCCATCGGTGTCGACGACGACGGTGTTGCGGCCAGTGATGTAGTTCTGGTTGTCGATCAGGTCCTGCGTGACGCGGTTCCAGCCGGGAGACTGAACGTAGCCGTCGGAGTCGAAATACTGGCCGCTCATGGTGAGGGTCAGCGTGTCGGTGACATCATACTCGCCGGAGAGCTGTATCATCAGGTGTTCGGGCGATATGCCACGATAGAAGGAGTCGGAGTTTTCATACTCGACATAGGCATAGACCGCGCCGCGATCGGTGACGGGGATGCCGACCTGGCCGTTGGCGTTGAACTTGCCATATGAGCCGACGGTGACTTCGGCTGCGCCTTCGACTTCCTCGATGAAGGCATCGCCCGAGGCGCGACCGGTTTTCGGGATGATGTTGATGGCGCCGCCGACCTTGCCGGGACCAAAGGCGGGTGTGGGCGGCCCACGGACGATATCGACCTGGGACGCTGCGCCCAGCAGCGTCGGGTAGGTGCCGCGGTTTTCAACGCGCTTGAAGCCGTTGAAATAGGTTTCCGCGAGCGTGCCGCGCGCGTTGACCGAGCCTTTGACGCCATAATAGCTGCCCGTGAAGGTGCCCGGCGCGATGGCGATCAGGTCGTCGACTTCCTCGATGCCGTAGCGTTCCAGCGTCAGGTCGCTCACCAGCGTCGCGGAACGCGGGGTTTCCAGCAGGGACTTGCCCATGCCGAAGACGCTTTCACTGTTTGACTTCTCAAGCAGGCCGATCTTGTCGCCGACGATGACGACGGTATCGAGTACGGCGGTCTCGTCAGCGACTTCTTCCGTGGCCGGAGCAGGACCGTCTTCGGCCCATGCACCGTTGGCGATTGCGATAGCAGTCAGAACGCTCGTCAGGTGGTACAGTGCTCGCATGTCTCAGGACCCCTCATTGGCTGCGGCGGTTGCGTATGGGGTCAGTTCAGGGAGCTGGTGACGGAAAAACAGCGTCATCTGATATTTGTTCTAACATTTCAGTTAACATGTTCAAATTCGAAGCAGGTCTGGAAGTCAGGCGCCTATCAATCGTGCGGCGCAGCATCGCAGGCGCAGCAAAAGGCGATCGACTGTCAGGTCGGCGCCGCAAGTTGCTGGGTTTGAAGCAGGCTCGAAGGGGCGCCTTGCCAGAAGGGCACTGATCTGCACGCGGCAGAAGACGGGCACGGAGATTGGATTGCCATCCAGTAAACGATTGCCTCAATCCTGAGCTGAGAACCGTATGCGTGCCTGATTTTTGAAGGGGATCAGTCTGCCGACTTGTCGCCCATGACGACCAGCATGGCCTTCATCGCGGCCTTGCCGTCCCCACGCGCGATTGCCTTGGCGGCAATCCGGTGGTTGGCAATATCTTCCAGCCTGTCTTCGTCCGGCCGCGTGGTCATGGAGTAATACCAATAGCGCGCGGCCTTGTTGTGCAGGTTGATAACGATGCGGGCGAGGCTCAGATTGTGGCTGGCGATTGCCACGGCGCGGTGAAACTTCTGATCCATGGCGATGATGGCGCGGAAGTCGCGCCGCTTGGCGGCCGCCTCGGCCCCATCGAACGCGGTCATGATCTCTTCGACTTCAGCGCGGGTGGCGTGTTCGGCGGCCAGGAAGGCGGCGTGTGGCTCCAGCAGGCAGCGCACTTCATAGGCCTGTTGCACTTCCTGCACATCGATGGAGGCGACAATGGTGCCCGAGCGGGGACGCCGCAGGACCATGCCCTCAAGGGACAGGCGCGCCAGCGCATCGCGGACCCCGGCGACGCCGAGGCCATATTGCTTGGCGAGGCCAAGCTCATCGAGCCGTGCGCTTGGCGGGAGAATGCCGAGGATGATGTCGAGCAGGATCTGCTCGTATGCCTTCGATTTCTGCAGGTCGGGTGCCCAGTCTTCCGTGTGGCGAACGTCGCTGAATCCCTGCTGATAAAATGGTGCCATGTCTTCCCTGGGCTTTATCTTTGTTTGTGTGCCCATGATGTCTGCTCCCTTGGCCTGCGCATTTTTTATACCGGCAGGCTCTGTTATCGTGTTGGTTGTGACAAGCCCATCCTCAAATTGCGCGAGGCTGCGCTGGGTTTTGCCTCATGTTTTGCTCGCCTAATACGCACGCAGGCCGCCGAGTGGCCAACTGGCGCTCGTAGAACAAGTGTCAAACATATCAGCTAACATATCAGCGTTGCGGCGGCATCCATAGATTTGCAGGGTGCGCGTTGTCCTGAAACTGACCGGAGAATGATTGATGGCGGAAAAGCGCCCAAAAAGCCCACTGAACTCAGGTATCAGCCGCCGTGAGGCGTTGTTGGGACTGGGCAGTGGTTTCACCCTGCTGGGCGGATGCAGGACAACCCGGCAGGCGCCGACGGTCGATGCGGAGTTCACTTCGGGTGTGGCGAGTGGCGACCCGACGAGCAATTCTGTAGTGATCTGGACGCGGGCCTATGCGCCTGAAGTTGGATCAGTTCCCGTTGCCTTCGAGGTGGCCGAAGATGCCGGTTTCGAGAAGATCGTCCGCAGGGGCACTGCGCTGACGAGCGCGGCGCGGGACTATACCGTGAAGGTGGATGTCGAATCGCTGAAACCGGGGCAGCAGTATCATTACCGCTTCAAGGCGGGCGCGAATGTTTCCCCCAGTGGCAAGACGCGGACGCTGAAGGACGTTTCGGGACATCAGGTGCGCCTGGCGGTTGCCTCCTGCGCCAACTTCGCCTCAGGATTTTACAACGCCTATCGGACCATAGCCGAGACGCCCGACCTCGATGCGGTGGTCCATCTTGGGGACTATATCTACGAGTATGGCCCGGACGGATATGACGGAGCGACGGGCCGGCGCATCGGGCGGATACCAGAGCCGGCGCATGACACGGTGACGCTGGAGGATTACCGCGCACGTTTTGCCTGCTATCGCCGTGACCCGGACCTGCAGGCAGCCCATGCGGCGGCGCCTTTCATCACTATCTGGGACGATCACGAGACGGCCAATAACAGCTGGTCTGGCGGCGCGGGCAACCACAAGGAAGACACTCAGGGGAGCTGGGAGGCGCGTTGTGACGCGGCGCTGCAGGCTTATTTCGAGTGGCTGCCGATGCGCGACCCCAAGCCGGGGCAGGCGGCCAAGACGCTGACGCGGACGTACGAGTTCGGCGACATTGCCTCACTGATCCTGATCGAATCCCGCCTGACCGGGCGCGGCGAGCCGCTGAGCTATTCCGGGATGACCGATCCGGAAGCCTTCGAGAAAGGGCCGCTGGCCGACCCGGCGCGCACGCTGTTGGGCGCGCCGCAGGAGGCCTGGCTGGACGGAGAGCTGAAACGCTCCACCGCCGCGGGAATCGCCTGGCAGGTGCTGGGCAACCAGACCGTGATGGCGCCGATGCGCACACCCGACTACATGGCCATCCTGCCGGAGGACATCCTTGGGCCAGTGCGAGAGAAGGGCGGATATGGCCTGCGCTGGATCGAACGGTCCAGCCTCGGCCTGCCGGTGAACCTAGATTCCTGGGATGGGTATCCGGCAGCGCGCGAGCGCCTGCTTAACTCGGCTGTTGAGGCCGAGGCCAATCTGGTGGTGCTGTCGGGCGACAGCCACATGTTCTGGGCAAGCGACCTTTACCGCGAGAGCGACCGGCGGCTGGCAGGCATGGAGTTTGCCACGGGCAGTATCACCTCGCCCGGCGGCTATGAGAATCTCACCAGTGATCCGCGCATCTTCGACATCGCCGCCGAAGCGATCCCGCAAAAGAACGAAGGCGTTCGGTTTGCCAATGTGAAGGACAAGGGCTTCATCCTGCTGACCCTGACACGCCAGACCGTGGAGGCTGACTATGTGGGTATGAGCACCGTGCATTCGAAAGACTTCGAAGCGCGCACCTTCATGACGGCAAGGGCCGAGCGCGATGAGCATGGGCACGCGGGCGGCATCAGCATCTCGCCCCGGTAAGGCGTCGTTTACGCGCCACGGAGGGCAGACAAAAAAGAACTGGCCGCGAACCGGTTTCGGTCGCGGCCAGTTTCCAGGAGGAAGGCTATCAGAAGCGGTAGGTGAGGGCAGCGCCGTAGGTGCGCGGCTTGTTGCTGTAGCGCACGACGACGTTGGCATTCGTCGTGACCTGCTGAGTGTAATACTCGTCCGTCAGGTTCTGACCCCAGATCGAGAACTCCCACGTATCGTTCAGCGTGTAGAGGCCGATCGAGCCATTGAGGGTGCCGTAGGAGTCGATGTCGTAGAGCGGATCATCCGGATTGCCGGCGGTCGAGTCGCTCTGCCAGCGGCCGCTAAGCGAACCGCGCACGCCGAGGGTCTCCGTGACCGGACGGTCGTAGAGAAGGGCGCCGCTGAGGCTCGTTTCCGGGCTGTAGAGGAAGGGATCGCCAGCGCGGCTGGTCGGCAGACCGAAGCTGTCGGAGGTGTCGAATTCCTTGATCTCCGTCTTGAGCAGCGTGAGGCCGCCCATCGCAGTGAGGTTTTCGTTGATCAGCCAGGTAATCTCCGTCTCGAAACCATAGGCTTCCGACTTCGGAACGTTCTGCAGGCGCGAGAGGGCGCGATAGATCGGATCCGGGAAGAAGGATGCCACTTGCTTGTCTTCATAGTCATAGAAGAACAGCGAGCTGTTGGTCTGGAGGCGCTGGTTGAAGAACTGAGCCTTCAGGCCGGCTTCATAGGCGAGCAGGCCTTCCTGCGTAGCGGGTGCGTTCTGCTCGGATTTGGAGGCCGCGTTCACCGGTGTGGAGGCCGACTTGTAGCCCTGGGTCACCGACGCGAAGAGCAGCATGTTGTCCTGCGGGGTCCAGTTACCGACGATCCGCCAGCTGACGTTGTCTTCCTTGGTGCTCGAGGTGACCGGACCGAAGGTGTTGGTGGTCACGTCGTATGTGTTGCAGCCGTTTTCCAGCAAAGCGGCCGGGGGCGCCGAGAGGCCGTAGATGCCGGTGAAGAACACGCGGTTGAACACGTTGATGTTGGGCTGCATGGAGCCGTTCACGTCCGCCGAGCAGCCCACATAGTTCTGCTTATCTTCGGTGTAGCGGATACCGGTGGTCACCGAGAATTCCGGCGTGATTTCCCAGTCTGCATTAGCAAAGATGCTCTGCGTGGTCGTTTCGAAGTCACCGCTGTCGCGGTAGGTCTGGAACGAGTTCAGCAGTTCGGCAGCGGTGTACGGCAGGCCGGTTTCCGGGTCGCGGTTAACGAGGGCAACCAGTGGGCCGACGACGGCAGGGTCGAAGCCCAGAGCCGCTGGGTTGACGGTGAGCAGATACGCAGCGGTCGAAATGAAGTTCGAGTTGGCGTTATCGCGCAGCATCGTGCGGTTCGTGTCGAGGGTTTCGTCCTTGCCGTAATAGGCGCCGACGAGCCAGTTGACGCGATCGGTCTGGCCTTCGAGGCGCAGTTCCTGGCTGAACGACTTGATCTCGCCGTCAATGTCCTGGTTCAGGATCTGGTAGGGCGCGCCGGAGAAGTCGAGGACCGCCTTGCGCTCCAGCTTGTTATAGCCGGTGAGCGAGACGAGCGTCAGGTCGTTGTCGAAGGTGTAGTTAATACCGGCACGGAAGGCGTGGAAGGAAGAGTCTTCCTTGTTGTCGTCCGTCATGCCTGGAACGCCGCCGATCGTCTGAGCGCGGACGTGGTAAGGCACCCAGTCGGCATCTTCAGCGCTGGTGGGGCGGTTGTTCTGGAGGAAGGCCACGAGGCCCGGCGCGTTGAAGCCGGATGTTGCCGATGGGCCAGACGTACCCGGAACGATGAAGGTCGGGTCCGTGCTGGGCGTCAGGCCGATGCCCTGGGCGGCGATGGTGTCGGACTTGTTGATCCAGCCGTTGTAGCTGAGGTTCACGTCCAGCTTGTCCGTTGGCTGAAGGGCCACAGCAGCGCGGAATCCGAGCTTGTCGACCGTGCCGCGATCTTCGTCCGGGCGGGACATCGAGCGTTGCCAGCCTTCATCGCTGTTTTCACTGCGGATGGCGAAGCGTGCCTGGACCGTTTCGGAGATCGGCAGGTTGATCATGCCTTCGAGGTTCCAGGTGTCGTAATTGCCGACTTCGGCTTTCGCCATGGCCTGGAATTCGTCGACCGGTTTGTTGGTGACAACGTTGATCAGGCCGGCGGTGGTGTTGCGGCCGAACAGGGTGCCCTGCGGACCTTTCAGAACCTCAACGCGGGAAACGTCAAAGACCGGGCCGGAGTTCATGAACGGGTAGGGGTAGGCAACCTCGTCGACATAGGTACCGACGGTGGAGGTGGCCGAGAGGTTGATCGTGTTGAAGCCGATGCCGCGCAGCGTGTAGGTCGGCACGCCCTGATAGGACTGGGAGACCGAGAAGCCTGGGACGACGGTGGTGAGGTCTTCGACCGAATTGATGTTCAGCTGGTTCAGCGTGTCTTCACCAAAGGCCTGAATCGCCATCGGAACGTCCTGAGCGGACTCTTCGCGGCGGTTGGCTGTAACGGTGATCGAGCCGAGCTTGAGATCGGAATCGCTGGTCGTGGATTCGGTGGCAGCGGGGGCTGCTTCCGGGGCCGTCGTTTCCTGCGCGATGGCCGGCATGGACAGCGTCATGGCGAGCGCCGAAGCACCGCCGAATACAAATACGACTAAAGGGTTTATGACGTTTCATGGATTTCCTCCGCAACGTCTGCTCTGGGAGGGCGGCAGACTTTTTCAGTGAGGAACGGTTTCCGTATGTTCAGGCCAGAAACAAGCTATCGAAAATGATAGTGTTGCGCGTACCTCACACCCGCTCTGGTCGCAAAGGCGGAAATTTACGCTCCAGAGGCGTAATATTGGCCCGACATCAACTATTTGATGCCCATCAAGGGATTGGAAGCTTGTCGGAAGTTACATCTTCCAGACAAGCCCTGACATCGCCGAGATCGGCCAGGAGGATGTTTCCGCGATGGAACATGCCATCCTGAAGGGCCTGTCCATCGGTGGCAAGCGAATCAAGGGCAAGGGGCGAGATGCTCCGGGCGCCTGAGAGGTAGAGAATGCGTCCGCCAGCGTCGTTCACCTCCGGGCGCCGGGCGAGCGCTTCCCGCAGGTCATCGAGGCTGTTTGTGGCGGTTGCTGCAGAGTCGCGCATGGTCACCGCATTCTGGAAGAGCAGGTTATAGAAGCCGGCCGCTTCCTCGTCCCCCCGCCGGCGCGCGGCGGTGGTCTCGTTCAGGGCGCGGGCGGCAAAGACAGCGGCATTCGACCGGAGCTGGGCTGCGGCGCCCGAGCAGGTGCTCGCGTCATTATATGTCTTCTGGAAGGCATTCAGCTTCGGGCCGAAGAGCTGGTCCGGCGGCGTGAGGACGACGCCGGTGTCTGCTCCCTGCGCGGCGCTGGGCGCCGCAAGCAGAAAGCAGGCGAGGCCAGCAGCGAAGAGGGGCTTTCGTCTTGTCATACGGGGCTCCCGGAATTGCGAGCATTATCGCCGGTCCCCCAGATTTGGGATAACCCCCGTTCCGGGGGTGGACGGCAAGGAGGCGCTGGGCTGCACGCTGCCGGCGCCAGCGGTTTACTTTCGCCGCCATGCGCCCTCTATGAAGGACTGTGCAAAGGGGAATGCCGGGGATGAGACTGCAGGACATCAATACGCCGCTGACCAGGTTCACTGTGCCTGCGCTGATTGTCGTGGCCGTGACGGTTGCTATCGCGGTGGCAGGCCTTCAGCCCGCGACGGGCTGGACGGGCACGGTCAGCGCCTGGCGTTCTCCGTTTGAAGCAGGGGCAGGCTTCTGGATGTCGCTGCTTGTCGGGTTTGGGGCCAGTATGGTGTCGGCCTGGGTCTGGGCCCTCAAGCCGGCAGATCCGGCGGCAATCCTGTTTGCGGTGAGCGGCCTGACGACGTTGATGTTCTCCGCAGCTTCCGCCGTGTGGCTGTTCGCCCTGCCGATTTCCGAAGCGACGAGCTTTGTGGCGAGGGTCGTCAATTGCGTTGGCGCGTCCGGCTTCGGCATCGTGATGATGTGCCTGTTCATGATCTACCCGGCGCGGCTGCCCGGCTGGAAGGCAATGATGGCGGCGACGGTGATCGGCTTTGGCGGCATTACAATCTGGGTAATGTTCGGGCCTAACCCGAACTTCCTTCTGGTTCACCCGATCACCTTCTGGGAAATGGTGGGCATCGTTGCGCTGGTCGGCTGGCAGATCTTCGCTACGCGCGCCGAGCCGGCACAAAGATCGATCGCATTATGGCTGGGCGCGGCGGTCGTGCTGGGCGCGGGCGGGTTTATCTCGACCGTCGCGTTCCCTCATACATTCGGGTTCCCCCCTTTGCTGAACGAGAATATCGCGTTCGGCTTCTTCCTGCTGATCTATGCGGCCTTGACCGTGGGCCTGATGCGGTTCCGGGTGTTCGGGCTGGGCGGATGGGCATTCCAGCTGATGTTCCACTTCCTGGCAGCAATGGGCGTGCTGCTGCTGGATGTGCTGCTGATCGGATTGTTGTCGTTCGAGCCGGGCGCGGCATTCTCGATTGCGCTGCTGCTGGCGGCGGCGATTTACCTGCCGGTGCGTAGCTTTGCCTGGCGCAAGCTGTCTGGCCAGTCGCGCCCGGATGAAGCGGAAATGTTCCGCGCGGTGATCGACATTGCGCTGACGCCGGGCGGGGAGCAGCGGGCCGAACGCTGGCGCCGCCTGATGAAGGATATGTTCGGGCCGCTGGAGATCCGCCGGGTTGAGACGGAGGAGGCTGCGGTTCGCATTGAAGACGAAGGTACGCTGATGGTGCTGCCGGGGGTTGCGGATTCGCCCGCGCTCAGTTTGCGCTACAAGGATGGCGGGCGCGGGCTTTATTCGCCGAAAGATATGGCGCTGGCGCGGCAGATCGTGAAGCTGATGCGGTATGCGGAGCAAAACCGGAATGCTTATGATCGCGGCGTTTCAGAGGAACGCGCGCGCATTGCGCGGGACATTCACGACAATATCGGCGCGCAGCTGCTGAGGGCGCTGCATTCGCGGGAGACTGGCCGCAAGGACGCGATGATCCGCGAGACGCTGACCGACATTCGCGACGTGATC
This sequence comes from Hyphomonas sediminis, assembly GCF_019679475.1. NCBI lineage: Bacteria > Pseudomonadati > Pseudomonadota > Alphaproteobacteria > Hyphomonadales > Hyphomonadaceae > Hyphomonas > Hyphomonas sediminis. The sequence continues at coordinate 2,002,872 of NZ_JAIEZP010000001.1, forward strand.
AACAATGCGCAGGGCGCCGAGGCGCCGATGGAAGACGTGCTGGCCGACCTGCGCGCGGAGACGGCTGACCGGCTGGACCCGCATGGTATCTCGCTGAGCTGGAACCTTTATGCGGCGCCGGGCGCGCTGCTGTCCCGGCAGAAGGTGCATGCCCTGCGTGCGTTGATCCGCGAGGCGGTAAGCAACACGATCAAGCATGCGGGTGCACGGGCAGTGGAAGTGACCATTCGCCTCGACAAGGACTGGCTGTCCCTGCGCGTGAAAGATGATGGCAAGGGATTGCCGGCGCAGACAGCCTCACTGGGCAATGGTCTGGGCAATATGAAGATCCGTGTAGAAAGTTTCGGCGGCGATATTGCGCTTGAAGGCGGAGAGGGCACCAGCCTCGCCGCACGTATTCCTGTGTTCGAGATGGCTGCGGAGTAGGCGCCTCAGCCGCGATCCGTGGTGAGGCCCATGCGGGTGGCGTGCCAGGAGGCTTCGGCGCGGGAGGAGATACCGAGCTTGCGATAGATGCCCTTGATGTAGCTGGCGACAGTGTTTTCGCTTAGCTCCAGGGCGCGGGCGACCTCGCCATTGCGCATGCCGCGACCAATAAGAGCGAGCACATCGCGCTCGCGCGCGGTTAGATCCTCATCCGGAGCGGCTGGGCCGGTCAGGCGGAAATGATCCATGATGCGGCGAGCAATGGAGGGCGAGAGGGCAGGCACACCATCTGCAATCTGACGAAGCTGGCGAATGAGGATGTCCTGCGGCTGGTCTTTCAGGAGGTATCCGTTTGCACCGGCAGACAGCGCGCCGACGATCCAGGCGTCGTCGCCCATTACGGTGGTGATGACGCAGATTGTCTCCGGGTTTTCCTGTTTGATCTTGCGCAGCACATCGAGGCCGGAGCCATCGGGTAAACCAAGGTCAAGCATTGCAATGTCGAACCGGCTGGCCGCCGCAGCGGCGAGGCCGCCGCGGACGCTACCCTCTTCGTGGATCGTGCAGCCGGCGAAGGCTTCGCGGGCGATCTCGCAAAGCCAGCTGCGGGTCTCCGCAATGTCTTCAAGGATCAGGAGGCCCTTCACCGTGTACCCTTCCACCGCTGGGGGCGGCTCTTCAGTCAGGAACCGCAACTGCGCTTTTATTATGAGGACATCATATAACGAAGCGGTTCATTTGCCGACCCACCGGAACAGGGGGGCTGGCGCGCCGAGGCGGACGCCCCCCGGATCAGGGGGGATGACGGGCGACGAGACGGTGATTAATCCGGTCTGCAAGCCATTCTTCCTTCGGGGGGACGCACGTGGCCCTGTTGTTATTCTTGCATCGATGACACCAAAGACTATGCGGAGTTGCCGGCCTTCAGCGAGGTGGTAACTCCGCTTTTTTCTTTTGGGTTCCGGGGATCGGATCGGCGCGGCGGATCAAGCGCTGCGAGGTGCCGATTTCGCTTGCTTGCCTCTGGGGCAGCTAGGGCCGATTACGTATTCACGCGCCTTCCTCCCAGCGCAAAGCTTGCAGATGAATTTGATGGCTCTGCGCCAAGCAGACAGAGCCCAGGGAGGACTGCATGGCAGATACGGCGACGCTCAAGGCGAGCAAACCCAAGGCAAAGACGGAACACTTCGATGTGCTGATCGTAGGCGCAGGGATTTCCGGCGTCGGCGCAGCGTATCACCTCAAAACGCAGATGCCGAAGAAGAAATTCGTCGTGCTGGAGGCTTATGAGAGCTTTGGCGGCACCTGGCACATGCACCGCTATCCCGGCATTCGTTCGGACTCGGACCTTTACACATTCGGCTATCGCTTCAAGCCGTGGGTCGGCCCGCCGATCGCCAGCCGAGAAGAGATCTTGAAATACATGAAGGAGGTCATCGAGGAAAACGACCTTGCCCAGCACATTCGCTATCGCCACAAGATAAAGTCGGCCAAATGGTCGAGCGCGAAGAAAAAGTGGACGGTGAAGGCGGAGAACCTTGAGACCGGCGACGTACTGACCTTCACGGCGAATTTCCTGTGGATGTGCCAGGGCTATTACAATCACGCTGAGGGCTACACGCCGGAATGGCCGGGAATGAAGGATTTCAAAGGCCAGATCGTTCACCCGCAGACCTGGCCGGAAGATCTGGACCTGACCGGCAAGAAGGTGATCTGCATCGGCTCTGGCGCGACGGCGGCGACTGTGGTGCCGGCGATTGCGGGCAAGTGTGAGCATGTCACGTTGCTGCAACGGTCACCTACTTATTTCATCCCGGCAAGGAATGAAAACCTGCTGGCAGACGAGCTTCGCATGCTGCAGGTGGACGAGGCCTGGATCCACGAGATCGTGCGGCGGAAGTATAATCACGATCAGGCCGAGTTTACGCGCCGGTCTTTCGAGGATGCCGAGGCATTGCGGCAGGAATTGCTGGACGGGGTGAAGGCGTGCCTGCCGGAAGACTTCGACATGAGCCATTTCACGCCGGCTTACCGGCCGTGGCAGCAGCGGATTGCCTTCGTGCCGGAAGCTGACCTGTTTGAGGGCATCAAGGCAGGCAAAGCGAGCGTGGTGACCGATCATATCGACCGGTTCACGGAGAAGGGCATCCTGCTGAAATCCGGCAAGGAACTGGAAGCCGATGTGATCGTCACGGCGACGGGATTTAACCTGTCTGTGTTGGGCGATATTCCGTTCGAAGTGGACGGCAAGCCGGTGAACTGGGCCGACACGATCACCTATCGCGGGATGATGTTTACCGGCGTGCCCAATCTGGTCTGGGTGTTCGGCTATTTCCGGGCGAGCTGGACGCTGCGGGTGGACATGATGGGCGATCTCGTCTGCCGCCTGCTGAAGCATATGGACGAGAAGAAGGTGAAACAGGTGGAGGTCGCCCTGCGGCCACAGGACCACAATATGGAAATCCTGCCCTGGATCGACGAGGACAACTTTAACCCCGGATACCTTGCCCGCTCGATGCACCTGATGCCCAAGCGCGGCACCGCGCGCGAATGGCAGCACACGCAGGACTATTGGCGGGAAAAGGACGAGTTTCCGAAGATCGACCTCAACGGGGCAGAATTCCGTTACAGCTAGAACGTCTGTCAGCGGCGGCTCTTGCCGGGATGCAACAACCCCGGCATGAGTGGCGCCAATGACCGATACCAGCGCCCTCAACCAGCCTGAGTCCGGCGGGGTAGATCCCGTGCTGCTCAAGGACCTTGCCGATGCTATCGGCGAGCGTGATACCCGCTGGCTGTCGCGGACGCTCAATCGCATGCACCCGGCAGACGCGGCCGACGCGCTCGAAGCGCTGCCGTATGACACGTTCGAGGAAGCCGTTGAGCTGCTCGGTGAGGACCTGCCTTCGGAAGTCCTGATCGAACTGCGGGACGCTTACCGGGAGGGCGCGGTCGAGGTGCTGCCGGACGAGGCGGTGGCCCAGGCGCTCGACGAGCTGGACTCCGATGACGCGACCACCATTCTGGAGGACCTCGAGGAAGATCGCCGCGAGCGGATCCTTGAAGACCTCGCGCCGGTAGACCGCGCCGAGCTGGAGCGCAGCCTTGCCTATGAAGAGGAAACGGCTGGCCGTCTCATGCAGACGGAATTCGTGGCCGTGCCCGAGTTCTGGACCGTGGGCGAGACGATCGACCATGCGCGGGGACGCGGGGAAGAACTGCCCGAGACGTTTTACGAGATCTATGTGGTGGACCCGGCGCACCGCCTTCTGGGCACCGTGCAGCTTTCCGCCCTGATGCGCCAGCCGCGCGAAATTGCGCTGGAAGACATCATGCATGACCCGCAGACCACACTGACGCCTGATCTCGATCAGGAAGAGGTGGCCTGGCGGTTCCAGAAATACTCGATGGCGTCTGCGCCGGTGACCGACCATGCCGGCCGGCTGGTGGGCATGATCACGGTCGACGACATGGTCGACGTTATCCAGGAAGAGCATTCCGAAGACCTGCTGGCGCTGTCGAACGTGTCTTCGGCCGACGTGTCGGACACGGTGATGGAAACCGTGAAGGCGCGCGTGCCGTGGCTGGGCGTGAACCTGCTGACGGCGTTCATCGCCTCGGGCATAATCTCGCTGTTCGAAGGCGCGATCGAGCAGATCGTGGCGCTGGCGATCCTGATGCCGGTGGTCGCGGCGCTGGGCGGCAATGCTGGCAGCCAGGGGCTGGCGGTGGCCGTGCGCGCGATTGCAACGCGGGAACTGGATGGTGACGCCGCGCGCCGCGCCGTGCTGCGCGAGACGCTGGCGGGGCTGATCAATGGCCTCATTATCGGCGTGGGCGTAGGCCTTGCGGCGCTGTTGTGGTTCCAGGATGTGCGGCTGGCGGTCGTCATTGCGGTGGCAATGCTGGGCACGTTCATCTGGGCCGGGCTTTCCGGCATCCTCGTGCCGCTGACGCTCAAACGCCTCGGCGCAGACCCCGCCGTTGCCTCCTCGGTCTTCGTGCTGACCTTGACGGATGTGATGGCTTTTTTCTCATTCCTGGGGCTGGCCAGTCTGGTTCTACTGAAAAACTGACACTTTTTACGCCGAATCTCACCTTTCAGGCGAAAGGGCGCGCCTTTTGCAAGGCACACCTGTAGGCATATCGCCAGTTGTACCAGAATGGGAGCAACGGAACGTTGGGTGGTCCCCTTCGCACATCTGCCAAGGGACTCGAGCTCATAAAGGGCTTCGAGGGCTTCCGGTCGCGCGCCAGCCGCCTGCCGGATGGGCGCTGGATTGTGGGCTATGGTCACACAAAAACAGCGCGGGCAGGCCTCGAAGTGACGCCCGAAGACGCCGAACTTGTGCTGGCCCATGCCGATTTGCCGCCGGTTGAGCAGCTGATCCATGACGAAGTGCTCGCCCCGCTGACCCAGAATGAATTCGATGCGCTGGTTTCCTTTGCCTGGAATATCGGCGTGGGAGCGTTCCAGTCTTCCAGCGTGCTGGCCAATCTCAATGAGGGCGACCGGCTTTCGGCGGCGGCTGATATGTGGCTGTGGCGCAAGGGGCGCGTAGGCGGCGAGGTGAAGATCATCGACGCGCTGGTGCGCCGGCGCGCGGCGGAGATTTCGCTGTTCCTGGAGCATCCTTCGGGGCCGGCGCCTGTGCCCGGAGCCCTGATCCGTCCCATTCCGGAAGATGGCGGGCAGCCTTTCCCGCCACCGCCTGAGCGCGCCGTCATCATTGAAGCGCGGGGTGAGGCTGATCTGCCGCCAGCGCGTGGACGCGGCCCGGAAACCGCGCCGCAAGCCGCCGCGCGGGCCGTGAGCGAACGCATTGCGCGCATCCTGGGCGAGAGCCCGCCGCCGCCGCCTTCCACGCCTGGCAAAACCCTGGCGCCCGGCGAAGAAGGCCCGAGCGTTGAAGAGATTACCCGCGCTATCGCCGACCTTGCCGGTCCGGGCGAAGAGGGCGCGCTGCCGCAGCCGCCGGGAGTGGCGCCGGTGGCCGTGAAAGGCCCGCCAGACGGCATCGAACGCCGCCGCACGCCGCGCCCACCCAATGGCAGCGGGCGGGTTTTGGCCCAGCCATCGTTTCCGCCGGCCCAGCCGCCGCAGGATACGGTTGCGGCATCACTGCCGCCTGCCGATGCAGCACTGCCACCGGCGGAAGGCGTGATCGTGGATGATCTGGCGCCGGTCGAGATCGACGAATCCGGCATTCGCCGTGCAATCGAAGAGAATGGCCCTGATCAGGGCCGCACCGAAGCACTGGGTCGCTGGGTGCCTTATGCGCTGCTTTCGGGACTGGGGCTGGTGAGTCTGATCCTCGGTGTTCGCGAACTGGTCGATATGGCGGCCCACGCGCCGCTGCCGGACAATGAGGCCTGGCTCGGGCCGCTCTTGTCGCTCGGCGGGGGCTTCCTGTTCGTGGTGGCCACCTACTATCTCTACCGCGCGCTGACGCAGGAAGACTGATCCCTCACTCGGGCGGTGACAGGCGGGCAGGCTCTTGCTAGGGAAAGGCCATGCTGACGAACACTTATCCCACGCTGAACTTCGATCTCGGTGAAACTGCGGACATGATCCGCGAGACCGTGAAAAACTTTGCCCAGGCGGAAATCGCCCCGCGCGCTGCGGAGATCGACCGGACGGACAAGTTTCCGCGCGACCTGCTGCCGAAGATGGGGGAGCTGGGGCTGCTCGGCATCACGGTGGAAGAAGAATGGGGCGGCACGGGCCTTGGCTATCTCGAACATGTGGTGGCGATGGAGGAAATCTCCCGCGCTTCGGCCTCGGTCGGGCTTTCGTATGGCGCCCATTCGAACCTTTGCGTGAACCAGCTGCGCCGCTGGGGCAATGACGCCCAGAAGGCGCGCTACCTGCCCAAGCTCGTCTCCGGCGAGCATCTTGGCGCGCTGGCGATGAGCGAGAGCGGAGCAGGCTCCGATGTCGTCTCGATGAAGCTGCGCGCGGAGAAGAAGGGTGACCGCTACGTGCTGAACGGCACGAAGATGTGGATCACGAACTCTCCGGATGCGGATGTTCTGGTGGTCTATGCCAAGACCGAGCCCGAGAAAGGCAGCCGCGGCATTACCGCCTTCCTGATCGAGCGCGGGATGAAGGGCTATTCGGTTGCCCAGAAGCTGGACAAGCTCGGCATGCGCGGATCGGAAACGGGCGAGCTGCTGTTTGAAGATTGTGAAGTGCCGGAAGAGAACGTGATGGGCCCGCTGAATGGCGGCGTCGGCGTTCTGATGAGCGGGCTCGACTATGAGCGCGCGGTGCTCTCCGCCGGGCCGACGGGCATCATGCAGGCGGCGATGGATGTGGTGATCCCTTACATCCACGATCGCAAACAGTTCGGCCAGTCGATCGGCGAGTTCCAGCTGATCCAGGGCAAGGTTGCCGACATGTACGTTCAGATGAATGCAGCGAAGGCTTACGTCTACACTGTTGCCAAGGCCTGCGACCGGGGCGAGACTACCCGGAAGGACGCTGCTGGCGCCATTCTGTATGCGGCAGAAACGGCCACCAAGCTGGCGCTGGACGCGATCCAGATCCTCGGCGGAAACGGCTATATCAACGACTATCCGACCGGCCGCCTGCTGCGCGATGCCAAACTCTACGAGATCGGCGCGGGCACGAGCGAGATCCGCCGCTGGCTGATCGGGCGCGAGCTGTTCGGGGAGACAGCTTGAGGTTTCTCCGGCTCCGTTCTTTACTAGGCGGCGTTTAAATCCTAGCGGAACTTGTCCGGATTGGCGGCGATGATCTGTTCCAGTTTCGGCTGGCCCTGAACGATGCCCTTGGTGAGCTGGGCTGTAACCAGCGCGCCGAGGATGAGCGGGGCGCTGGCCTTGCCGCTCCAGCGCATTTCGCAGCCGCCCTCAACGGGCACCACCCGGTAGTCCTCGACAGCGGCAGAGACCGGCAGGGTGGACCGCTCGAAGCGGAAGGCCATGCGGCGGCCTTCTTCCCAGGCGAAGAAGGTTTCGTCGACTTTCTGGTCTCCGATTTCGACGGTGCGTGTCGTGCCGGGGCCCCAGGGCTTGGGGCTGGTCCAGGTGACCTTGGTGATGGGCAGCCACTGGGTCCAGGTTTCGGCGTCGAGCAGGGCGTTCCAGACCATCTCCGCCGGGAAGGGGTAACGATGTACGGCGCTGGCCTGTTTGGCCCTTGCCAGGTATTCCTCGCCGACGGCCTTATGAACTTTCAGCGGCTTTGCCATTGCTATCTCTCCCCGACTACCGGTTTTGGGCGGCCTGCGTTGCCTCGTCTGGCGGAACTATAGGCGGGCTTGTCCAGCCGTCTACGGACGGACGGGGCAATCTCCGGGGTCACCTCGCGTCAGGTCGCGGCGTCAACCTGCGGCCAGCAGGGCTTCGGTATCTTCTGCCGGAACGGAGAGGATCTGGCTGATCACCGTGATCATGGTGCGCTCCTCGATGGGCTTGGAGACGTAGCCGTCAAAGCCTTTGGAGAGGTATTTCTCCCGGTCGCCATGCATCGAGTCCGCCGTCAGCGCGACCACCGGGACAAGCCGGTTGAGGCTGCCGGAATTGCGCAGGCGTTTGAATGCCTCCGCGCCATCAAGGCCGGGCATGTGTATATCCATGAGCACGATGTCGAAGGTTTCGCGGCCCATGATTTCAAGCGCTTCGTTGCCGTCGCAGGCTTCGCGGATGATGATGCCGTAATACTCGAGGAAAGAACGCGCCACGCGGCGGTTGATGCCGTTATCGTCAACGACCAGCGCGCGGCAACCGGTAAGCCCTGTGCGCGGCGTACGGACGGGCAGGTGCACCATGTTGGTTGTATCGCCCGAGCCGCTTGCAGAGGTCTGCGCGATAAACCTCAGTGTAAAGATGGAGCCGCGGCCGGCCTCGGATACAGCGGTGACATCGCCGCCCATGATGCGGGCAAGCTTGCGCGTAATCGACAGGCCAAGGCCCGTGCCGCCGAACTTGCGTGTGGTGGAGCCGTCTTCCTGGGCGAAGGATTCGAATACGCGTTCGACCTTGTCTGCACTGATGCCGACGCCCGTGTCAGAAACGTGGATCGTGACGCCGTATTCGCCATTCTCGCGCGGTTCGGATGTGACGACGATCATCACCTCGCCTTCGCTGGTGAACTTGATGGCGTTGGACACGAGGTTGCCGACGCATTGGCGCACGCGCACAGGATCGAAGATCAGGCGGGAAGGAACGCTGGGATCGACGAACAGGCGGATGCCGATGCCTTTTTCCCGTGCGGTGGCTTCGTGCAGCTTGAACAGGCCACTGAGCTTATGGCGCAGGTCTCCCGGAACGGGGGAGAGATCCATGCGGCCGGCTTCGATCTTGGAGAGATCCAGAATGTCGTTCAACAGGATCATCAGCGTATTGCCGCTGTCGAGGATGACGCCAACCTGTTCTGCCTGCACATCCGAAAGCTGCCCATGCGCGAGCACCTGGGCCATTCCGAGAACGCCGTTCAGCGGTGTGCGGATTTCGTGGCTCATATTTGCCAGGAATTCGGATTTCAGGCGTGTGGCTTGCTCGGCGCGGTGCAGCGCATCGCGCAATTCATGAGCTTTGCGGCGCTCTTCGCGCACATCCCGAATGTAAGTGATGAACACCATTTCATCGGAATTGCCCCAGGTGGCGCTGGAAATGGATGCTTCGATACGGATCTTTTCGCCCGTTTTGGTAAACGCCTCGGCATCCATCACATGACGGATCAGTTCTTCCCGCGCAATTTTCTTGAGCACGTCCCGGCTAAGGGATTTTTCCGCCTGGAAAGTTTCCATTCCATACAGGATGCCGAGGTTCTGATCTATCAGTTCGCTTTCCGAATAGCCCAGCATTTCACAGATGGAGCGGTTCACATACAGGATTCGGCCATCCTTGTTGGACAGGACAATGCCGTTGACGGAGTAATCGCAGGCAGTGCGGGCCAGCTCGAACCGGCGCAGCGCTTCATCACGCTCTTCCGCCAGATCAGTCACCTCATGGGAGCAGGCAAGGACGCCGCCTCCAGAGGGAGTGATCGTTGTTTTCATCACCTTGCCGAGCATCTTGGCGGCGCGGCCTTGCCCGGTCATGTAAGTGATAGGTTCCCCGCTTTCGATCACCTTGATGACATTCTGGGTCATCAGGGAGGAGCGGTAATTGGGATCGAACTCGAAAACCCGCATACCGACAATGCTGCCGCCATCTGGCAGGATCGATTCATTCATAAGTCGGTTTGCGGCGGTCCATTCCAGGTCAAGAATTTCACCATTCTCGCCGCGGACCGGCGCTATTTCACAAACAACTACCGGCAGCAGGTCGAAAAGACGTGCATCCATGGACCGAATCCTCGTGAGTCGCGAATTTCTTCGCCGGATTCATCAATGAACATGCTTAATGTAGTGTTTATGTTACAGGTTAGGCATCCGGGATCTGTCAATCAGACGGGGCAGCACAGGGTGCGGATCTCGTGATCTTTGAGAACGTCCATGGCGGCCTTGTAGCCCGCTTCTACCGAGGCATCATAGGCTTTCCAGTCCCTCAGTTCGACGTCCGGAAGCTCCGGCAGGATCAGGATATCGGCCTTGTCGCGGGCGGAAACCCGGTCGTCGCGGATCGTGGCGGCGCGCATCAGCAGGCCTGCGATGGGCGGCGGGGAGGAAAAGCCATGAGTGAGAACCCATTTCCAGAAGCTCATGGGCTTGGCAAATTCGTCCCTGTTCAGACCGTCCCGGACGGCTGAGACATCTGATCCGACCACAAATCCCTGATGCAGCGCCCGCATGGGCTCCACGGGGAAGTTATCCAGAACCGCGCCGTCTACCAGGATATCATTGCCATCCACGAAGGGCGGCAGGATGCCGGGCAGGGAGATCGTCGCGCGCAGCGCATCGCGCAGCAGGCCGCTGCGATGAAGCTTGGCTTCTCCGCTGGCAAGGTTGGTGGAGAGTGCAAAGAAAGGCAGGCGGAGGTCGCCAATGTCGATTTCGCCGAAATGTTCCTGCAGGCGCTGGTTTACGCGCTTGCCTTTGACCATGCCGACGACTGGGAGGTTGTAATCGCCCAGCGGGTTGGTCTCGACGAAGGCCTTGCGGATGCGGCGGTCGATTTCATCGTCGCTCCAGCCGATGGCGACACAGGCAGCCACGACTGCGCCCATAGACGCGCCGCCGGCAAAGTCGATCGGGATGTTAAGCTCACGCATTGCGCGAATGACGCCGATATGGCTGTAGGCACGGGCGCCGCCGCCCGACAGCACAATGCCGACAGACCGGCCAGTCATTACGCGGGCGAGGCGAATTGCGTCTTCGCCATTGTCCCCCTGCCAATGGAACAGGCGGCGGGCGCCGGCAGCCTGCATCCATTCCTGTGGGCGGGACGCGCGGCGTTCCGAGCCGGGATGGATAAGGATAACGTCGATCAGCTTCAGGCGCTGGGCCGGGGAGGTCTCCTCCGGCATCAAAGGCGTAGAGGGGCGGGCGTCCGAACGGGCAAGCACCCAGATACGATCCGCCTGCCGGGTCGCCAGCCTAAACCAGGGGGTCGCGCCGATAGCCGCCGTCAGGATCACTGCATCATATTCGGCTTCCAGATGGTCAAAGAAGGCGGCGGGTTTCTCGCCGCCTTCATGTTCTTCGACCACGATTGCGCGCTTGCCGAAGCGGGAAAGCGCGTTTTTCAGCGCGCGGGCGCGCAGGGTCACGTCGATAGTGGGGGAGGTGGAAAGTAGCGTGTAGACCTTTGGCGGAGCTTCCGACGCATGCTGCGCGCCGCGGCCAAGGCGCCGCAGGATGATGCGGATCATTCCTTCCAGCAATTCCGGCTCTGACTTTACCAGCATCTTCCAGCCGGCCCGGGAGAGCCCGATGACTTCGGAGTCCCGCATGGCGTAAACTGAGCCGGTATGGGGCGCGTCCTGAATGGCGCCGTTGCCATTGGCATCGATTCCGCCGAGGAACAGGGCCATCTCGCCCACCGGCTCGCCGGGGCGTATCTGGCCGACATACTCGCCTTTGGCACCAAACGCGCCCAGGGCGCCTGTCAGCACGAAATAGATCGAATCGGCCGGCTCGCCCGCCAGGAACAACGGCTGGCCTGCGGGCAGGGCAAACCAGCGTGCTTCCTTCCCCGCCGACCGCATAGCCCGCTGGGAGACGTCCTTCAGGAGAGGGATCGTCTTGAGATCGGGGGTGAAATCCTTGCGCAGCAGACCGAACATGCGCGTTTACCTGAATCCTCGAACTGTGAGCTTCAAGACCTGTAGCACAAAAGAGTTTACCAACGGGTGACAGCCGCAGATCAGGGGGTTAATCCTGCCGTAACGAAAAGTAAGGGAGGGGCCATGCCGGTCCTGAAGTCTGCGCTGGATGTTTCCGGCGCCAAATTCGCTGCAAATCGCGCCGCCATGCAGGCGCTGGTCGAGGATCTGCGTGCCCGGTCCGCCGAGGCTGCGCTGGGCGGGTCCGAGGAATCGCGCCGCCGCCATACCGAACGCGGCAAGCTGTTGCCCCGCGAGCGGGTGGAGCGCCTGATTGACCCCGGCAGCGCCTTCCTCGAGATCGGCGCGCTGGCCGCCAACGGGATGTATGGCGGCGAGGCGCCCGGCGCCGGACTGATCACCGGCGTTGGCCGGGTCGAGGGGCGGGAATGCCTGATCGTCTGCAATGATGCGACGGTGAAGGGCGGGGCCTATTTTCCCATCACCGTGAAGAAGCACCTGCGGGCGCAGGAAGTGGCGATGGAAAACCATCTGCCCTGTATCTACCTCGTCGACAGCGGCGGGGCGAACCTGCCGCACCAGTCCGAAGTGTTTCCGGACCGGGAGCATTTTGGCCGGATCTTCTTCAATCAGGCGCAGATGAGCGCGAAAGGCATTCCGCAGATTGCTGCCGTGATGGGCAGCTGCACCGCCGGCGGCGCCTATGTGCCGGCGATGAGCGACGAGACGGTAATCGTGCGCAAGCAGGGTACGATCTTCCTCGGCGGCCCGCCGCTGGTGAAGGCGGCCACCGGCGAGGAAATCAGCGCGGAAGACCTGGGCGGCGCCGATGTGCATGCCCGGCGCTCCGGCGTGGCAGACCATTACGCCGCGCATGATGCCCATGCCCTCGCCATCGTGCGCTCAATCGTCCGCACACTGGCGAAACCGAAGCCTCAGCCATTTGAATACCGGGAACCGGCCGAACCACTTTACGATCCGCGTGAAATGCATGGCCTGGTGCCGCAGGATGTGCGCGAACCCTATGATGCGCGTGAAGTGATCGCGCGCACGGTGGACGGGTCCGAGTTCCACGAGTTCAAGAAGCTCTATGGTGAAACGCTCGTCTGTGGCTTCGCGCATATCTATGGCATGCCGGTGGCGATCCTTGCCAATAACGGGATTCTCTTCTCGGAAAGCGCGCAGAAGGCGGCGCACTTCATCGAGCTGGCCGATCAGCGCCGTATCCCGCTCGTGTTCCTTCAGAACATCACGGGCTTCATGGTTGGCTCCAAATACGAAGCGGGCGGTATCGCCAAGGACGGCGCCAAGATGGTAACCGCTGTGGCGACAGCCAGCGTGCCGAAATTCACCGTGGTGACTGGCGGCAGCTTCGGCGCAGGCAATTACGGCATGTGTGGCCGGGCCTATTCGCCGCGCTTCCTGTTCATGTGGCCGAATGCGCGCATTTCGGTGATGGGCGGCGAGCAGGCGGCCAGCGTGCTGGCGACCGTGAAGCGCGACGGCATCGAGCGGCGCGGCGGGCAATGGAGCGTGGAGGAAGAAAACACCTTCAAGCAGCCAATCCGGGATCTCTATGAGGCTGAAGGAAACCCGTATTTCTCAACAGCGCGCCTCTGGGATGATGGAATCATCGACCCCGCCGACACGCGCCGGGTGCTCGGGCTCGCCCTTTCGGCGAGTTTGAATGCACCGTTCGGCGAACGTGGGTTCGGCGTGTTCCGGATGTAGGATTTCTGCGCGGGCTGCGTTCTGTAGCCCGCGCTGCAGTGGCGCTTCGCCTGCCACAAAATCGCCCGCAGGCTGACGGAATCGTAACGGATCGATATCTCAGTTCGCGCGTCCTTTAGACGAGGCGCCGGCCAACCCGGCGTTCTTGTGTCAAAGGAGTGAAACACATGATCCGCGTTACCCTGATTTCCGCCGCTGCGCTTGTTGGTGCCATGGGCGCCTATGCTGGTGAAAAATCCACCTTTGCAGATCTCGACACCAACGCGGACGGCTACATCAGCGCATCGGAGTTCATCGCGCACAAGACGGCTGACGGCAAATATACGCAGGAAGAAGCCACCGACAAATTCACCGCGATCGCGGGCGATGACGGCCAGATCAGTGAAGCAGACTGGAATGCGGCAATGGAAGCGGCTGCCGACAAGGCTGATGTCGCGACTGGTGAAACCACCTGGTAAGGCGCCAGGATCTTCCGGGGAGGCGCCCTCCTTCCTCGTGAAGTCCTCTTCGTGACCTCCGCCACGTCACGATAGGCCCGCTTCGAACAGGAGCGGGCCTTTTGTGTATTTCTGCGGCCGCGACAGTTCAGCCGCTCGCGGGATTCAGGATGACGTGAGAAACTGCGGTCACCCCGCCTTGCGCAGTGCTGGGCACTGGCGCAGGATGGGCCTACAGACTTGAAAACAGGGAAACTCCCATGCGTGACGCAGTTTATGATCTGATCCGGTTAGAAGCGACGGAGGAGGGGCTGGCGGTTGTCTCGCTGAACCGTCCGGATGTTCACAACGCTTTCAATGCGGAGCTGATTGCCGAGCTGACGGACGTGTTCACGATGATTTCGGAGCAGCCGAGTATTCGGATGATGATCCTGCGCGGCGAGGGGGCTTCCTTTTCAGCGGGCGCCGATCTCAACTGGATGAAGATTGCCGCGACGCATACGCGCGAAGATAATGAAAAAGATGCGATGCGCCTCGCCGAGATGCTGCGCCGCCTTTATGAGATGCCGCAGATGACGCTGGCGCTGGTTCATGGCGCAGCAATGGGGGGCGGCGCTGGCCTTGTGGCGGCGTGCGACGTGGCCATTGCCAAGGCGGGCACGCAGTTCCGGTTCTCAGAAGTGCGTCTCGGACTGACGCCGGCAACCATCAGTCCGTTCGTGGTTCAGGCAATCGGTCCGCGCTGGGCAAAAGCCCTGTTCGTGACCGCGGAGGGCTTTGATGCTGCGTATGCGGAGAAAATCGGCCTGGTGCATTACGTGGCCGATGATGATGTGAAGATGGGCGAGTTGCAGGAACATATCGCCCGCCTGGTGTTCTCCGCCGCGCCGGGCGCCGTGGCCGATGCCAAGCAGCTCGTTGATGATGTTACGGGGATGGAGATCGACAATTCCCTGATGCACACCACCGCCAAGCGCATTGCTGCGCGGCGCGTGTCGGAGGAAGGCAAGGAGGGCATTGCGGCTTTTCTTGAAAAGCGCACGCCCTCCTGGAAGGCTTAAACAGCGGATCTCGTCAGTCTTTGGCGAGATCGATGTTGATGCCGAAATTATTGAGTGTGGTTTCCAATGCCTCGACGGGGTTTATCCCCGTCAGGGCCTCGATCTGTCCCCGGAATATGTAGGCGAGCAGCGCGAACATCACGATGTAGATGATGAACTGCGCCAGCGATTTCAGGACGAATGCACCGGCGCTGCCAACAACGAGGCCGACTGCGCCCATGATCAGTGCGCCCTGGATCGGCTGCATGCCGATTTCCATTGCTTCATTGTAGCCGAGATAGGCGCCAACGCCGCCGCCAACGACGCCAGCAAGGCTGGCAAGCCCGGTTCCGGAATTATAGGCCATGGGATCCCCATTGGTTACTTGACGCTTAACCCTTACGCGATTGCTCCGGCGCGACAAAGCCTGAAATTTTCCGCCGAAAGGCCGGGAATCGCCGCCATTGTGCCGTGGTTGCCCTGCAGGAGAACTGGCTATGACCCCCGATGGAACATCTTCTGCTGCAAGCAGGTTCAGAGCGCGGCTTCATGCGGCCCGTGCCGCGTTGCGGCAGCGTTGGGTGAGGGGGGCTTGGAGCCTCGGCGTGTTCGAATTTATCAGCTTTGGCATCAAGCAGGCCTGGGCATGCCTCTTCGGCGGCGTGATGCTGGCCCTGCTGTTGGCAACGCACTTTCTCTATCCTGAAGGGGCCGCTCTCTCACGCTATGATTTTCTGGTAATTGCGGCCGTCTTGCTGCAGGCGGTGCTGCTGCTGACGGGCCTGGAAACCTGGGAGGAGGCGCGCGTCATCTTCGTGTTCCATGTGGTTGGCACGATCATGGAACTTTTCAAAACATCTGCCGGCAGCTGGATTTATCCGGAAGAGAGCCTTTTGCGGATTGGTGCTGTGCCACTCTTTTCCGGCTTCATGTATGCTGCCGTGGGGTCTTATCTCGCTCGCGTCTGGCGCATTTTCGAATTCCGTTTCACGCGGTTCCCGCCGCTCTGGATTCAGGGGCTGCTTGCTGTCGCGGTGTATGTGAATTTCTTTGCCCATCATTGGGTGGTCGACATCCGGTATGGCCTGTTTGCGGCTACGGCGCTGCTCTATCTGCGTACGGTCGTGTGGTTCCGGCCCGACGAAGTGCACCGGCCGATGCCCCTGCTTGTCGGCTTTTTGCTGGTTGCACTGTTCATCTGGTTTGCCGAAAATCTCGGCACATTTGCGCGCGCCTGGACCTATCCGGGGCAGGAACATGCATGGCAGATAGTGTCACTTTCCAAGCTCGGGTCCTGGTACCTCCTGATGATTATCAGTTTCGTGCTGGTGGCCACCGTTCACGGCAAGCGTGACCGTCAGGAGAGCTCAGGCGCGCAGCTCGTATAGAAAGCGTCGATTTCGTAGAAATTCAGGAACAGAGCCGCGGTCATTTCTTCCCGGTCGATGCCAGCTTCAGAAGTGCGCCGGTAGAGCTCCTCATCGGGCGTCTCTTCGGGAAGCATGTCATTCTTCAGCGACCAGAGCCGGATCTGCAGTTCCTTGTCGTTTTCCGCGCCATCAACCCATTTTACTGCGGCCTTGCTGACGCAGGCGCAATAGGACCGGGCTTTGGGTATGCCCAGCGCCTTGGTTTCCCGCGTACACATCTGCCGCATTTCCTTGATGACCGGCGACTTTGTCAGAACTTCCCCAGTGGCGGGAAGCGCGATCAGGCAGGCAGCAATCGCCAGAAACAAGCGTTTCAATATCTCAGGTCTCCTTGATAGAAATTCGCAGTGTTAAGACGCTAAACAGCATCGTTTCGCACTGCAACTTGTCTTTACGAGCGAAATCGGCTCTTGCTGCCATCATGATTACGAAGCTCCTCATCGCAAACCGGGGCGAAATTGCCTGCCGGATCATGGATACTTGCCGCGCGCTCGGAATCGAGACGGTTGCGGTCTTTTCGGAAGCCGACCGTGCCGCAATGCATGTGCGTGAGGCGGATGAGGCCGTTTGCATTGGCCCGGCGCCGGCGCCGGAAAGCTATCTGCGCGGCGATGCGATCATCGCAGCGGCACGGGCAACCGGCGCCGATGCGGTCCACCCCGGCTATGGCTTCCTGTCGGAGAATGCCGGGTTTGCCGAAGCAGTCGTCGCCGCCGGGCTGATCTGGGTTGGCCCGCCGCCAGCGGCGATCCGGTCGATGGGTCCAAAGGACGAAGCAAAGCGCATCGCAGAAGACGCCGGTGTCCCCGTGCTGCCGGGCTATCGCGGCGAAGCGCAGGACATTGCGACGCTGACCAAGGCCGCCGAAGGCATCGGCTATCCGCTGCTCATCAAGGCCGTTGCCGGGGGCGGTGGACGCGGCATCCGGCAGGTGAGCAAGGCAGGCGAACTTGAAGGCGAACTTGTCAGCGCCGTACGCGAAGCGGAAAGCGCCTTTGGCGATGGCCGCGTGATGCTCGAAAAGCTCGTCGAGCGGCCGCGCCATATCGAGGTCCAGGTGTTTGGCGATAGCCACGGCAATGTGGTGCATCTTTATGAGCGCGATTGCTCGCTGCAGCGCCGCCGCCAGAAAGTGCTTGAGGAAGCGCCTGCGCCCGGGATGCCGGAGGATGTCCGCAAGGCGATGACGGACGCTGCCGTGAAGCTCGCCGAGGCTGTGGGCTATCAGGGCGCGGGAACGGTTGAATTCATCGTGGACGGATCAAAGCCGCTCGCGAAAGACACGTTCTGGTTCCTTGAAATGAACACCCGCCTCCAGGTGGAGCATCCGGTCACAGAGCTTGTGACGGGGCAGGACCTTGTCGAATGGCAGCTGATCGTCGCCTCGGGCGGCAAGCTGCCCCTGAAGCAGAAAGAAATCGAGCTGAACGGCCACGCGATCGAGGCCCGCATCTGCGCGGAAGATCCCGCCGAAGGGTTCCGGCCCGGCGCGGGCGTGATCCTTGAGTTCGGCTTGCTGGAAGAGCCCGATGGCGAACTTGTCCGCTGGGACGCAGGCTTTGAAACCGGCGACCGCGTGCCCTCCAATTACGACTCCATGATCGCCAAGCTGATTGTCTATGGCGACCACCGGGACGAAGCGCTGGAGCGCCTGACCGATACGCTGGCGCATACCCAGCTCGCCGGTGTGCCCTCCAATGCCGGCTTCCTGCGTCGCTGCGCGCTTTCGGAAGAATTCCAGTCGGGCACGCATCACGTAAACTGGATCGGCGAGAATGTGGATGTGCTGACGGCCGTGCCGCCGGAGCATCATGACGCCGCGGTGAACGCTGTCGCCAGCCTCCTTCTGGACGAAGAACCCGGCCTCTCGCCCTGGGCCATCAATGATGGTTTCCGACTGAATGCGCCGGCCCGCCGCACGGTGGTGCTTGCAGCAGATGGCGAAGCAGAGATGGTCGAAGCTGGCATTGCGATGCCCGAAGATGTGCCGTTTCCTCTGGTGACGGATATTTCGCCGCGCCGCTTTGCCGTGACTTGCGGCGGCGACACCTTCCTCGTTACCGTGCCGGAATATAGTGCCGACGCAGAGGCTGCGCTGGGTGGGGACGCCGTGAAAGCGCCCATGCCAGGCAAGCTGCTGACGCTCGTGGCGCAGCCCGGCCAGAGCGTCGCGCGGGGCGATACGCTCGCCGTGCTTGAGGCGATGAAGATGGAGCACTCGCTTGCCGCGCCGCGCGACGGCGTGGTGGAGGCGGTGCACGCCAGCCCCGGCCAACAGGTCGCTGAGGGTGACCTGCTCGTCTCGCTCGTCGAAGAGTAAGGCTTACGCCCAGCTCAGGCTTGCCTGCATGCACTGCGCCCCGGCGCTGTTGACGGTGCACAGGTCAAGGCCGCCTTCATTCGTTCGGCCACAGACTGTAACGCGGTCGTGGCTGAAAAGCGGATGGACGCCGCGAAAGCTGAACCGGCGGACTTCCCGATCCGGATTTCGCTTGCGGGCCTCGTCCATCAGCCAGATTGCCTGCAGTGGCCCATGCACCACAAGGCCCGGATATTTTTCCACGTCGCTGGCATAGGCCGCGTCGTAGTGAATGCGATGGGCATTGTAGGTCAGCGCTGAAAAGCGGAACAGCAATACCGGGTCCACCGGCACGGGCGTTTGCCAATCGGCTTCCGGCGCAGGGATGGGGGCGGGCGGCGCATAGTGATCCGGCATGGGCAGAAACACGATGTCCTGTTCCTCTTCCATCAGGCTTGCCCCGCCGCGCGACCATGCGTGGCGAACCGTCACGAATGCCATGTCGCCGGTTCGGCCTGTCTTGCCGCTGATTTTCGCGATCGTCGAAACCTTCGTCAGCTCCCCGCCGATTTTTGCCGGCGCAAAAAACTCGATACGGCTGCCCGCCCACATACGCCGAGGCAGGGGGATGTCCGGCAGGAATTTACCGCGCCTGGCGTGGCCATCCGGCCCCGTATCCGATGCCCGCGGGCTGGGCAGGAAATACAGCCACAGCCAGAGCGGCGGCAGCTCAGCGCCGTCAAACATCAGGTCCGGATCAAGATCCAGCGCGCCAGCAAGGCCGCGCGCGGGCACAGGGCTGATCGTGTCGATCGACACTTCCGTGCGCCCGATGGCGTGCTGGTATGGCGTAATATCCATGCGGCCGATCCCTCAGATTGCGGGGGGAATCGTTAGAACAATTGCTGCGCCCGTCAAATGCTGCAGGCGGCGCGCGCTGATCCAGCCCGGAAGGCTGGTCAGGTTTCGCGCAACCCGCCTGTGTCAGCTCAGCTCCAGCCCGTCCAGCGCGCCGTCTTCGCGCCATGCCTTGAGGATGCGAAAATAGGCGTTCGGTCCTTCGCCGTAGGAGTTGTTCTGCGCGGCGCGGTCGCTCGGCTTTCCTTCATTGTTGTAGTAGCCGGGCGTGCACTCCTCGAGGAAATTCTGGCGCATGACCGCCTTCTCGATGATCTTGTTCACCCAGCCCTGTTCGCCGTCTTCGCTGGCTTCAAAGACATTCGCCTGCCTGCCCGAAACTTCCGACAGGATATACGCGATCTGCTCTGCCTGCTCGTCCAGCAAGTGGGGATAGTTGGCAGTGAAGCCGGCTTGCCCCGGCCCCATGAGGAACATGTTGGGGAAGCCTTTGACAGCGAGCCCGTGCAGGCTGCGCATTCCCTCCGCCCAATGATCTTTCAGGTGGACGCCGCCTTTGCCGATCGGATCGTAACCCGCCCGGCGGGTGTAGTCGGTGCCGACCTCGAAGCCGGTGGCGTAAACGAGGCAATCGATCTTGTATTCGATGCCGCTGGCTATGATCGAATCCTCCGTGATGCGTTCAACGCCCTGGCCGCCTGTATCCACCAGTGTCACATTCGGGCGATTGAAGGATTGCAGATAGGCGTCGTGGAAACAGGGGCGTTTACAGAACTGACGGTACCAGGGCTTCAGCTTCGCCGCCGTTTCACTGTCCTGAACCACATCATCCACGCGCCCGCGCACCTGTTCCATCTTCTTGAAGTCGGCGAGCTCTGCCAGTTCTTCCAGTTTTTTGGGCGAAAGCTGTGTGTTGTCGCCCTTGCTCGCAATGAAGAGGATGTTGCGGATGATGTCGGTCCAGCCATCTTGGACAAGATCTTCAGCCTCATAGCCGCCGGAGACAAGCGTGTTGAAGTTCTCCATCCGCCGGCGTTGCCAGCCGGGCTCCAGGCTGCTGGCCCAATTCGGGTCCGTGGGCTTGTCATTGCGTACATCGATGGAGGAGGGCGTGCGCTGGAACACATAAAGATGCTTCGCCCCGGCGGCGAGGTGGGGCACGCACTGCACCGCCGTCGCGCCGGTGCCGATGATGCCGACGACTTTATCCTTCAGGCCCGTGAGCCCGCCGGTGCTGTCCCCGCCTGTATACTGATAATCCCAGCGGCTGGTGTGGAAGCTGTGTCCCTTGAAGCTCTCAACGCCGGGAATGCCCGGCAGCTTCGGCCGGTTCAGCGGGCCGTTCGACATGATGACGAACTGCGCCGTGAAACGGTCGTCCCGGTCGGTCTCAATGATCCAGACGCGGCGGCTCTCGTCCCACTCCATGCCGGTGATGCCGGTTCCGAGCAGGGCTTTTTCGTAAAGGCCGAAATGCCTTGCAATGCGGGCGGAGTGTTCGAGGATCTCCGGCGCCTTGGTGTATTTCTCCTTCGGCATGTAGCCGGTCTCTTCCAGCAGCGGCAGGTAGATATAGCTCTCGATATCGCAGGCTGCGCCGGGATAGCGGTTCCAGTACCAGGTGCCGCCAAAGTCGCCGCCTTTTTCGATCATGCGGATCTCCTTGAAGCCCGCCTTGCGCAGGCGCGCAGCAGACAGCAGTCCGCCAAAGCCGCCGCCAATAACGGCGATCTCCACATGATCGGTGACGGGCGCGCGGGCGACCCGCTCCGTATACGGGTCTTCCAGGTAATGCGCGAACTGTCCGGCGACGTTCACATACTGTTCGTTCCCGTCCTTGCGAACGCGCTTGTCGCGTTCGGCGCGGTAACGGTCTCTCAGTGCATTCGGATCAAAGCCCAGGTCAAGGGCGCCATCGTCGGCCATAGCTGTTCCTCCTCAGTGCGGGGTACGGGAATGCTTGCCCGATGCCTCTCTGACACGTCATTGGGAAATCTAGCTATGATTGGGCCTTGCTAACAGCCGTGCCCCTGCGTCAGCCCAATGCCCGCAAAATGTTGAAGGCGAGGATGCCGAAGCCGACCCAGAACCAGAACATGCCGCTTCTTTTCTTCTCCCTCTTCGGCTCCTTATCCCACCTGCTGTGTCCCTTGCTGATGTGCACGGGCGTTCGGTCTGGCGGCGGCCCTTTTCCCAGCAGTTTGTCCAGTTCACGTTGCTTGCGGACTTCAAACGGCAGGCTTTCCCAGCGCAGGCGTTCTTTCAGTTCTCCGATCCAGTCATTGCGCTCCCGGATCCACACCTGCCGCGAAGGTTGCGCAGTCCAGCCGAAATAGGCGTCCAGTGCTTCCAGCTCAGCCAGAGACAGCCAGGCCGGCGTGGTCAGCTTTCTCGGGTCGGCGAAGTAGCCCGTTTCCTCGCAAAGCCAATCACGCACGCGCCATTGCAGCGCCTGGTATTCATCAATTCCGGAAACTTCTGGCGCCTCGACAATGGCGAGCACCCGCTCGCCGGACTTGGCGCCCCAAGGGTCCTGGAGAGCTGCCTGCAGCGCGGCCATGGCGGCGTTCAGGTTCCGGTCAGTTTCGGTGAGATAGTCGTCGTCATGGCTATCCTGATCGTCGAAGGCTTCCGAGTCCGCGCTGCCTGCGCTGGTATCTACCTGAGGCGGAGCGAAAGCCGTCGCTTCAAAAGCGTTGCCGGGATCGTCCCGACCGGCGGGAACATCGGCGGCGAAGCCTTCGGTGAGAGCCGCTTCGGTCTGAACGGCGCCGTCTTCGTCTTCTTCATCATCTTCGTCGAAGTGATTTCCGTAGCGCTCCCGCGCCCGCACTTCGCTACGCGCGTCTTCGAAGGCCGCTCGTAGGGCGATAAACCCCTCCCGATCATCTTCGGGTCGGGTGACTTTCAAACGCGCCGCATAGGCTTTGCGGACATCGGCGTCTGTTGCCGTATTCGGATCCAGCCCCAGAACGGCGAAGGGGTCAGAATACATCCGTGCCCTCGATACGGATCAGGATTTCATCGATCTGTTTACGGACTTCCTGAATGGCGCGCTTGTCCTGCGAATGCATGACGGATTCAAACTCGGCAAGGATGCGGCCAACATAGAGGCGCGTTTCCCCCAGGCTGTTCTCATACGCGGCCCTCAAGCGGGCGATGATCGCTGCGTTTTCCTGCTCATCGCGTGGATGGATCTTGAGGCTGGACAGCGCCTTGAGGCGCTTCTCGATTTCCTCGCGCGGCATGGCGCCCGGATTGCCTTCGATCACCAGCCTGTGCAGTTTCTTGGTGGCGAGGATTGTTGCTTCAACTTCCAGAATGCCCGAGGTGTCGTAAGTGTAGCGCACATCGACAGCTTTATCCGTCTTCGGATCAGACGGCAGCGGCACATTCAGGGAGCCGATGCGCACATTGTCCTTCACGAACGGGCTTTCGCCCTGATAAATGTTGAGGCGGATCTCGTTCTGACGGGCATTTACAGGCCCGATCACATCGGACCGGCTGGTAGGCACGACCGTATTGCGTTCGATCATGGGCGAGAAGTGGCCCGCTTCCCAGCGGTCTTCGCCGACCGGGATGGATGTCTCAAACCCCAGCGTGAAGGGGCACACATCCGTCATCACCACATCGTCCAGCGCCGCATGGCGGGCGGCGAGCCCGGCCTGCACAGCCGCGCCCAGCGCGACGACATGATCGGGATCGATCGAATGTTCGGGAAACCGCTTGAACAGGCGTGTGATAAGGGTGCGCACGGATTGCATGCGCGTGGCGCCGCCAACGGTGATGATGCGGTGCAGGTCGTCTGCCCTGAGGCCAGCGTCTGAAATGGCGCGCTGGATTGGCAGGCGCATCCGCTTCATCAGTTCAGCCGTGATCTCGTCAAACTTTTCACGCGTGATCGATACCGGCCTGGCTTCTCCTTTCAGGATATAATCCGCCGTTGTTTCGGCGCGGTCCGAAAGCTGGTGTTTGAGCTTGTCGGCAAGGCCGCGAAGGCGCGCGCCTTCTTCCTTGGAGACATCCTTGGGCTGAATGCCCAGCTGCCGGCCCAGTTCTGTCGCGAGCGCGTCGGTAAAATCCTCGCCGCCGAGGAAAGCATCGCCCGCCGAAGCGCGCACTTCCATCACGCCGGAAAACATCTCCAGGATCGACACATCGAATGTACCGCCACCAAGGTCCACCACGAGGAAGGTCGATTCCGCCTCGCGGTCCTGCAGGCCATAGGCGAGGGCCGCTGCGGTCGGTTCGTTGACGAGGCGGTTCACTTTCAGGCCGGCGAACTCGGCCGCCGTCACGGTTGCCTTCCGCTGGATGTCGTTGAAATAGGCCGGCACGGAAATCACCGCTTCTTCCACCATCTTGCCCAGATAGGCTTCGGCGTCGGCGCGCAGGCTGCGCAGCACGAAGGAAGAGAGCTCCTCGGCGCGGAACGCTTTCTTGCCCAGCATCACTTCATGGTCGGTGCCCATGTAACGCTTGAAGCGGGCGGTGGTCATGTCCCGGTGCGTCAACAGGCGGTCGCGCGCCGCCCGTCCGACCAGCAGTGTGCCATCCTCTGCATAGCCTACGGCAGAGGGCGTCATGACCGATCCGAGCGCATTGGGAATCAGCTTCGGACCATCGGCTTCGAATACGGCGACGAGAGAGTTGGTCGTGCCAAGGTCGATGCCGATGATGGCCTTGTCTATCATGTCCCGCGGTCCCCCAGGCTGCATTCCAGCCTGCACCCTTATCCGGTCCGCGGGCGCAGTCTAGCTGTTCAGATTAATCGCGCGGCTCTGCTGCTGCAACTGACCGCGCCATTGCCACGTAGCTGTTACAAAACTGCCCTATGGCCAAGGGGCATGCAAAGAGGAGCCCGCCCCAATGACCGCCATGGATGACAGCGAGAATTTCACCACCAATCCGCGCATCGCTGCGGATGTGGCCACGATGGGGGATCTGGTGGCGGAGCGCCTGTCGCGCCGGGGCTTCCTGGGTGGTTTGGGCGCCGTTTCAGGCCTTGCGCTGGCTGGCTGCGCTGCGCCGCTGGAGAAGACGGTTGCCGCCGCGGAGGCCCTGCCTGGGGCCGGTGAGGCGCCGGCCTTCCGATTTACCGAGCTGGCGCGCGGCCTGGACGAGACCCACCATGTGGCGCCCGACCATCAGGCAGACGTACTGATCCGCTGGGGCGATGCGCTGTTTACTGACAGCCCGCCCTTCGAGCCCATGAACCAGACCGCCGAGGCCCAGCGCCGCCAGTTCGGGTTCAACAATGATTTCATCGGCTACATTCCGCTGGAGCGGGACGGCGAGGGGCGCGAACGCGCGATCCTCTGCATCAACCACGAATACACGACGACCCACATGATGCTGCCCGGCGTTGCGGAAGGCTATCCGGCCACGATGACGAAGGCGCTGTGCGAGGTGGAGATGGCGGCCCATGGCGGTACGATCCTCGAAATCCGGAAAGAAGGTGGCAAGTGGCATCCCGTGGTCGGTTCGCCCTTCAATCGCCGGATCACAGCGGATACGACGCCGATGCAGGTGACGGGGCCGGCTGCCGGCCATCCGCGCCTTCAGACGACGGAAGACCCGACCGGCACGCGGGTCGCAGGAACGATGAACAATTGCGCTGGCGGCATTACGCCCTGGGGCACTTATCTGATGGCGGAAGAAAACTTCAACGGCAATTTCCTTGGCGCGTTACCCAAGGAGCACCGCGAAGCGAAGAACCATGCGCGCTATGGTGTGCCCTCGGGTTGGTATCAGTGGGGGCGTTTCGTCGATCGCTTCGATGTGAGCAAGGAGCCGCATGAGCCCAACCGGTTTGGCTGGATTGTCGAAGTCGATCCGATGGACCCGCAATCGACACCGAAGAAGCGCACGGCGCTGGGCCGGGTGAAGCATGAAGGCGCCGAAAGCGTCGTGGCGCCCGACGGCCGTGTGGTGGTCTATACCGGTGACGACCAGCGGTTCGACTATGTCTACAAGTTTGTCACCAAAGGAAAATTCGACGCGGAAAACCGCGCGGCAAATATGGACCTGCTCGACGAGGGAACGCTTTACGTTGCCCGCTTTGATGCGGATGGAACGCTTGCCTGGCTGCCGGTGGTTTATGGAACCGGTCCGCTTACGGAAGAAAATGGGTTCGCTTCCCAGGCCGACGTGCTGATCGATACGCGCCTTGCGGCAGACCTTCTGGGCGCAACGCCGATGGACCGCCCGGAGGATATTGAGCCGAACCCGAAGACGGGCCGCGTCTATGTGATGCTCACCAACAATGACAAGCGCAAGGCCGATCAGGTGGACGCGGCCAATCCGCGCCCGGCAAACCGCTTTGGCCACATCATCGAGATCATCGAGCCGGAAGGGGATTTTGCCTCGGAGACCTCGCGCTGGGAAATCCTTGTCCGGTGCGGCGACCCTTCCATTGCGGCCGTTGGGGCGACCTGGAATCCGCTGACCTCGCCCAATGGATGGCTGGCGAGCCCGGACAATTGCGCCATCGATCCGCAAGGCCGCCTGTGGGTGGCCACTGACGGCAATGATGATACCGGCGCCGCCGATGGTATCTGGGCGCTGGAAACCGATGGCGCACGGCGTGGCACTGGCCACCACCTTTATCGCTGCCCGGCTGGCGCGGAAATGTGTGGCCCGCGATTCAACACGGAAGGCGACGTCCTGTTCGTCGCTGTGCAGCATCCGGGCGAAACCGACGGTTCAAGTTTCGAGAAGCCAGGATCGCGCTGGCCGGATTTCGATGCCGCCATGCCGCCGCGCCCGAGCGTGGTCGTCATTACACGGAAAGGCGGCGGCCCTATCGGCGGATAGGGCCGCGCGCCAAGAGGATCAGCGGCGCAGAAGGAGCTGGTGGCCGCCTTCGCGCGTCAGTTCCAATGCGCCATCGGCGGTCAGGCGCCATGCCATCTCGCCCTGCAGGGCGGCGGTATAGCGGGTTTCCTGATCGGCGAGGGCAGGCGCGACGCAGGCGCGTTCCGTTATCGCCATCGACGTGAAGGTGATGGTGGTGCCGGTTGCCGAATAGCCGCCGCTGAAGCTGTTGCAGTTGGTTGAGCCGGACACGTTACCGTCAGCGGTGAAGGTGAGCGTCAGGCGGGAGTTGTCGATTACGCCACCCCGGTTGATGTCCTTGACAATCCATTCCGCGCCGGTCAGGCTGGCCGGATCGCCTTCCGGCGCGGCGCCTTCGGGCGGCAGTGGGCGGGCGGTGAAGGAAATGCCTTTCTCGCCCTTGATGGTGAGGTTGCCGAGGCCATCGACGCGCGCTTCCGTGGTGCCGGAGAGAATGGTCGTGAAAGCAATTTCCTGCTGCATCACGCCGTCGTGCATGCAGGCCATCTTGGTCATGCCGATGCCGGAGAATGTCAGCCTGCTGTCATTCTGAGTATAGCCGCCGAAGAAGCGGTTGCAGCCCGTTGTGCCGTTGACCTTGCCATCGGCGGTGAAGTTGATCTTCGGCTCGTGGCCGGCCACGACGGCGGTGCCGCCCATCGCCTCAACGGTCCAGCCGCTGCCAGCGAGCGTGGGGAAGGTGACGGGCGTAAGTTCCAGCTGCGTGCCGTTCTTGCCGGTGAGCACGACACGGCCTTCGGCGCCTGCGCTGAGGCTCACCTTGCCCCGCAGCGTGGAATGGATGACGCTTTCCTGATTGCTGACCGTCTGGTCGATGCAGCCCATCATGGTGGAGACGAGGTCTCCGAAGGTCAGCGTGCCGTTTCCTTCCTTGAAGCTGCCGCCATAGGAGTTGCAACCGCCAAAGCCGCCGACGCGGCCATCTTCGCCGAAGCTGATCTTGAGGGGGCGTTCGCCGACGGCTGGCTTGTCGCCAATTTTCGTGATGGTGAAATTGCCGCCCGTAACGGTCGGTGCCTTCGGAGCCGGCGCGGGCGTTACCTTGACCATGATGAGGTCATCCATTTTTACCTCGCCCGTGACCGCCGGGATCGCGTGAACAGTGTCCGTGGTCCAGAGGAGGGCGCCGTCAGCGCCCTTGATGGTGGCGCGCACGGTGTAGGTGCCGCGCGGGTCGAGCGTGTCGTTGACGCGCAGCGTGAAAGATTTCGGCACGCCGCCATCATCAAGGCTGTCGGACCAGTCTGCGAGGCTGATTGACGGGGCATCGGCGCGCGAGGTGTCGGAAAGTTCGACTTTGAGGACGGAGCCCTTGGGCGCCATGATGCGCTCGCGATAGGTGGCCTTGCCTGTGACGGTCAGCATGGCGGTTTGTGCCTCCCCGGAAAGATTTGCGGGTTGGGTCTGGCAGGCCGTGAGCGCCGGAACCGACACGGCCAGGAATAGGGGGATAAGCACCGCCCTGCGCAACTGGAATCCAGCCATCAAATTTTCCCTTCAACTTCTTCTTCGAACGATATGCAGGCTCAGCTGGCCCGGCGGCTGCGTACATCCCCGGACGCGATGGCATCAGCAAGGCGGAAATGTGGCGGCCAGTTCCTTAGAGTAACCTGCCATAGCACCCCGCAGGATACAGCTTAGTCATTTCCAAGACAGAGGAAGCTGATAAGTTCGATCGGAAAAGAAGAGCAGCCAATGAGCAGCCGATACTGGGGAGGTATCGACTATGCCCATGATTACGACCTTGGACATGCAACGCGGGCGCTGGTTTGCCTCGTTGCCGGAGACGATACAGGAAGACGTGCTGAGCAGTGCCGTGAGGCAGAAACTGCGGCGCGGAAAGCATGTCTTGCGTCAGGGTGACGAGACCAGCGGGATTTACGGGATCGTCAGCGGCGAAGCCCAGGTCATTGGCACGACGCTTGCCGGGCTGGACATGCTGGTGGCGGTCTACCGGCCGGGCGACTGGACCGGCTTCCTGGCCTGCGTTGACGATGGACCCTACACATTCTCTGTGGTGGCCAGCCAGCCTTGCGAAGTGCTGCACCTGCCAATCGCTGCGGTGCGGCGGATCTTCCTGTCTGACATCGAAAATTTCCGCCGGTTCGTGTTGCCGGAACTGGCGTCGATCCGTGCGGTCTATTCGCAGGTTGTGGAGGGGCTTGCCTTCACACCGCTGCAGCGGCTGGCGCGGCGGCTGGTGGACCTGACGAGCGCGCCGCACAGCACCTGGGAGGAAGCGTCCAGCTTCATCAGCGCCGTGACGCAGGACCAGATTGCGATGTCGATCATGGCGTCGCGCCAGTGGACCAATCGCCTCCTGCAGCATCTGGAGCAGGCCGATGTGATCCGTATCTCACGCAGCAGGATCGACATTCTCGACCGGGCGCGGCTGGTACAGCTGGCGATGCATGGAGAGAGCGGATTCACGCTCGGCGAACCGCCTCAGATGACTGAGGCGGCCCGCGAGCGTCGAGCCTGAATCGGGGCCTGAAATAGCTCCTGAAACAGGGCGTTAGTGAACGTCCGGAATCTCGGTGATTTCAGCGAGGGTCTGGCCACCGCAGGTGACGGTGACGCTGCTGTAGGCGCTGCCGGCGAGGGGGCCGGTATACTGCACTTCTTCGGTGGAGATCGCCATGAGGGCGGCGTCCGTTGGGGCGACCGGGATGAGCTTCAGGCGCAGGGCCGGGGTCATCGAACGGTCCATTGGGCCGACTTCCCAGTTGAAGGTGTAACCCCCTGTATTCACGTCAACTTTGCCAATGACATGGATGGCGGGCGAGGCGTCCGGGCCGGGCATACGGTTGACCCAGGCTTCCCAGTCGCGGGAGTCGAGCACGGCGCAGGCTTCTTCCACAGGGGCGGCTTCCGGGGTGAGGGTTTCGGTTTCTTCTGCTGCAGGTTCAGCAGGAGTCTCGGTTTCGCCGGGGGTGGCGGGAAGGGTGTCTTCCGGGGCCGGGGTGCAGGCGGCGAGGAGGAGACCGCCGGCGGCGGCGAAGGCGATATGGCGGAGGCTGGTCATGGTTTTCCCCTTTGGGTGAGGCGTTTCAGACTAGGCACATTCTCCGCCACACCGTGTCATTTTGAGGACAGACAGGGACGAATAGGGTCATTTCCGTGTCGAACCGGTCCTTTCTGGGGCTCAGCGGCCCTCCTTCGAGATTTTGAGGCCGCCGGACACCGGAAGCGAGTAGAGGGTGCCATCCTCACCGACATCAATCTTGCCGTCATAGACCTCGCCCGCCCCTTTCAGGAAGTAGGGGTAGAGGAGCCTGGACGGGAGTGGGGGAACGATATGGTAGATGACGAGGCGACCGGCGCCGGCCTCCTGCGCGGAGCGGGCCGCGTCGACCGGTGAGGCGTGATAGTTGAGAATGTCGGAGAAGACCTTCGAGACAGAGGCGGCGCCCGCCTCGCCCGCAGCTTTCGACATGGCGGCGACCATTTCCGGATTGAGGGCCTCGTGAAAGAGGAGATCGGCATCTTTCGAGACGCTGACGAGATTGTCCGAGTACACCGTATCGCCACTGATGACGGCGGAGCGGCCTTTATAGTCGATCCGGAAACCGTAGGCCGGCTCGATCGGGGAGTGGTTCACGAGGAAAGCGGTGATCTGCAGGTCGCCTTCGTCCAGCAGGACGCCGCGCGAACCGGGGCCGGCGGGCAGGTCGATCACCTCTGGCGCGAGGCCGTATCCTGCTGGGTTTGCAACAACGGGGCCATGATGGGCCATGCGATAGGTGCTGTCGATCCGGTAGGCGGCGTTGAAGCCGTCTGTCAGCTCGCCCACGCCCGGCGGGCCGGCGACGGGAAGCGGCGTGGCGCGGCTGCCGCCGACCCAGGTGCCGATCATCAGGTCGCCCATCCCATCGAAATGATCTGAGTGGAGATGGCTGAGATAGAGGCGCTCGATGCGGCCGGTGGGGAAGCCCATGCGCGTGAGGCGGCGGACGGAGCCGGCGCCGACATCGAACAGGAAGGCGCGATCGCCGGCGAGCACGCCGATGCACGGCCCGGCGCGGGACGGATCGGGCAGGGGCGAGCCGGTGCCGCAGAGATAGACGTGCAGGCCATCGGGCAGCTCTGCCGAGGCATCGCGCCCGATAGACTGGACGGCGCGCTGGAACAGCGCCTCTCCGATCTGCACGGCAAACAGCTGGCGGGCAGCCACCAGAAGCAGCAAGACCCCGGCGACCAGGACCAGGCCCCATTTCACGACACGCATGTGCTCCTCCCCGAGCTTGTATCTGGCGCTCACTGAGCATGTGGCACGTTTAGTGTCAATTGTTTTCGGGAAGACCGAAAATGCGGCTGGTGCGCTGGGGCGTGAGTCGGCGTGAGGGCCGATCAGGGACGCGGCGCGCGCCCGCGCTGCGAAAATCCTCCGATAAAGTTACAGGACAACTGTTCGGCAAATTTCTCGCCAGAGTTATCCGTCGGCGGACCGGTACATGAATGTGACGCCAGCTCACATTGGGTGATTTTTGTGCGCCTGACGGTAGCGGAGTTCTGTCACTTGCGTGACGAAGACTGGGAAAACCGGGATTTGCGCGCCCAGTGTCAAAACACGGATGATCTGCAATTGGACGAAATTTTCCCGCGATTTCGAAAAGTTGAGTTTTCTCATGAACAACTCAAGCGTGCGTTGCAATTGAAGATGAACATTGTTCGCAAGCGGAGCGTTGCTGGCACTCTTGCGTTGCGCAACCGGAGCGCTCAGAGGGGCCGCAAAAGAAGAAATCAGAGTCTTTTTATGGTCAACTCCTCCACCCAAACCCCTGTGCGCCGCACGCAGCGGGAACGCAGTGAAACCATGCAGAAAAAGGTGATGGAAGCGACGCTGCGCGCCATCGCAGAGAAGGGGTACCATCTGGTCTCCCTGCTGGACATTGCCCGCACGGCCGGCGTTTCGCGCGGCGCGATTACCCATCACTACGTGAACAAGCAGGAACTGACGGCCGCTGCGATCCGCTACTTCGTGGACTGGCGGAATAGCGAGCTGGTGGACGCGGTAAATGACTGCGCCTGTTCTTCCTTTGCCTGCCGCCTGAACGTGATGTGGGATTGGTTTCAGCGCATTTTTCCGATCACGCTGGAAGTGGTGACCGCCCTGCGGTCAGACGTGGAACTTCGCCGGCTGGTCGACCGGGGCGGGGCGGGCACCTATGAGAAGATCACCAGCGGCTATGCTGAATTTTTCAGTGAGGAAACGGGGCTGGAGCTACCACACAACGTTATCGTGATGGTCACGGCGTTCTATCGCGGCCTGTATTTCGAGTCGCTCACCGGATCGCGCGAGGAAATCCTGGCGGTGAAGGCAGAGTTCGATGCTGTGCTGGAGCAGGTGATGAAGCAGCAGAAGGTGAGCGCCGACGCAATCGATGCCCTTCAGGCCGTGCCCTACAATCAGGGGCCTCCGAATGGGGGCGATTGGCAGTAAGGCGCCCCACCTGCCAGTCAGATAATGAGGCATGCCAGACGCGGGCCAGATGCGGGCCGGGCGAATCGGGGGCGCCCGATCCTGCACTTCGGACTACAGATTCCGGATGCGACGCTCAGAAAAAAGAGAACGCCAGTTTTGTATGTTGCCTCTGAAAATCATGCCTTCTGGAGGCTACAGCAAAACGTAGGTTTTTTGGTGGAGCGGGCACCCGTACGCTGACGAGGGGTCTACCTGATCGAGTATGGGCCTGATTATGCAGGATCTTTTTTCGCAATTGAGGATCACTCGCAAAGTCTTGAATTTATTGACATATCAATCGAAGGTGTTTTCGCGCGCCGGAAGCCGCCGCCGGATCGCAATCCCGGATGGATTTCGGGCGCGGTTGTTTGAGCATCGCTCACATACCACTTGATCTGTTCGGTTTATGGACGCTGAATTTCCGGACAGTCCCACTAAGGGATTTCCCTTAGTGGGGCCTCACAAATTCTGGGGGCAACATGACGGACAATAGATCAGGCGACAGACCACGGCGCACGCAGCGCGAACGCAGCGAGGCCATGCAGCGCAGGATACTGGAAGCGACGCTGCGTGTCGTTGGTAATCAGGGTTACCATTCCTTTTCCTTGCAGGACGTTGCGGACGAAGCGCGCATCTCGCGCGGGGCCATTACGCATCACTACACAAGCAAGGTGGACCTGGCGGCGGAGGCCATCCGCTATTACAACACCTGGCGTTTCAGCCGCGTGACGGATGTGAGCGAGGAGACCCTCATGCTTACCCTGACGCAGAAGATGGACCGGCTGTGGACTTCCTTCGTCGAGATATTCCCGATCACGCTGGAGATCATCTTTGCCCTGAGGGCCGACAAGGAACTGCGCGAGCTGGTGGGCCAGAAGAAAGGCAAGATCGTTGAGGAACTGATCAGCGGCTATGTAAAAATCTTCTCCGAATATTCCGGGCTGCACCTGCCGATGAATATCATCGCCGTGATCAATGCCTTCTATCGCGGGCTATACCTGGAGGCGATGGCGGCGCCGCCTGAGCGGGTGAACCAGATCAAGGATGATTTCCAGAAAATCATCATCAGCTTCCTGAAGCAGAACAACATGTTGCCACATGAGCTGGCGCTATACCGCAACCCGCCGATGGCGCCGCTATTGTCGCAGGCACCCCAGCCGGAAGTGGCCGGGCAGGACAAGAAAGTAGGCTGATCCGCGCCAGCACCGGGGGATTTCCGGTGCTTTATCCATGCCGCTTTCGCGGCGTGGCGGGGCAAAGGCGCGCGCCTATCCGGCAGGCCGCGGCGGGCGGCATTCTGCGGCCCATGAACGATCTTCTCTCTCACATGAAACCGAGGGCGCGGCTGAGACCCGGCAGCGCACGCGAGCTGCGCCTGTTGCGGCTGGCCTGGATACTTGGCTGGCGGGCGCCGGCGATTGGCGCGCTGACCGGCCAGAGCAGGGAGGTCGTGCACCGGCGGTTGACAAAGCACGGCCTGCGCGGGGCGCCAGAGCCCGGCGAGGTGGCGCGGCTGAGCCTTGATGTAATGCAGGACGCGGTGGCCGACGGGCTGGTTTCAGGCGGCGCGGCGGACGTGAAAGAAGCCGTGGTGACCCTGCAAAGAATGGCGGGAACGGCCAAGGCAATGGGCGTGGAGCCGCCCGGAAAACAGGACAAGGATAGTGGGCAGACGGATGATAACTGGAGACGGGAAGCCCTTGAAGAGCTGGAGCGACTGGTCAGCGTGGAAAGCGGAACCGAGACAAAAGCTGCTGGGCGCGGCGAAGGCGAAGGAAACGCACCTGTTGAGCGAGCCACTGCAGACACTGCTGGCGCGCCACCAGTTTCTCGCGCTGAGCCGCGATACACAGGTTCCGCCGCCGGACCTTCAGCGGACGTGGTTGCTTTCGGGCGGACGCGGCGCGGGCAAGACCCGGGCGGGGGCCGAATGGGTGCGCTGGGCGGTGTTGCAGGGCGGGTATCGCCGGGTGGCGCTGGTGGGGCCGACCTTCTCGGACGTGCGCGAGGTGATGATCGAGGGGCCGAGCGGGATCATGACACTGGCGCGGGAGGAGGACGACCGGCCCGTGTGGCAACCCTCCCGCCACCGGCTTGAATGGAAGAATGGCGCGGTCGCCTATGCCTTCTCCGCTGAAGACCCCGACAGCCTGCGCGGGCCGCAATTCGACCTCGCCTGGTGTGACGAGGCGGGCGCATGGACGAAGGGGGGGGCGGTGTGGGACAATTTGCAACTTGCCCTGCGCCTCGGACCGAAACCGCTGGCGATGGTGACCACGACGCCGCGTGCCACCGCATTAATCCGCAGGCTGAAGGCGGACCCCGGAACTGTGGAGACGCGCACGGCGACCGCCGACAATGCAGGCAACCTTTCGCCGGGCTTTGTCGGCTGGATGCAGGCGGCCTATGGCGGCACGGCGCTGGGCCGGCAGGAGCTGGAGGGGCACTACATTGACGATCCCGAAGGGGCAATGTTCGTCCGGACACAGATCGACCGGATGCGCGTGGAGGCGGCGCCCGTGCAGCTCGACGATTGTATCGTGGCGGTGGACCCGTGCATCTCGGCCAAGCCGGGGGCGGATGCGTGTGGCATCATCCTGGCGGGGGTGAAGGCGGGGCATGGCTATGTGATGGGGGACGCCTCGGCGCCGGGGCTGGCGCCGCATGTGTGGGCGGAGCGGGCCGCGGCGCTGGCGGAAGCGGCGGGGGCGAGCTGTATCCTCGCCGAGGCCAATCAGGGCGGGGACATGGTGGCCGAGATGCTGCGGATGACCGGGACGGGCGTGCCGGTGCGGCTGGTGACGGCGCGGCTGGGCAAGCGGGGCCGGGCGGGGCCTGTGGCGGCGCTCTATGCGCGGGGGCGGGTGAGCCATGCCGGGCATTTCGATACGCTGGAGGACCAGATGTGCCGGTTCGGAACGGCAGAACAGGGCGGCTCGCCAGACCGGGTGGACGCGCTGGTCTGGGCGCTGTGGGCGCTGATGAGCGAGCCGCAGGGGCCGCGGGTGAGTTTGCTGTAGGGGGAGCGGGACGTTGTGGAGATTGACTTTTCTGCGGCGCTGCGCCAATGGATGCCATGTCAAAACATACGAAACCAGAAACTGTCATTGAAGCGCTCGAAGCGCTCTATTCCGAGGCCACCGAGGCCCTTTCCAAAGCCCTGAACACGTTCCTGCATGACGGGACCCCGCCGGACCAGAGCCTGCGGGACGACGGCATATTCTGCTATCCGCAGCTGCGCGTCGTGTATGATCCCGAGGGGCCGCCGCCGCCGATTTCCCGATCCTTCGGCAAGTTTTCCGAGCCGGGCATCTACATCACCACCATCACGCGGCCGGACTTCTTCCGCGCTTACCTGCTGGAAGTGCTGACCCCGCTGATGCGGGATTATGATGTGGAGGTTTATGTCGAGCGGTCTTCCTCCGAAATTCCGTATGCCTATGTCTGGGACCCCTCGCAGGCCGCTGGCCTGGAGGAGATTGCACCCGCAGAGCTGGTGCGCTGGTTTCCCTCGCCGAAGCTGACGCTGATTGGCGATGAAGTGGCCGATGGCGAGCCGTTCGAAGCGGGCGAAGAGCGGCCGCTGGCGCTGTTCGATGCGCAGCGGGTGGATTTCTCGCTGAAGCGCCTGCAGCACTATACCGGCACGCCGGTGGAGCATTTCCAGCAATATGTGCTGTTCACGAACTATCACCGCTATGTGGACGCGTTCTGCGACTGGGCGCTGGAGCAGCTGGACGGGACGACGCGGTATACCTCTCTGTCGGTGCCCGGCGGGCTGGAGATCTCGACGCCGGAAGAAGGCAGCCGGGCGGCGATTGACGCCTCGCCCTGGCGGCGCTTCCAGATGCCGGCCTATCACCTGCGGGCGGCAAATGGCGCAGGGATCACGCTGGTGAATATCGGTGTGGGGCCTTCCAACGCCAAGACGATTACGGACCATTTGGCCGTGCTGCGCCCGCAGGTGTGGCTGATGGTGGGCCATTGCGGCGGCCTGCGGCATTCCCAGTCCATCGGGGACTATGTGCTGGCCCACGCCTATATGCGTGAGGATCATGTTCTGGATGCTGTGCTGCCGCCGGAAATCCCGATCCCTCCGCTGGCGGAGGTTCAGGTGGCGCTGCAGGAATCCGCAGCGGCGATCACCGGGGAAAAGGGCGAAGCGCTGAAAAAGCGCCTGCGCACGGGCACGGTGGTGACCACTGACGACCGGAACTGGGAGTTGCGCTTTACCGCAACTGCCCGCCGCTTCAACAAGAGCCGGGCCGTGGCGATCGACATGGAAAGCGCGACGATTGCGGCCAATGGCTTCCGCCTGCGTGTGCCTTACGGGACGCTGCTGTGCGTGTCTGACAAGCCGCTGCATGGCGAGATCAAGCTGCCGGGCGCAGCCAACCGCTTCTATGAACGCGCCATCGGCGAGCATATCCGCATCGGCATCGCCACGCTGGAACGCCTGAGCGAAGACGGCGGGGCGAGCCTGCACAGCCGCAAGCTGCGCGCCTTCGATGAGCCCCCGTTCAAATGAGCGCGGGCGCGGGCATCGACTGGGACGCGCTTAAGGCTGCGGCGCTGGAGGTTCGGAAGCGGGCCTATGCGCCGCATTCGAAATACCATGTGGGCGCGGCGTTGCTGACGGCGAGTGGCGAGATCGTTGGCGGGTGCAATGTCGAGAACGCGACCTATGGGGCGACCTGCTGCGCCGAGCGCACGGCGGTCGTCTCTGCCGTGGCGGCGGGGCTGACAGACTTTCGCGCGATTGCCGTGGTGACGCAGGGGCCAGAGCCCGGCACGCCGTGCGGCATCTGCCGGCAGGTGCTGGCGGAGTTTTCAGCCGATGGATCGCTGGAAGTGTTGTGCTTTACGCCCAATGGGGCGGAGGCGCGCTATACGGTGGCCGAGCTGTTGCCGCATGCCTTCCGGCTTTAAGGGTAGGCGCGTGCGGCGAAAGGGCATCTGCGTGATTACATTCGTCAGCCTGCTGACGGCCTGTCGGTCTGCGCCGGAGCCGATCGCAATGCCGGAACGGGCGCGGGCTGAGGTGGCGGCAGAAACGCTGGCCTATTATGCGGGCAGCTATGAGCTGGAAAGCCCTGAACCGGGCACGCTGAAGCTGGAAGCCGGGGACGGACTGCTGATTGCCACGCTGGACGGGCAGTTTGCGGGGCTGGCATTCTATCCGGAAAGCGCGACACGCTTCTTTGCGATTGAGCAACCCTTCGAGATCGAGATTGCCGAAGATGCCTGCGGCCTGACGCTGTTCGCCGACGGCACGCAAACCCATGCTGAGCGCGTGGTGGACTGACGCCGCGCCGCCTGGAGAATGGCTTCAGTCCTTGCCGCAGCCGGGGGGAGCGATATCTGATCGGTCGCCGCTGGGAAGGCGGGTGATCCATTCCTTGAGGGCGCCAGTGGACCAGCGGCCATAGATTTCCGTGCCGTCGCGCAGGGTGCAGAGGGCGTAGCCATCGGTTGAGCCATTGCGGACCTGGCCGGAATAGATGCTGCCATCCTGATAGGTCAGCGTGCCCAGGCCATTCAGGTTACCCGCTGCGTTTATGGAATCCGAGCGGAACTCGCCTTCATAGGTGGCGATCGCAATGGGGGTGTCCGGACGATAGGGGTATTGGAAGAGGCCGATGTCCCGATTGCCGAACTTGAAGCGGCCGGCGAAGGATTCCCCCTGCGAGGCGCCGCCATAGGTGTGGACGCCGTAGCGGACGCCCTGCGTGTCGTCGCAGGAGCCTTCATAGCCCCTGCCGGTACAGCCTTCGGCGGCAGCCTTGTAACGGTAGGCGGCTTCGCGGGCCTGGGCTTCAGCGCTGCGGGATTCTTCCAGTATGAGGGTGGCCGAAAGATGCGCATCATAGGCGCGCATGAAGAGCGCGCTTTCTGCCGGCGTCATCAGGTCCAGATCCATGTCCGGCATGTTCGCCTCAGGATCGGCGGCGAGGAAATCCTTGGCCGGGCCGGCGGGACCGGCGGATTGGAATGTGGCATCGGCAAGGGCGGGGCCATCCTGGCCAGCCAGATAGATCGGCTCGTACAGGCGCGGCTCCACAAAGGGGCGCTGGACACCGCAGACATCCGGATTGGCGCAATCCATGCCGAGATCGAGCGAGCGGGAGACGACCCTGTGCGTGACGGCGGCAAACAGCGTTTCGACGGTCTGGCCAGGGCGGGCGATTTCGGCGGCCAGTTCGGGTGCGTAGAGCCCCTCGCGGGCAAGCTGGCCAAGATCGGCAGAGTAGGCGACCAGCATTCCACGCGGCGCTGGCAGATAGCCGATGCCTTTGACATTGCCCTTGTCGCCGCCGGTGGTGATGTTGCGGCAGGCATCGAAGACCAGGATGACCGCGCGTGCCCCGGCGCCATGCAGGTCTGCGCTTATTTCCGCAAGGTCCACGCCGAAAGCGGCGACATCGGACGGCGCGCGGAGCATTGTCTCCGTGCCAAGCAGGTAGCTGTGACCATTGTTCGTGTTCTGAGCGCCGTGGCCGGTATAGTAAACAAAGCCGACGGCATCGGGACCGGCATTGTCGAGCTGGACGCGGTAATCGGCAATGGCTGCTTCCATTTGCGGTTTGGTCAGATCCCGGTGGCGAACGATCTTGAAGCCGGTGCGGCACAGCGCGTTGGCGATGAGGCTGGCTTCAGCCTCGGCAGAGACGACATTCGACGGGCCGCGCGTATAGGTCGTCTGCGCGATGATGAGGGCGAGGCGGGGATTGTTCGCATCCAGCGTTTCGACCGGCGTACAGGCAGGCTGTGCGCCGATGGCGGCGTCAAGGCTGGCGAGGGTAACCGCGCCGTCGGCGGCGCTGGCGCTGCCCTTGATGCCGGACGCGCCTTCTTCAGCGGTGGGAGGCGCGGCGAAAAAGCCGCCTGAGTAGGCCATGTAGCCGCCGGCGCCGATGCCGCCTGCGAGCACAAGGACGATGAGGCCGAGCAAGGGGGCTTTCATGGGGAGGGTGGCTCCGTGTCTGTGCTGCATTCATGAGGGCCGCTGCAATAGCTGACGGCGCCGAGGGTGAGGGGGGCGTCTTTCGGGATGGCGGCGCGGATGAGGCCGAGGAGATGGCCTGTCGGGCTTTCGATCGGCTGGAAATCGCCAGCGGGGCTGAGCGGGAGGTCAGCAGTTTCCGGCAGCAGAAGGGCGATGACCGATTGGGGGCCGTAGGGCTCCTGCGCGCCGATGCGCGGCAAATTGAAATCATCCGGGAAGCGGACGGGCGTGCCCGCAGACAGCGTCGGCCAGCGCGTCGACGGATCGGCGGCCTGCCGGGCGGTGGGGTAAATCTGCGCCAGCTCTCCCCGGCTGTTATAGTCGAAGAGGACGAGCTTGCCGCTAACAGGGGGCGTGATTTCGATCTTCACCGGGGCTGCGGGCTTCAGCCAGGAGATAGGGGCGCCATCTGCGCGCAGCATGCGGAGGGGAATGGGGGCGACCTGGCCGCCGGACTGGGCCGTGAGGCTGGCGATGAGGGCGGGGCCTGCCGCCTCAGCCGGGGGCATCCGCGCAGGCGGCTCGCCAAGGGTGAGGCCGGTGACAGCCGCGATCCAGCCGGCATAGGCGGAGACCTTGGTGTAGACGCCCGGACTGTTGGCGCGGGCGCAGCCGATGCCCCAGCTGACGATGCCGATCTGATAGGGGCAGGCATTCATGTTGAGCTTGACCAGCGGGCCGCCACTGTCGCCGGAGCAGGCGTCCGCAACGCCGCGTGGCTGGCCGGCGCAGATCTGGGCGTCGCCGATGCTGAAATTGAGCGGCTTACCCTCGGCGGCGATGGCGGCCTTCAGCTTCTCCGTACACAGGGAAATCGGCATGGTGGCGATGGCGACATCCATGAGGCGCAGGGAGGGCGCGTCGATCCGTGTGCCGGCGGAGAGATAGCTGATGCCGTAATCGGCGCGGGGCTGGTCTTCCTCCAGCAGGCCATAGCCGGCGACTTCTGTAATCTCGCCTTGCGGCGTGAGGCGGTCAGTTGACGGATCAAGGGAGAGGCTGGCGAGCGGGCCGGAATAGGGGCGATCGAGGCGGACGAGGGCGATATCGTTGCCCAGCGCGGCCTTGCCGGGGATGTAATCGCCATGCACGACGACCTCGGCCACGGAAAAGATTTCGTCCGGGGTGGCTTCGTCCAGCCGGCTGTTGCCGAGGATGGCCTTGACGAAACCGCGCGCGCGCAGGTCTGTCCCCTCCCGGTTCCAGGCATAATAGCGCGGGCGGGCGCCGTTTTCAGAGAGGACGGTTTCAACGCAATGGGCCGCCGTGAGCAGCCATTCCGGCGTGATGGCCGTGGCGCCGCAGAAATGCTCCCCCTTGCCATTGAGGTAGACGATCTGGAGCGAGGCGATGCCCGGCCAGTTTTGCGCAAAGGCGGGGCGGCCATCGGTGATCTTGGTTCCATCCGTAGGCGGCAGGCGGGAGCAGGCGGCCTGTTCCTGCGCAAGGCCCGCGGCGGGCGCGAGCGCCAGGAGGACGGCGAGCAGGGCGGCGCGAATGCGGGCCGGGCGGGCGATCATCTGGTGGCATCCGTATCAAAGAGGATGGTGACTTCGACGCGCCGGTTGAAGGCGGCGGCGCCGCCGGGAGAGGCCGGACGCGTGGCGCCATAGGCGTGGGTAAGGATCCTTTCGGCGGGCACGCCTTCGGCCATCAGGAACGCGGCGACGGCGTCCGCCCGGCGGCCCGATACGCGCAGCGACATGGGCGCCGAAATGGTGGAGCCGTCATCATTGACCAGCGTGCCATCATCATGGCCGGAGATGATGACGCTGGACACGGCGCAGCCCGATGCGCCGCCTGCGATTTCCTGCAATGTGGCGACGGAGGCGGCATTGAGGTCTGAGCGGTCGTAATCGAAATAGACGACCGCATCCGTCTGGGCGCAGACTTTCTGGTATTGGCCTGCGGGCAAGGGATCGGGGTCCAGGATTTCCTCGGGGAGGGAAATCATGCCGCCGCCGGAGATCACCCTGTCCTCTTCGGTGACAATGCTGGTGTCTTTGTCCCAGATGTCTCCGATGGCGGCGTTAAAGGCGACGTATCGGCCTGTTTGCGGGCGTTGCCAGCCGGTCGGGTTTGGCCGGGTCTCCGGGACGTAGAGCGCGGCGACTTCCGTGCGGACGGAGTTTGACGGCTCGGCAGCGCAGGGCGGCAGGGACGCCAGGCGGCTGGCGGCGGCGTAATAGGCGCCCTGCGGGTAGCGGGTCATATAGTCCGCATAGATACTGCAGGCTTCGGGGGTGCCTGCGCCGGCGGCTGCGGTGAGCCAGAGGGCGCCTTCCTCGCTGAGGGCGCCCTGGCAATCGCCATCCAGGCACCAGTCGAGCGGAAGCTCGGAATAGACTGCCGGGCGCTGCCAGTGGGGCACGAGGTCTGCATCTTGCTGCACGAGCTTGCGCACATCCTCGAAGATGCGGGAGAGCGGGCGATGGGCATCGGCCA
The DNA here is from genome assembly GCF_019679475.1 of Hyphomonas sediminis. Taxonomy (NCBI): domain Bacteria; kingdom Pseudomonadati; phylum Pseudomonadota; class Alphaproteobacteria; order Hyphomonadales; family Hyphomonadaceae; genus Hyphomonas; species Hyphomonas sediminis. The sequence goes on from NZ_JAIEZP010000001.1 coordinate 2,044,063, forward strand.
GGCGCGGCAGGAGGTGACGTGTGAAGAGGGAGTAGCTGTTGGCCCGGTCGCCCGGCAGGCTGGCGAGGGCGGTTTGCCCCTGGCCGGCGGCGAAGGCGACGAGGACACCCTCGCGTTCCTGCAGGGGGCCGAGCCCCTTGGGCAGGCTTTTCGTCTGATCACGGAAAGGGTTGTTGCGACAGGCATCGACAATGGCGATGACCGCGCCGGGCGAGCGGCTCTGGATCAGGTCCAGCACCGTCTGGCCGAGGGCGACAGTGTGCAGCTTGCGTGAGGATTCAGTGCCCGTGAGCGGCGCATCGACGAAGGCAAGGTAGTTTTCCGAGCCATCCGACCAGCCATGGCCGGAGAAGACGAAGGCGACCGTATCGCCGGGCTCGATACTGTCGATGAAGTCCCCTAGGGTGGCGAGGAAATCGGCCTGGGTGATGTCAGCCCTGACGATGACCTCATCGAAGCCGATCGCGTCGCCGAAGACTTCGGCATAGCCGACGGCATCGCGCTGGGGCACGCCTTCGAGGGGCGAGAGCTGTTCGTAATTGCCGTTGCCGATGATGAGGGCGCGTTTGGACTGGGCAAAAGCTGGGGCGAGCCCCGCCGTGAGCAGCAGGAGCAGGACCGCGAAATAGCCCCGTATGCGGGACAGACGCAACATGACGTGTTCCACCCACTCTTCGTGAGCGGAGATTAGACTGGCTGGTCGCCTTGTCCATGGGAAATTAACCATGCATTGCGCCGGAAAACAGGACGGGTGTATCTTCCCGCCCAGATTGACCCGTGGGGAGACGGACATGCAACGGCGGACATTCATGCAGATGGCCAGCGCCAGCGCGTTGGCGGCGATGCTGGCGCGGCGCGGCTGGGCGGAAGGCGCGCCGATGCCGGTACTTTCCGAAGAAGAACAGTACGAACTCGATACCGTGCTGGCCGAGATCGAGGCGCTGGGGCCGGGCATGATCGACATGGCCGTGATGGAAGACCCCGGCGAGCCGATGGCGCCGGAGTTCGCCGAAGACGGCACGCCGATCGTGCGGTCCATTATCTCGGCGGGGTCGATGAGTGCGGTGTTTCCCATTCCGCCGATCACCGATGAGCTGAAAGAGGAGCTGACCGGGAAGAAATACTGGAACCTGCCGCCCGACCAGCGCGAAGTCCCGGCCTGGCCCGCGATCACCTCTGCGCCTGACTATCTGCATCTGGCGATGTATGCTGCGCCGCCGCAGGAATTTGTGCTGTCGGCGGAGCTTCTGGCGCTGCTGGCGGCGCGCAACGACTTTGTGCTGGATATGGAGGCGCCCGTGGTCGTGTTCGGCCTGCGCGGCTGCCATCTGCCCGATGGCGTGAACACGACAGGATGGGTACGTGAGCAGGCGCTGACCGAGGGCGCGCCGACGCACCTGAAGCTCGATTGCACGATGGGCCTGTGGCGCCCAGCGGACGGCATGATTGCCCTGTTCCGGGCCGGAACCGTGCCGGCGGTGGGATATATGTTCAAAAGCCTCGTGACGGGCGGGAGCGGGACATCGCTGCTGCCCACGGGCCTCTATGAGTACCGGCGCGGGGACCATCTGGCCGGCAAGCCGGGCGTGCAGCGCGGCGCCTTGCGGATGCAGGGGACTTATCCGGTGCTGCGCACGGCGGCGACGCTGACCTACAACCCCTTCCTGCAGACGACCGCCTGGACGCTGGGATCGGTCCACAACATCCACGCGGCGGGGATGACCTTCGTGTACGGCTCGGCCGGATGCCAGGTGATCCAGGGCGACTATGTGAGGCCGGAGCGGCTGAAGACCAAGGGCGCATGGGACGAGTTCCGCCAGCTGGCCGGGACGGTGGATGCCGACGGCGGAGCCCTCGAAGACGGGCAGACGCGGTTCCAATACGTGCTGCTGACAGGGCTGGAAGCGGCGCTGGCCTATCAGGGCGAGGCGGGCTTTGCCGAGACCTATCGGCCATTGCGGTTCGGCTCGTCCGGCCCACGCGTGGCGGCGCTCCAGGGGCGGCTGATCCGGGATCATGACGGCGCGGTGAAACAGCTGAGCGAAAACGGCGTCTTCGACACGGCAACTTCCTTTGCCGCGCTGATCGACAGCAAGCTGAGCCAGGGGGATTTTGCCTCCACAGTGGTGGCGGAGGCGTGAGGGGCGTTGCCCCGGCGTGAGCGCGGGGGACACAGGATTGTCACTGGACGGGCGGGCGGGTGCGGGCTACCCCGGCTGGATGACGACACGACCCAGACTGCTGAACCTTGAAACTGTCCGCAACTTCCGCGATTTTGGCGGCTATGAAAGCCGGCATGGCGGCGTGGTGAAGATGGGGCGGCTCTACCGCTCCGGCCACCATGCGGAGGCCTCCGAGACCGATCTGGCGCGGATGGCAGAAATGGGCATTCATGTGCAGGCCGATTTGCGCCGCCCGGACGAACGGGAAAAGTTCAAGACGCGCTTCAAGGCGCCGATCACCATCACCCATGATGGTGGGCGGGAAACCGATGCGCCACATATCCGCTTCCTCTCGCAGATGAGCGTGGACGCCGAAACCGCCGATCAATGGATGGTGGAATATTACGAAGCGGCCCCCTTCAAGGCGCACCATACCGAAATGTTTACCGACTGGTTTGGACACTTGGCGGCCATGCCGGGCGACGGCGCGGGCCTTGTGAACTGCGCCGCCGGCAAGGACCGCACGGGCATTCTCTGCGCCCTGACGCATCACATTCTTGGCGTGAGCGAGGAAGACGTGCGCGCCGACTATGATCTGACCAATGAAGCGGTGAATATTGCCGCGCGCCTGCCTGAGGCGGCGGCGTATTTCAACGACATGCTGGGCAAGGAATACCCGGCCGAAGTGTTCCGCCCGTTCATGGGCGTGCACCTGCGCTATCTCGAAAAAGCCTTTGCCACGATCAATGAGCGCGCAGGCTCGGTGGATGCCTATCTCGTCGACACGCTGAAGGTGGACGAGAAGATGCAGAACGCCATCCGTGAACGGCTGATCGAGAAGTAGTCAATTCAGTTCGCAGGCGCGCCCTCACAGACCCGCGACAAGGCGGTCTGCTTCTTGCCTTGAGCGCAGGGTGAGGAGCGGGACCCCCTGGCCGTGGGCGACGAGTTCTTTCAGGATCTTCGGGCTGGCGAGACGCTCGAAGGTCCAGATGTAGTGCAGGAATTCGAAGTCGATCTTCTCGGGGCAGTTGTCGGCCATGTCGGGCCGGGTGCGGCCGCGATACTGGCGCCAGCGGCCGAAGGCGCCGCGCAAGGAGACCCAGCGCGGCGGACGCATCCAGATGACAAGATCCGTACGCGGCAGGCGCATATGGAGCGTGCCGGGGCTGGTGCCGTCGATGATCCAATTCTCTTCTGCGAGGACGCCTGCAAGGCGCGCGAGGGCTTCATCGCGGGGGCGTTCCTGCCAGCCGGGCAGCCAGAAGATCTCACGGTCCATCGAGACATGGCGCAGGCCGAGGCGGGCGGCGAGGGCGCGGGGAGCGTGCTTTTTCCACTGCCGGAGCATCCGATGACGAGGATGCGGCGGGCAGCGGCGAGCGTTGTGGCAGCTTCAGCAAGGGATAGCGCGGTGGGCATGAACGGGCGGTTCAGTTCGGGGGACGCCAGAGAGGCATGTGCGCAAGCGCGGCGAGCAGGTCTGACCGGGTGACGATACCGGCGAGGCTGCCATCCGGCGCAACGACTGGCACGGCCTGGACGCCGCCATCGGCGAGCAGGCGGACGAGGATGCCGATACTCTCGCCTGGCGCAACGGTATCACCCGGTGGACTCATGATCTCTTCGGCATGATGGGGCGCGCCGCGCCTGGCGAGCAGCAGCCCCGACAGGCTGCGCGCAAAACCCGACTGATTGAGAATGGCGGCATCACGGGCGCGCTGGATAAGGTCGTTCTGGGTGATGACGCCGAGAAGCTGGCCCTGCGGGCCGGTGACCGGAAGGGTCTTGAAGCGGTGGCGGCGGAACAGCTCTGCCACATCGCGCAGGCGGGTCTGGGGCGTTACGGTGGTCAGGTCTTTCGACATGATTTCGCCGCAGGTGAGGCCGCCGACATGAAGGCGGGCGGCCTCGGTTTCGGCTTCGGCGAGCAGGCGGCCAAAATCCTCCGTGCCGATATTGGCGGAAAGGCGGTAGCGTTCGAGGATGCCGGCAAGGGCCTCCGGCGAGAGGCCGAGGCGGGATTGCGGCGGGCGATCGCGCGTACCGTGGGTGTTGGCTTCTCCCGGCTGGCGGAAGGGGTAGACGCGGCCTGTGAGGCGGTTCCAGACGATGGCGAGGACAACAAGGAGGGACGTATCCAGCAGCACCGGGGCAAGGGCGAAGCTGTAGCCAAGATCGTGAACCATCTGTTCACTGAGGACCGTGGCGAGGGCAACGGCGGCGCCTGGCGGGTGCATGGCGCGCAACATTGCCATGGCGAGGATGGAGCCGGTGATCGCAACGCCGACAGCGGCGAGCTGGGGCAGGCCGCTGAGGATGGCGGTGATGGCAATGAGGGCAGAGGCGGTGTTGCCGACGATCGCGGACCAGGGCTGGGCCAGGGGTGAATTGGGCACGGCAAACAGAAGGAACGCGCTTGCGCCCAGCGGGGCGATCAGCAACAGGCCGTGAGGCAGGTCTGTGGCCAGTTGGTGATGGACACTGAGCAGGAGGAAGCCGCTGAGGGCGAGCGCAAGGCCCGCGCCGGCGCCGGCACGGACAGCCTCGACAAAGCGGGGCCGGGCCATGGCCGGGCCAAACCATCGGCTGAGATGGTGGAGCCATCCAAGGGGGTGTTTCTGATGCTGCACGTGTCTCTGGCCCTGCTGCTGGCATTCTGCGCGTGCGTAGGCCGATAACGTAAACAAGTCACCCCCGCGCACGGCGTGGCGGGGGTGACGATCTGGTGGGAGATGAGCCTTGCTGGCCGGACTTTACTGGCAGACCTGCGCGCTGGTGTTGCTGCCGCGCATGGTGCAGTGGGCCCAGCGGTATTTCTGCTTGGTTTCAGCGGAGATCTGGGCGGCGCTTTTCATCGGCGGGAGCGAGGAAGACGGGCTGCTGGAGGCGTAGCGCGGGGCGGAGGAACCGTAGAGGGCGTTCCAGCGGGCGTCTGCCATGCCAGGCTCGTTTGTACCGGTACCAAATGTTCCCTCAAGACCTGTTCCGCGGGCGGAGAGTTCGGCGTCGGCGGCGGCGCGCACCGGGCCCGAGTTGAACCAGAGGGCGGCGGCATAGAGATCGTTGGTGGAGACTTCGCCCATGCGGCCGGCGGCCTTGGTGGCGAGGATGGCTTTCTGGGCAAGATCGCGCGAGCCGGTGGAGTTGATGGCGGCGCTGACCGCATCGCCATAGCGGCCCTGGGCGAGCGGAGTGTCGACCATCGCGTTGAGGGAGGCCATCTTGGCGGTGTATTCGGCCATTTCGCGATTGTAGGTTTCCCATTCGGTGGCGCGGCCGCAGGACTCCGTGTGGCCCTTCTCGCAGGCGCGGCGCAGGTAGGTGGCGCCGATGTCGTATTCCTCGATGGCGAGATAGACGCCGGCGACATTGCGGCAGTCGCCGCCGCTGTTCTGCTCGTCGCAGCGGATCATGGAATAGAGGAGCCCTTTCTGGGCGTCGAAGGTGGGCGCGTCGGGATTGGCGTAGGTGCGGGCGGCGACGTCGCAGCCCATGACATCGTGATACTTGTCGCACGCGCGCTCGGCGAACCAGCCGGCATTGGCGGCGTCGATCATCGAAGGGTATTTGCCCTCGCTGCCGTCATACGCCCAGTAGAGGCCCCAGAAGCAGGGACTGCGCACGCCGGCTTCGCAGCCAGCCTTGGCGGTGGCGACGGCCTTGTCGAAATCATGGGCGGGCGAGGTGGCGCTGAGGCGCTGGCCGATGCTCTTGTCGCAGCCATCGACATGGCCCATCGCGCAGGCGCGCTCCATGTATTCGACGCCCTGGACGACATTCTTGGGCACATTGCCATCGCCATTGATGGCGAAATATCCGCTGGTGGTGCAGCCATCGGGGATGCCCATGTCGCAGGACTTCAGGAAGAAGGTGGTGGCTTTCTGCTTGTCTTCCGGGGCGCCGATGCCCTGGGCGTATTCGGCGCCGGTGTAGAAGCAGGCTTCCGCGTCGCCGGCATTGCAGGCGGGCTCGGACTCGGTCTGAGCGCTGGCAGGGGCGGCGAAGAAGGCGGTGGCGGCCGAGATGGCAGCAAGGGCGAGGATGCGCATGAGGCAGGCTCCCAGGGTAGCTAGGGGACGGGCGTGCCTTGATGTTTGAGGGAATTTGGCGCGGAGGGCGCACCCCTGTTCAGGGGGGAATGCCTTGCAGGCGGCCCTCACCCCCAACCCCCTATCCCACGGGAGAGGGAGCTTTTGGGATCAGGTGCGGAAGGAGCGGCGGCCGAAATAGGGGCTGGCGGCGGGCGGCGTGGTTTCGCTGTCGCTGCTGGCGGGCTTTTCTTCGGTGGTGGCAGGCTCAGCGGCGGGCGTATCGTCCGTCAGGCTGAGGGAGCCGGCGCCCCACGCGTCTTTTTTCGGCTCGGCAGGCTGTTCAGCGGGCGTTTCTGCAGCGGTTTCTGCAGGCTCGGCGGTTTCTACCTCGAGCGTTTCGACGGCTTCGGGCTCGGGTTCAGCTTCCGGCAGGGCGACCGCCGCGATGAGATCGCGGACATGGGCGACGGCGGCAGAGGCGGTGGAGACTTCGAAGTCCGGCACGCGCTTGTCGAGGCGGCGAGCGAGCTGGCGGGCCTGATGGTGGGTGAGGGATTTCAGCTGCGGGAGGAAGATATCCTCGCCGACAGCGGCCTTGATGACCGCGAGGCTTTCCGGCGTCTGGCCAGCCGAGAGCAGCAGCTTCTTGACGATCATGCCGGCGGCGGCAGCCCAGTCCTTGTCGGAGACCGCTTCAAGCTGGCCCTGAAGGCCAAGAAGGGCGCGCAGGGCATCTGCGCCGTGGATGCCGCCAGGCTCGGTCATGCAACTTTCTCCCGCACTTCCGTGAGGAGCTGTTCGATGATCTGGAGCGCTTCGCCCGACCATTTGGCCTGCAGCGTCGGCTCCGGCCCGAGCTCGATCGGGTTGGTGGCGAAGCCCGGCTTCATCGGGATCACGGTCTTGAACATCGCAAACTCGGTCTCGGCAGCATTGGCAGCGTCCCGCATCGCGCCGAGAACGACCTGCTGATGGGATGAGCCATCATAGCGGGTGGCGAGCACGCACGGGAGCGTTTCAATATCCCGGTCTCGCAGATTCTTCATGATGTCGCCAGTGAAGAGGTCGAGGCCTAGCGTGGACATGAAATCCGGAATGGTGGGCACGATGATCAGGTGGCTGGCGGCGAGCACCGTTTCGGTCATCACCGAGATGCCGGGCGGGCAATCGAACAGGATCACGTCATACTGCGCCTTGAGCAGGTTCAGGTCATCCCGCAGGCGCTTGCCGACCTGGTTCTGTAGGGCCTGCATGGCATAGCCCTTGGCGGTGAGTTCGAAGATCAGCTCGCGCTCTGTCTTGCGAAGGCGCGGCGAGGAGGGGATCAGGTCCAGCGGCAGGGGCTTGCCCTTGAACGACACATCGCTCGCATCGGTGACAATGAATTCACCCAGACGGCGTTGTTCGCCGGCGAAGAAATTCTCCAGCAGCCAATCTGAAATGGTCATGTAGTCGTTGATCGCCTGGAACAGGTGTTCATCGCCATTGTTGCCGAAGATCAGCAGCGAGGCGTTGGCCTGTGTATCAAGATCGATCACCAGCGTGCGCATGCCGGAAGCGGCAAACGCCTCAGCCAGGCTGACACATGTGGTGGTTTTGCCGACACCGCCTTTGGAATTGGCGATGGAAATGACGCGGGCAGACATGTTTCGATTCTGTTCCTGTCTTTGTCAGAGCGGGGCTCATGCCAGATATAGGGGGACAAGGCCACCTCTATCCACGCTTTTCTGCCCTGCTGCCGGATAAAACTTTCTCAATGATTCAATGACGCGCGCGTGATGCGCGCCGTGAAAATGGCGGAGATATCCGCCGGGGGGTGCCACCGGTTCACACTGCGAACTGTCGAGAACAACCGGCAGCAAGCAGGGAGCGGAAATTGAACTGGAACTGGCCATTCGGAAAATCAAGGCAGGAGCTGAAATCTGCCTGGCCGCTGGTGGCGCTCTCCGAGCCGCGCGCGGCGAACTGGGGATCGCGGGAAGCGGGCGCGCTGACGCGGGACGGATACCTGAAAAACGCGGTGGCATATCGCTGTGTGCGGATGGTTTCCGAGGCGGCGGCGTCCATTCCGATGCGGTCCTCCCATGACGCTGTTGGGCGCCTGATGCGCCACCCGATGCCGGAGGCCGCCTCGGCGGGATTCCTGGAGGCGGTGTATACGGATCTTCTGCTGACAGGGAACGCCTTTGTGGAGGCTGTGCGCCTGCCGGGGGAGACGGCGGTGGCCGCGCTTTACCCCATCCGCACGCAGCGGGTGCGCCCGGTGAAGGATGCGAGCGGCTGGGTTTCGGCCTGGGCCATCAAGGGGCAGGGAACCGAGCGGCGCGTGGGGCGGGACGCGGGCGGTTGGTGCCCCATCCTGCAAGTGAAGCTCTACAATCCGGGCGATGAGGCGATGGGCCTGCCGCCGCTGGCCGCCGCGCGCCGCGCGCTGGACCTGCACAATGCCGCCGCCGACTGGGCCAAGGCCCTGATCGACAATTCGGCGAAGCCTTCGGGCGCGCTGGTCTATGGCGGCGGCGGGCGCATTCCGCCCGAACAGTATGACCGGCTGAAGGAAGAACTGGCACAGAACTTTTCTGGCGCGGGCAATGCCGGGCGGCCAATGCTGCTGGAAGGCGGACTGCAATGGCAGGCCCTTTCCCTTTCGCCCGCGGAGATGGACTTCCAGGAGACGCGGGCCGCCGCCGCACGGGAGATTGCGCTGGCGCTGGGCGTGCCGCCGATGCTGCTGGGGATTCCGGGAGACAATACGTATTCGAACTATCGGGAGGCGAATGCCGCTTTCTGGCGGATGACCGCGTTACCGCTGGCGCAGCGCTTTGCGGGGGCGCTTTCCTGCTGGCTGGATGAGCCGTTTGGCGAGGATGTGGCGGTTACGCTGGATCTGGACGCTGTGCCGGCGCTGGCGGGCGAGCGGGAGGCGCTGTGGGCGCGGATCGGCGCGGCGGATTTCCTGACGCCGGAAGAGAAGCGCGCGCTGGCGGACGTTTCGCCATGAGGATCCAGGGGAAAGTGACAGTCGCGCTGGTGCTGGCGGTGCTGGTGCAGGCGGGCGGGGCGGCCTTCTGGGCGGGCGCGGCGGCGGAGCGGATTTCCGCGCTGGAAGCAGCGGCGGCGACATCGCGGCCTGTGGCCGAGCGGCTGGCCCGGCTGGAGGCGGAGATGGCGGCTGTGCGCGCGCAGCTGGACCGGATGGAGCGGCGGTTGGAGGCGGAAAATGCGCGCTGAGCCGGTGTTGATCGAGGGATATGCGAGCCTGTTTGGCGTGGGCGACGACAGCGGAGACCTGGTGAGGGCGGGCGCGTTTGCGCGCAGCCTGAAGCGGGCGGGCAGCCTGCCCATGCTGATGCAGCACCGGGACGGGGCGCGGGCCGGGCAATGGACGCGCATCAGCGAGGACGGGCGCGGCCTGTTCGTGCGCGGACTGGTCGAGGCGCCCGGCGCGCTGGCGATGGTGGGGCGCGGGCTGAACGGGCTGTCCATCGGCTTTCGCCCCACGCTGTGGCGGCCGCGAACGGGCGGCGGGCGCGAGCTGATCGAGGTGGACCTCGTGGAGATATCGCTGGTGCAGGCGCCGATGCTGAGGGGCGCGAGATTTACAGTTCAGGGACGAAGCCTGATCCGGGCGGCGTGATGGAAATGGTCAACAAAGGAGACGACATGACCAGGGAAACAAAAATGGCAAAGGCGCAGGACGCGGAATTGATGGCCGTGTTCGAAGCCTACCGGCAGGCGAATGATGCGCGCCTTGCCGACATCGAGAAGAAGGGTTCTACCGATCCGCTCTCGGAAGAAAAACTGGCGCGCATCGACCGGCGTCTTGAGGCGCTGATCCTCAAGATGGCCCGGCCGGACGCGGGCGGCGGCGACTCCGCCCCGGCGGATGACGAGCGCCGCGAAGGCTGGGCGCGCTACCTGCGCACGGGCGATGACAGCGCGATTTCGCGGCTGGAACTCAAATCGCTGAACACCGGCACGGGCAGCGAAGGCGGGCATGTGGCCCCGCCCGAACTCGACCGGCTGATCGAGGCGCGCCTGATGGCGGCAAGCCCCATGCGCCAGATTGCGACCGTGCGGCAGACCTCTGCCGGCGTTTACAAGAAGCCTGTGGGCCTTGGCGCGGCGGCCCAATGGGTGGGCGAGGAAGCAGCACGCACCGAGACGGCGGTGACCGGGCTCGATCTGCTCGAATTCCCTGCCGGGGAACTCTACGCGATGCCGGCGGCGACGCAGGCTTTGCTGGAGGATTCCTTTGCCGACATCGACGCCTGGCTGGCCGATGAAGTGGAGATTGCATTTGCCGCGCAGGAATCAGCTGCGTTCGTGAGCGGCAATGGCACGGCCAAGCCCAGGGGCTTTCTCGACTATGAGATCGTCAGCGAGGGCGCCCACACCTGGGGCAAGATTGGCTCTGTGGCGGGGAACTTTGCCGCAGCCGACGCAGCCGATCAGCTGATCGACCTGATCTATGCCCCCAAGAGCCAGTTCCGGGCCAATGGCCGCTTCGTGATGAACCGCCGTACGGTGTCATCCGTCCGCAAACTGAAGGATGGGGATGGACGATACCTGTGGCAACCGGGCAGCGGTGGAGAAGCGGCGACGGTGATGGGCTATCCCGTGACCGAGATGGAGGACATGCCCGACATCGGCGTGGGCAATGCCGCGATCGCGTTTGGCGACTTCAAGCGCTTTTACCTCATCGCTGACCGGCAGGGCGCACGCGTGTTGCGCGACCCGTTCTCGGCCAAGCCTTACGTGCTGTTCTACACGACCAAGCGTGTGGGCGGGGGCGTGCAGAACTTCGATGCCGCGAAGGTGATGGTGTTCTGAAGATTGCTCGCGGCGGTTCCCATGCCTTCGGCTTGGGGCCGCTGCGCCTTCGCTTTGCTCGTGGGGGCGCGAGACTGAAATGTTTGTTCAAGGAGAAATGGAATGTTGGAAACTGTGATTGTGGCGATCATTCGCCAGGCGGCGCTGCTGACGAAACCTCAGCAGGAGGAATTCACCACCAAGGCGGCCGAAGCGGTTGCGGCGCTGGTGAAGGGCACATCGACTGCCATCGATAATGAGCTTCTCAAGCAGGTGGGCCTGCCGATGGGCGGGCAGATCATCACGAAGCTGCAGGCGCTGATCTAAGCGCGTTTCGGGGCCGCCCTGCTGCGCGGCGGCGGCCCCGCTCTTTTCACAAAGGACAATTCGAAATGTCGGAACTGACGGTGATAACGCCGCCAGCGGGGGAGGCTTTGTCTCTTCAGGCGGCGAAGGAAATGCTGCGGCTGGGGACGGATGGCGAGGACGCGCTGGTGGCGCGGCTGATCGCATCTGCGCGGGCGCAGATTGAGGTGGCGAGCGGGCTGGCGCTGGTGAGTCGGACGCTGAAGCGGACATGGACGCGCTGGCCGGTGGCCGTGGCGCATGGCGGGGCGGCGCTGAGGCCGGGGCCTGTGACGGCGCTGGTCTCTGTGACGCGCATTGATGGTGCGGGGACGGAGGAAGACCTTTCCGCGAGGTTTGAGGTTTGCGGCGGAAAGCTGCGCCTGAAGGCGGGCTGGGCCATGCCGGGAATTGCGGCGGGCGGGCGCGTGGAGGTCGTGTTTGTCGCGGGGTTTGGGGCGGCGGAGGCTGTGCCGGAAGACCTGGTACATGCGCTGAAACTGTGGGTGCAGGCCGCTTACCTGCGCGGGGCCGAGAACCCGCCTGTGGGCATTCCGGAAGATGTGCAGCGCATTCTGGATGCGCACCGGGAGTGGGCGATATGAGCGCGGAGACGGCAGTGCAGGCGGCGCTGATGGCGGCGCTGCGCACCCATGCGGGCGTGCAGGCGATCTTTGGCGCCAATGCGCGGGTTTATGATGACGAGACTGAGGCGCCCGCCTTTCCCTTTGCGCGGCTGGAGCGGCACGAATGCCGGCCCATGGGCGCGAGCGGGGGCGAGGCGCAGGAGCATATCGTCACGATGGCGGTTTCCTCCCGGTATGGCGGCCTGAGAGAGGCGAAGGAAGCGCTGGCGGCGCTGCGCCTTGCTTTCGAGGGCGCCGACTGGAGCGAGGCGGGGCGGCACATAGTGCTGGCCTATACGACCTATGCCGATGCGATGCGCCAGTTCGACCGGCGCGCGTTTCGCGGGGTTATCCGTTTCCGGATCATTTCAGAAGAGGAGGCAAGCTGATGGCGGGGCAGAGAGGCAGGGATCTGCTGTTGAAGATCAGCGATGGGGCGGGTGCGTTCGTGACCGTGGCAGGCGTGCGCGCGAGCCGGATCGAGCTGAATGCCGGGATGGTCGACGCGACAGGGATGGACTCGCCCGACGCCTGGCGGGAGCTGATCGCCGGGGCGGGCACCAAGACGGCGCGTGTGACCGGACGGGGCGTCTTCCGCGATGCGGCGTCTGATGCGCGGATGCGGGCGGTGTTCTTCGCCGGGGAGGCGCCGGACTGGCAGCTGGTGTTGCCGCATTTCGGCATTCTGCAGGGCGCGTTCCAGATCAGCCAGCTGAGCTGGAGCGGGACGCATGAGGGCGAAGCGGAGTTTTCCGTGACGCTGGAGAGCGCCGCGGCGCTGGGCTTTGAGGCCCAAATATGAGTGGCGGCATGAACGGGGCGCGGGGCGAGACGGCTTTGACCGTAGGCGGACGGCCGCGGCGCGTGTGCCTGACGCTGGGGGCGCTGGCGGAAATAGAAAGCGCGCTGGGCTGCCGGACAATGGCGGAGCTGGAGCTGCGGATGCGGGCGCTGTCCGCGGCGGGCCTGATGACCGTGATTGCGGCGTTGTTGCGCGGTGGCGGTGAGGCGGAGGTGGCCGGGCGGATCGGAGAGCTGGACCTGGCGCCGGGCGATGCGGCGCGGGCGGTGGCCGAGGCATTCCGGCTGGGGCTGGCGGGCTGATGCTGCCCTGGGGCGAGATGCTGCGCGCGGCGCTGGCGCTGGGGATCGGCCCGGAAGCGTTCTGGCGGCTGAGCGTGAAGGAGTGGCGCTGGCTGAGCCGGGGCGGGGCGGCGCCTTCGCGCGGGGAGCTGGCCGCGATGATGGAAGATTATCCGGATACGGGAGAAAGCAATGAACGAGTTTGAACGGGAATTGAGCGCGGCGGGCGACGCGCTGCGCGCCCTGAGCGAAGGACCAGGGCGGGAGGCCGCCGAGGCGCTGGGCACCGCATTTGACGGCGCGGGGCAGCGGATCGAGGCGGCGCTGAGCCAGGCGGCACGGAGCGGGGAGTTGGACTTCCAGCGGATGGCCGAGGGCATCCTGCGGGAGCTGGCGCGTGTGGCGGCAGAAGCGGTGATCCTGCGCGGGCGAGGCGGGGGCGGCGGCGTGAATGCGACGTTCAACTTCGCGCCGGGCGCAGGCGATGGCGGGGCGGCAGGCAGCGCGGCAGGCGTTGCGGCGCTGCTGGCGCGGATGGTTCAGGCGGGAGGGCGGTTCCTGTGAGCCTGGCGATGTTTCATGAGGTGAGCCTGCCCGTGCCATTGGCGCTGGCGGCGAGCGGCGGGCCGGAGCGGCGCGTGGAGACCGTGACGCTGAGTGGCGGGCAGGAAGCGCGCAATGCCGTGTGGGCCGGATCGCGCCGGCGGTGGGATGTGGGCAGCGCGGCGGCGCGCGTGGAGACGCTACAGGCGCTGATTGCCTTCTTCGAGGCGCGCGGGGGCAAGCTCCACGGGTTTCGCTTCCGTGACATGCTGGACGACCGCTCCGGCGCGCCGGGGGCTGAGGTGTCTGCGCTCGATCAGGCGATTGGCCTGGGCGACGGGGCGCGGCGGGAGTTTGCGCTGGTGAAACATTATGGCGGCTGGGCGCGGCGCATCTGGAAGCCGGTGGCCGGGAGCGTGCGCGTGGCAGTGGATGGCGTGGAGGCTGCGTTCAGCGCGGACGCGAGCACGGGGCTGGTGACGCTGGATGCGCCGCCGGACGAGGGCGCGGCGGTGACGGCGGGGTTCCGGTTTGACTGCCCCGTGCGGTTCGACACCGACCGGCTGGACGTGACGTTGGAAGGGTTTGGCGCGGGCCGGGCGATCCGTGTGCCGCTGATCGAGATTATCGGGTGAAGCGATGCGGGAGATAAGCGAGGAATTTGCCGCGCGGCTGGCCAGCGGCGTGACGACGACCTGCCTTTGCTGGCGCATTGCGCGGGGCGACGGATTTGTGCTGCGGCTGACGGAGTATGATGGACCACTGACCGTAGGCGGAGAAACATTCCTGCCGGGCACGGGGTTGGAGGGGGTAGAGTTCGTGCAGACCGCCGGGCTGGCGCCGGGGCGGGCGGCGGCGCGCGGAGCGCTGAGCCATGAGGCGATTACCGAGGCCGACCTTGAGGCGGGCCTGTGGGATGGCGCGCGTGTGGATGTGTGGCGGGTGGACTGGCAGGCGCCGGAACACCGGGCGCATGTGTGGGCAGGGCGGCTGGCGGAGGTGACGCGCGGGGCGCTCGGCTTTGAGGCGGCGCTGGTGTCGCTGAAGGCGGACCTGGAGCGGCCTGTGGGGCGGATCTATGCGCGGCGGTGCGATGCCGTGCTGGGGGACGGGCGATGCGGCGTGGACACCGGGGCGTTTCCGGGGGTGGCCTGCGACCACCGGTTTGAGACGTGCCGGGACGTGTTTGGCAATGCGGACCGCTTTCGCGGATTTCCGCATCTTCCGGGGGCAGACTTCATGCTGGCGGGGCCGGCGGCGAGCGGGAACGATGGAGGCAAGCGATGAAGCGGGCGGAGATTGTGGCGGAAGCGCGGAGCTGGCTGGGGACACCCTACCGGCATCAGGCGAGTCTGAAGGGGGCGGGATGCGACTGCCTTGGGCTAGTGCGCGGCGTGTGGCGGGCGCTGGTGGGCCCGGAGCCGGAAGCGCCGCCGCCCTACACGCCGGACTGGGCCGAGGCGTTGGGGCAGGAGACGCTGCTGAACGCGGCGCGGCGGCAGATGGCGGAGATTGCGCCCGGCGCGGCGCGGGCGGGCGATGTACTCATATTCCGTATGGGGATGGGCGTGCCCGCGAAGCATTGTGCTATCCTGAGCGGCGAAGGGCGGATTATTCACGCCTATTGGGGGCGCTGCGTGGTGGAGACGCGGCTGGCGGATTGGTGGGCACGGCGGATTGCGGCGGCGTTTGCGTTGCCGGGAGTGGAGGACTGAAGATGGCACAGATTGCATTTGCAGAGATTGGCGCAGCAGTGGGCGCGCGCCTGTTGCCCGCGGGACTGAACGTGGCGGGGCGCGCGATTACTGGCGCCGCGATTGGCCGGGCGGCAGGCGCAATGGCGGGGCGGGCGCTGGGCAATTACCTCGCCGGGCCGGCGGAAGGCCCGCGCCTCAAGGCGCTGTATGTGATGGAGGCGGCAGAAGGTGCGGGCGTTTCTTCCGTTTACGGTCGAATGCGCGTTGCCGGGCAGCTGGTCTGGGCAGCGCGCCTGCGCGAGCGGCGCACGACGCGGAGCGTTGGCAGCAAGGGCGGGCCGAGGGTCAATGAGTACAGTTATTCGGTGAGCTTTGCCGTGGCGCTGGGCGAGGGGCCGGGTGTGCGTGTGGTGCGCGCCTGGGCGAATGGGGAGGCGTTTGATTTTTCGGCGGTGACGCACCGTCTTTATGATGGCAGCGAGGGGCAGGTGCCCGATCCGCTGATCGAGATGATCGAGGGGGCTGCGCCGGCCTATCGCGGGACTGCGTATATCGTGTTCGAGGATTTGCCGCTGGACGCGTTCGGGAACCGGTTGCCGCAGCTTTCGTTCGAGATTGTCCGTGTGCCACCGGGCGACAGCGAGCCGGGGCTGAAAGATAGCGTGACGGGCGTGAACATCATCCCGGCGTCTGGCGAGTTTGTGTATGCCACGGAAATCGTGCGCGAGCAGTTTTCGCCAGGGCGGGAACGGGCGATCAATGCCAATTCCGGGGAGGCGCGGGCGGATTTTCTCGTCTCTCTGGACCAGATGCAGGAGGGGCTGCCGCGTGTGACGCATACGGCGCTGGCGGTGGGGTGGTTTGGGTCCAGCCTTGACGTCGGGGCCTGCGTGATCCGGCCGGGCGTGGAGGCGCGGACGCGGGTGACCGTGCCGCAGGTGTGGAACGTGGCGGGGGAAGACCGGGCGGAGGCGTACCTGATTTCGAGGGATGAGGGGGGCAACGCCAATTATGGCGGGACGCCTTCGGACGCCTCCGCCGTGCAGGCGATCCGGGAACTGAAGGACCGGGGCTATGCCGTGACGCTGACGCCGTTCCTGATGATGGACGCGCCGGGATTTCCCTGGCGGGGGCGGATTGGCGTTTCCGAGGACGGAACGGCGTCGGCGCGGGCGGAGATTGAAGCCTTCGTGGACGGGCCGCAGGGCTATCGCCGGTTTATCCTGCATCATGCAGCGCTCGCTGCGCAGGCGGGCGGGGTTGAGGCGTTTCTTGTGGGCAGCGAGATGCGCGGGCTGACGCGCGTGCGCGATGAGGGCGGCGCGTTTCCGTTTGTGGAAGCGCTGCGCGATCTGGCGGCGGAGGTGAAGGCGCTGCTGCCGGGGACGAAGGTTTCCTATGCGGCGGACTGGACGGAGTATGGCGCGTATGTGCCCGGCGATGGGAGCGGGGACGTGTTGTTTCCGCTGGACGCGCTGTGGGCGGATGCGGCGATCGATTTTGTGGGGATAGACTGGTATCCGCCGCTGGGGGATTGGCGCGCGGGGGCAGAGCATCTGGACCTGCTGGCAGGATACGCGGCGGCGGATGACCCGGCCTATCTGGAAAGACAGATTGAGGGCGGGGAGGCGTTTGACTGGTATTATGCTGATGAGGCGGCGCGGGCGACGCAAGTGCGTACACCGATCAATGACAGCGCGCATGGCGAGCATTGGGTGTTCCGGGTGAAAGACCTCTCCGGATGGAGCGGGAACCTGCATTATCCGAGGCCGGGCGGCGTGCGCGCGAGCCTGCCGACGGCATGGACGCCGGGGATGAAGCCTATTCGCCTCTCCGAGATTGGCTTTGCCGCCGTGGACAAGGGCGGGAATGCGCCGAATGTGTTCTATGATCCCAAGAGCAGCGAGAGCGCGCTGCCGCCATTCTCGACTGGCGAGCGAGATGATGTGTTCCAGAAGCGGGCGCTGGGCGTGACGCTGGCGCATTTCGAGGCGAGCCCGCTGGTGGAGGCTGCGCATGTGTGGGCGTGGGACGCGCGGCCATATCCGGCCTGGCCGATGCGGGATGACATCTGGGGCGATGGCGGCAACTGGGCGCGCGGCCACTGGCTGAACGGGCGGGAGGGGCTGACATCGCTGGCCGCTGTGGTGGGGGACATCTGCCCGCGCGGGGGCGTGGAGGCTGATGTGCGCGGGCTGGACGGCGTGATCGAGGGCTATGGTCTGGACGGTGTGCACTCGGTGCGCGCGGCGCTGGAGCCGCTGAAGGCGGCATTTGGCTTTGAGGTGGTGGAGCGGCCGGAGGGGCTGGTGTTCCATATGGGGGACGCGGTGGCGGCGGAGCTGTCTAGTGACGAGATAGCTGAGCCGGGGCTGAAGGCGACGCGGCAGTTGATGGACAAGGCGCCGGAGCGCATACGGCTGGCCTATATTGATCCGGATAGGGACTATCAGCCGGGCGTGGCGCAAGCGCGCCGGGGAGGCGGGGACGCGCGGCTGGCCACGGATGTGACCTTGCCGCTGGTGCTTTCGCCGGCGCGGGCAGAAGCCGCGGCGAGCGCATTGCTGGCGGCAGCGGCGGCAGACGGGACGGCGGAGATTACGCTGCCGCTGGCGGGGATGGCGCTGGAGCCGGGCGACAGGCTGCGCGTGGATGGCGGGCCGGAATGGTGCGTGAGCGAGGCACGCGAGGCTGGCGCGCAGCGGACGCTGACGTTGGTGCGCGATACGGCGCGGGTGAGCCCGGCGCGAGATGGCGGGGCGACGGCGGCGCCGGAGGCAGCGCCGGTGTTCGCCGGGATTGACCTGGTGGTGATGGATGCCCCGTCGCTGCCGGGCGAGGCCGAGACAGGCCCGCTGGTGGCGGCGTATGCGAGCCCGTGGCCGGGCGAGGTGGCCGTGATCGCGGGGCCTTCGGCGGATGGGCTGAGCGAGCGGGCGCGGCTGGTGCGGCCGGCCGTGATCGGGCGGCTGACGGCGCCTGTGGAAGCCGGGCCGGTGGGACGATGGGACCGGGCGGCCGTGATCGAGCTGGACGCGCCGGGCGGTGAGTTTGCCTCGGCAAGCGAGGCGGCGGTGCTGGCGGGGGCAAACGCGGCGCTGCTGGAGACAGCAGCGGGATGGGAACTGGTGCAGTTTGCCGACGCAGAGTTGGTGGGGCCGGAGCGCTGGCGGCTTTCTGGGTTGCTGCGCGGGCAGGGCGGGCGCGCGAGTGGCGCAGCAGAGGCGGGCGCGCGGATCGTGTTGCTGGACGATGCTGTTGTGCGGGCGCGGGTGTCGGCGCTGGAGGCGGGGCTTATGATGTTGTGGCGGGCTGCGGGGCTGGGGGAGGCGAACGAGGCCGTATTCGATGACCGGGCGGGCCTGGCATGGCGGCCAGCGTGGCTGCCGGGGCCAGCGGGATGGGTGAACTGGGCGAGGCGTGGTCGGGATGTGCCCGACCAGTGGGACCTGCCTGACCCTGCCTCGGCGGTGAGCTATGCCGTGGAAGCAGACTTCGGAGCGGGCTTTGATGCACTGGCGGTGACGGATGTTGCCGGGATTGCGTGGCCGGAGGGGGCAATTTGCCTGCGAATTGCGCAAATCGGGACGGACGGACGCACCGGGGAATGGCTTTCAATCCCGGCCGGATCACCTTACCTGTAAGAAAAGTCAGTTCCAGCGTTCCGGAGGAGCCCTAAGTGGCGCTCGATCCCTACAAGGTTCTCGGTGTCCCCCGTACGGCGACCGAGGCCGAAATCAAGAAAGCGTACCGCGCCAAGGCAAAGGCGCTGCACCCCGACTTGCACCCGAATGACGACAAGAAGGCGGAGGAGTTCAAGCAGGCCTCCGCCGCCTTCGACATTCTGGGCGACAAGGAGAAGAAGGCCAAGTTCGACCGCGGTGAGATTGACGGCGACGGCAATCCGCGCGGCTATGGCGGTGGAGCGCCGGGCGGCGGCGGGTTTCGCTGGGAATCGCATGGCGGCGGCGCGCAGGGAGATCCGTTCGAGGATATCCTCTCGGGCATGTTTGGCGGCGGGCGCCGGCGCAATCCGGGCCCGATGAAGGGCCGCGATGTGCGCTACCGCGTCGAGATCAGCTTTGAAGACGCCGTGAATGGCGCGCGCCGGCGGATGAGCATGGCCGATGGCAGTTCGCTGGACGTGAATATCCCGGCGGGAATCACCAGCGGCCAGGTGCTGCGCCTGAAAAGCCAGGGGCAGCCCTCGCCGACGGAAGGCCCGCCGGGTGACGCGCTGCTGGAAGTCGAGGTGCTGGCCAGCAGTGTCTGGACCCGTGAGGACAAGAACCTGCGCATGAGCGTGCCGATTGACCTGAAGAAGGCCGTGCTGGGCGGGAGCGTGGACGTGCGCACGCCTTCGGGCACGGTGGCGCTGAAAGTGCCGGCGGGGTCCAACACCGGCGCGCAGCTGCGCTTGAAGGGCAAGGGCGTGCAGACAACACCGCCGGGCGACCTCTATGTGCGGCTGGAAATCGTGCTGGCCGACCCCAAGGATGACGGGCTGAAACGCTGGGCGGAGAAATCCTGACGCGGTAGCCCTAAACACCGACGCTGTTCCGTGATAGGATTATAGGCCTTCAGAGAACAGCCTGCCCCGACAGAGGGCGGCACGGTGGAGGGGACATAAGATGAAAACGAGATACCTTCTCGCATCGGCCAGCGTATTTGTGCTGGGCGGTTGCCAGATGATTCATGGCTGGCTCAATCCTGAGACGGAAGAAAGCACGCTGGTCGCGCCGGTGGAGCTGGAGGAGATTGACCTGGCTATCCGCGCAGGGGCGCCGCTTTTTGACGGGATGGGGGATTTCCACCGGCCAATCACAACTGGCAGCGCGGACGCCCAGAGATATTTTGACCAGGGCATGGTGCTGGCTTTCGGCTTCAACCATGCCGAAAGCATCCGATCCTTCCGGGCGGCGCAAAAACTCGATCCGGAATGTGCCATGTGTTTCTGGGGAGAGGCGCTGGCGACCGGGCCAAACATCAATGTGACCAGCAATGGCAAGGCCGTCATGTCGATGGAAGACCGGGAAGCGGCCTATGTTGCGGTGCAGAAGGCCATGGCGCTGAGGCAAACGGCGAGCCCGGCCGAACAGGCGCTGATCGAGGCGTTGGCGACGCGCTACAGCGCTGACTTCACCGCCGAACGGGAACCTCAGGACATTGCATGGGCCGAGGCGATGGCCGCCTATGTGGCCGCCTATCCGGAGGACAATGACGCCGCCGCGATTTATGCCGAGGCGTGGATGAACACCATGCCGTGGGATTACTGGTCGGCCGATGGCGTAGCAAAACCCGAGACGGTGAAGGTGATCGAAGCGCTGGAGACAACAATTGCGCGGGCGCCGGATCATCCGCTTGCGTTGCATCTCTATATCCATGCCGTGGAAGCGTCCGATGATCCGGGGCGGGCAGAAGCAGCCGCTGACCGGCTGATCGCGCTGGTGCCGGGATCGGGGCATCTGGTGCATATGCCGGCGCACATCTTCTGGCGCGTGGGTCGCTATGATGACGCCGCCGCGGCCAACATACTGGCGGCGCAGGTGGACGAGGATTACATAGCCCAGTGCAATGCGCAGGGGTTTTATCCGGCGCTTTACTACCCGCACAACATCCATTTCCTGTGGGCGGCGGCGAGCATGTCCGGCCAGAGCGCAGTGGCGCTGGAGGCAGCGCAGAAGCTGGCAGATAACGTCCGTATCGAGCAGGTGGAGCAATTCCCGACAGTCGAGTTTTTCCGGACCATCCCGCTGCTGGCGCAGGTGCAGTTTGGAAAGTGGGAGGACATTCTGGCCACGGAGGCGCCACCGACGGACCGTGATTATTCAAGAGGCATCTGGCATTACGCACGCGGCGTCGCGCTTGCGCGGACAGGCGAGGCGGCGCTGGCGAAGGCAGAGGAAGCAGAGCTGGCCAAGCTGAAGGATACGGTCCAGATCCAGTTCCTTGCGACCAATGACTATCCGGCGACGCTTCTGATGAACATTGCCGATGAGCTATTGCTGGGCGAAATTGCCAAGGCCGGAGGCGATACCGCAGAAGCAGTGGCGCGGTTTGAAGCGGCGGTCGCCCTGCAGGACCAGTTGCCCTACACAGAGCCGCCTTTCTGGTATTATCCCACACGGCAATCGCTTGGCGAGGCCCTTATGGACGCCGAGCGCTATGCTGACGCTGAAGCAGTTTACCGGCGAGACCTCAAGGACCATCCGCATAATGGCTGGTCGATGGCGGGCCTGATCGGCGCGCTGGAGGCGCAGGGCAGGGCCGAAGAGGCAGGCCAGCTCAAGCATCACTTCGAGATGGCCTGGGCCAAGGCGGATGTGGCGTTGAGCGGTTCCCGGCTATAAAGGTCGTGCACTGAAGACCAGAGGTCAAAACTCTATCGCGCTGGCATAGCCCTTCGCCTGTTCGCGCAGCATGGACATGCGTTCGGCGGTATCCGCACCGAAAAAGGCTTCGCCGACGCGGTCGATATAGGGGATGAGGTGTTTGGCGAGGTCGTCTTCGCTGGCGGGCCGACCCCGGATTGCGGTGTGAAGTTCATCTGCCATCTGAAGGGGGATGAGGGCGGCGAGGAGGATCTGCTCGCGCCGGGCGTCTGACCACTGATCTTTCCTGGCGATGAGTTCGTCGTCCCAGTAGCGATCTTCGGCGTCGACCAGCATCGGCTCATAGACGGTCTCGTAGAAGTATTCGGTGAGGCCGGCAAGCTGGCGGTCGGCGGGGTGTCCGGTGATTGCCGTGCAGATTGTCTCGAACGGGTTGTCCTTATCCGGACCTAGATTGCCGACGATGTTGTAGCCGGTGATGTAGGCGGTTCGCCAGACATGCTCGTGTTCGAGCTGCTCGGGCGTCATGTCGTCAATATACATCTCGCGGTCGAATCGGCTGGCATGCGT
The DNA here is from genome assembly GCF_019679475.1 of Hyphomonas sediminis. Lineage (NCBI taxonomy): Bacteria > Pseudomonadati > Pseudomonadota > Alphaproteobacteria > Hyphomonadales > Hyphomonadaceae > Hyphomonas > Hyphomonas sediminis. Next base: position 2,066,267 of record NZ_JAIEZP010000001.1, read on the forward strand.
GGCGAGCGCTGCGACGATGCCGGCCTGCGCAGCGGCTGTTGGCGTTTGCGCCCGCGCCGGAGGTGACTTTGGCGTTTCTTTCTTGCCTGACAGACTGCCGATGATGCCGAGCGCAATGACGACGACAATTGCGATGATCACCCATGTCTGAGCGCTGGAAAAAGCCATGATGTCCCCCTTGTTTCTTGCGACTCCGGCTGAAAACGGGGGAAGGGTTGGCCAATAGGATTAACATAGTCTTTTGCGGACAAGGCCGTAGGCGACATTTCCGGCCCGGCTGGGCCGGGCTGCCCCCTTGTTCAGGGGGTACGGGCGCCCGGCGCCGCCCCCTAGAGACGTTGGCTGCACAACAGAACCTGAAGGGGGCGACTGCCATGCGCGCGACGATCATCGGCTTATCCATTCTGACACTTGCGGCCTGCCAGGGCGGCGAGGCCGCGCCTGCCAAGGCCGCCGGTCCTTGTGCAAATGTGAAGCCGATCCTCGATGCGCGGGGAGAAGCCGAACCTTTCCTGAGCCTGCGGGGCGAAAACCGGATGATGGGGGAAATGCCGCTGCCGGACAGCTATCTGGGACAGCATGATGCTTTCGGGAAGACCTGCAACACCAGCGTCATGCGGGGATTCGGGAGTGGGGCGATCTACACCTACAGCTGTACCCTGTTTGAGGGAAAATCAATGAACCGGGACGGCGACCAGGCCGAAGCAGAAGCCGCGTTCACCAAGGCCGCCGAAGAGATGAAGGCGTGTGTCGGCGAAGGCTGGGAGATTGCCGAAGACACCGAAGACATGGACTTCGAGATCTATCGGAAGTTCACTTACGCGCCGGCGGAGATGCCCAGTAGCTCCAGCGGGATTACGGTCGATCCGGCATTCCTGGAAATGAGCTATACGCCTTTCATGCGCGGCCGGGGCGGCCCTTCCGGCTGGCTGGTGGTGCTGCAGGTTCAGGGGCAGGTGGATAAACCTGCCGGCGAATGAGCTGAGGGGCCGAGAGGCGGCGCGCCGACGCCGTCCCTTGCTCGCCGCAACAGGGGCTGGACGTTGAACAAAGCTGAACGGTATCGTTCACTTCACATTCAGCGCTTGCGCCCTATACGGCGGGATATGAAACGGATTGTAACCTTCTTTCTTGCTGTTGGCCTTATGGGTGTGCCGGTTGCGTCCGCGCAGTCTGGTGGCAATCCCTGGGCCAACCAGTTTTCCCCCGGACAGGCCCGTGAGGCCGTCCGCGAGGGCAAAACCGTTCCCCTGAACAAGATTTTTCAGAAGCTGAAGCGCGAATATGGAGGGTACCAGCTTGGCGCGGAGCTTTACTCGCGTGAAGATGGGACCACCTTCTACGAAATCGACTGGATGACCGAAGATGGCCGCAAGGCACATTTTACGGTTGACGCGCAGAGCGGGTCGGTTCTGGAACGGCACGGCGGCTAAAGCGTTTCTGAAGGTCCCAACGGAGAAGTTACATGCGTATCCTGGTAGTTGAAGATGATGCAGACCTCCGCCGGCAGCTGGCCGATGTGCTGTCGCAGTCCGGCTATGCGGTGGACCTTGCCGCCGATGGCGAGGACGGCCAGTTCCTGGGCGAGACCGAGCCTTATGACGCCGTGGTGCTGGACCTTGGCTTGCCCAAGATTGATGGCGTCAGCGTCCTGAAAAGCTGGCGCAAGGAAGGGAAGACCTTCCCTGTGCTGATCCTGACCGCCCGCGATCAGTGGAGCGAGAAGGTTTCGGGCTTCGATGCGGGCGCTGACGACTACCTCACCAAGCCCTTCATCACCGAAGAATTGCTGGCGCGCCTGCGGGCGCTGCTGCGCCGGGCGGCTGGCCATTCGGCCGCGACGCTGGAAGCTGGCAAGCTGATGGTGGACACGCGGGCTGCCCGCGCCACGGTCAACGGCGAGCCGATCAAGCTGACGGCGCACGAATACCGCGTTCTTTCCTACCTGATGCACCATCAGGGCCGGGTTGTACCGCGGACGGAGCTGGTGGAGCATATTTACGATCAGGATTTTGACCGCGATTCGAACACGATCGAGGTGTTCATTGGCCGTCTGCGCCGGAAGATTGGCCAGGACCGGATCCAGACCGAACGCGGGCTTGGTTATCGCCTGATCGTGCCTGAGGATGATGCCCGCGTTGCGGGCTGACCCCGAACGCGGCTAGACCGCCTCTATGAGCGAGGCTGACACTCCCAAGAAAAGTCTGATTGACCGCTGGTCCGGCGTTTCGCTGGCCCGGCGCGTCATGATTGCGGCGGCGATCTGGGGGATGGTTGTGCTGATCGGAGGCGCGCTGGCGCTGTCGGCGCTGTACCGCGCGCAGACACTCTCGCTGATCGAAGACGACCTGCGGCAGACGCTGATCACCCTGTCGCGCGAGCTGACGCGGGAAGATGCGTTCCTTTCCGATGGCCGGGTGACGGATACGGACCGGGACTTCTTCTCGAACGATGCGCGCTTCCAGGTGCAGTATTCCGGGCATTACTGGGCGGTGGTTGGCCTGACGCCAGAGCTGCAGATCGCCGGGGATTTCCGCTCCCGCAGCCTGTGGGATGAGGCCGTACCCGTAACGCCGGACCTGATCCGTAGGGCGGTCGATCTTCCGGGGGTTACACAGTATTCAAACTATCCGGGGCCGGCGGACCAGGTGTCGCGCGTGGCGGCCATGGCGATCATCGTGGAGAACCGCGAGACGCCGCTGGTGCTGGTGGCCGCCGCCGACAGAACGCCCAATGATGAAGCGGCCACGCGCTTCCGCAACATGCTGCTGGGCACGATGATTGCGCTGTTTGGGGGCGTTTTTGCCGCTATGTTGATTGCGGTGAGATATTCGCTGAACCCGCTGCGCAATCTGGCAGAAGACGTGGTGAAGGTGCGTGAGGGCGAAACGCAGAAGCTTTCCGGCGGATATCCGGCCGAAGTCCGCCCACTGACGGAAGAGTTGAACAAGCTGATCGAGCATAACCGCGAGGTGGTCGAGCGTGCCCGTACGCATGTGGGCAATCTGGCGCATGCACTGAAGACACCGCTGGCGGTGCTGCGCAATGAAGCCAAGGGCGCAACGCAACTGGACGATGTGGTGCGCCGGCAGGCTGAGGCAATGCAGACCAATGTGGAGCATTACCTGAAGCGCGCACGCATGGCGGCGCGGGCAGAGGCGCTGGGCGCACGCACGGAAGTGCGCCCCGTACTCGATGGCTTGGCGCGCATGCTGAACCGGCTGTTTGATGCGCGGGGTATTGAAGTCATAGTAACCGGCGGGGAGGGGGGCACTTTCCGCGGCGAGCAACAGGATTTTGAGGAGATGGCAGGCAACCTCATGGAGAACGCCTGCAAATGGGCGCGGAGCGAGGTTCTGGTGACAATCAGCGACGGCGCTGAGGGGCTGGTGATCTCGGTGGAAGACGACGGGCCAGGCCTGACACCGGAGCAACGCGCAGGCGCGCTGAAGCGCGGGGTGCGGCTAGATGAAACAACACCGGGGACTGGGCTCGGCCTCTCGATTGTTACAGAATTGGCCGAGCTGCATAAGGGCAGCTTCGAACTTGGCGATGCGGCCCTTGGCGGCCTGAAGGCAACCCTCAGATTTCCCCGGCCATGAAACCAGTCAACATCATCATTCTCGGCAGCTGCCTCGCGCTTGGCGCGGCGGGCTATTTCATGATCGGCAAGCCCGGCATGGCGGATCAGCCGATGGCGGAGCGGCAGGCGGAATTGATCGAAAGGGTGCGTACGGACCCGGAATCGCTGACTGAGGCGGAGATGCTTTCGCGCCTTGAGCAGGCGGTGATCGACAAACCCGAAGACCCGCAGCCGCACTACTTCATCGGCGAAATCCTGCGCACCAAGGGCCGTACGGAAGACGCTGTGCGGGCCTATCAATCCGCGCTGCGCCGGGATCAGGACTTTGTGCCTGCGCTGGTCGGGCTGGCCGATGTGCTGACCCAGCTGAGCGAGGGGGCTATCGGGCCGGACGCAACGCGGCTTTATGCGCGCGCCTACGAGCTCGACGAGACGCAGGTGAGCGCCGGGATGCGAGCAGCCATGGGCGCGGCGCAGGCCGGCGAACAGGAGAAGGCCGAGCAGGCCATGCGTTATATCTATTCGCGCCTGCCCGAAGACGATCCGCGCCGCGAGCGCTTCCGCCCCATGATTGAGGCGATCGGACAGGCGCCGCCAGAAGCGGAATAAGCGCTCCATCTGCCGCACTCCCCAAGGGGGGCGGGCCAGCCTATAACCTTGGCTATGCGCGCACGTACCCGACGCCTTTACGCTTTTGGCATCGCCGCCCTGCTCGTGGCAGCAGCGGCAGCCCTCGCTTTCTTCGCCCTGCGCGAAAACGCCAACCTGTTCTACACGCCGGAAGTTCTGGCGGAAAAAGGCCTGCCCGAGGCGGGACGCGAAGTGAAGGTTGGCGGCTGGGTGGAGCCTGGATCGCTGACCTATACCGATGGCGGGGCGACCATGCGCTTCATCGTGATCGACAACAGCCCGCACACGATTTCCGTAAACTTTACCGGCGTTGCGCCGGACCTGTTCCGCGAGGGGCAGGGCGTTGTGGCGATTGGCAAGTTCTCTGACGCCGGCGAGTTCACCGCGCGCCAGCTGCTGGCCAAGCATGACGAAAACTATCAACCGCGCGAACTGAAGCCGCTTGAGGCGGGCGGATGATCGAGCTTGGACATTTCGCGGCGTTCCTGGCGCTTGGCCTGTCTCTGGCGCAGGCCATCCTTGGCCTGAAAGGTGAACGCCGGCTCTCCGGCATGGTGGCGATCCTTGCCTTTGGCGCGATGTCGTTATCGTTCCTGACGTTGATCTTTGCCTTCATGCAGTCGGATTTCTCCGTCGCGCTGGTGACCAACAATTCCCACACGCTGAAGCCGATGATCTACAAGATCGCCGGTGCCTGGGGGAATCATGAGGGCTCGATGGCGCTCTGGTGCCTCGTAACGCTGGGCTTTGGCGCCGTCGCAGCGGCGACGATGAAAACGGGCCGTCCGCAGTTTGAAGCGCGGGCGCTGGGCGTGCAGGGCCTGCTGGCCGTCGGCACGCTAGCCTATCTGTTGTTTGCGTCTTCGCCCTTCCTGCGCATGGACCCTGCGCCGTTTCAGGGCGCGGGCCTGAACCCGCTGCTGCAGGACCCCGCGCTCGCCCTGCACCCGCCGATGCTGTATCTCGGCTATGTAGGCTATTCCTTCGTATTCGCGCTGGCTGCTGCTGGCTTGATGGAGGGGCGGATTGACCGCGTTTGGGCGAAGGAAGCCCGCATTTGGTCTCTGGCAGCGTTCGCTCCGCTGACCCTCGGTATCGCACTCGGTTCCTATTGGGCCTATTACGAGCTTGGTTGGGGTGGTTGGTGGTTCTGGGACCCGGTGGAGAATGCGTCCCTGATGCCCTGGCTGATCGGCGCCGCGCTGCTGCACTCGGTCATCGTCACGGAGAAACGAGAGAGCTTTTCGGCGTGGACCGTGCTGCTGTCGGTACTCGCCTTCCTGTTCTCCATCCTTGGTGCGTTTCTTGTTCGCTCCGGCGTTTTGACTTCGGTTCATGCATTCGCCGTTGATCCCGAGCGCGGCACGCTGCTGCTAATGGGGCTACTGGCCTATGGCGGCTTTGCGCTTGGCCTGTTTGCAATCCGCGCGCCGTTGCTCGCGGGTGGCAAGCCCTGGCAATTGCTGAGCCGTGAAGGCGCGCTGATGGCGAACAATGTCGTCCTGATTGTGGCGACACTGACGGTCCTGCTGGGAACATTGTTCCCGCTGATCGCAGAGGCGTTTGGACGTACGATTTCCGTTGGTGAACCCTATTTCAATCTCACATTTGTGCCGATCCTTGTGTTGATCCTGCTGATCCTGCCGGTGGTTCAGGCCTGGGCTTGGGGCAAGGCGGACCTGAAGGGCTGGACACGCTGGGCCATTGGCGGCGCCGTGCTTACGGCGATCTTCCTGCTGCTTGGCGTTGGGCCGTTGAACATTCCTCTCGGCGCAGCTTTCGGGATTGCGCTTGGCCTGTGGCTCGTCTTTGGCGGTGTCTGGGAAATGAAGCGCCGGGCGATCACGCTGGGGCGCATTTTCAAGCTGCCGGCGCGCGTCTGGGCGATGACACTGGCGCATGTCGGGCTTGGCCTGTTCGTGATTGGTGCGGTGGTCGAAACCAGTGGACGCTATGAGGCGACGCTGGCGCTGGCCGAGGGCGGCACCGGATCGGTCGCCGGCTGGGCGATCACACTGGACAATGTTTATTCCGTGGAAGGACCGAACTGGTATGCCGACAAGGCGGTGCTGACGGCGCGCAAGGGCAGTAGCAATGCCCTGCTGGAACCAATGAAGCGCTTCTATCCGGCAGCGATGATGCCAACGACGGAAACGGCGATCTACAAGACCGGGACGGGCGACCTCTACATTGCACTTGGTGAACAACGAGACATCGATGGCGAAGCGCGCTGGGTGTTTCGCGTCTACTACAATCCGATGGTGGATCTTCTGTATCTCGGTGTTGTGCTGATCGGCGTTGGCGGGCTGCTGGCCATGTGGCCGGCGCGCAAGGCCACTAAGCGCGCGGCAAGCGAAGCGTAGCTTTCAGACCGGGGCGGTCAGTCGGACCGTTGGCCGTGCCGAGAATGAGTTGGCCGCGATGCAGCTCCGCAACGGACTCGACCAGCGCCAGACCAAGGCCTGAGCCTGGCAGCGTCCGCGCCGAGTCGAGCCGGTGGAAACGCTGGGTGACCTTGTCGCGCTTGTCTTCCGGAATGCCGGGACCTGAATCGATCACCGTGAGATCAATCATGCCTTCCGGCGTACGGTTGGCGGTAAAGCTGATGCTTCCACCTTCGGGCGTGTATTTGACTGCATTGTCCAGAAGGTTGGCGAGGGCCTGGCCGATCAGGTCCTTGTCGCCGAGGATCACGAGATTGCGGGCGATCTGGCTCTTGAAGCCAAGGTTTGCTTCTTCACAGGCGGGATCGAAGAGTTCGGCAAGTTGCTCGGCCAGTTCGCTAAGGTCCATCCGGGTGAGAGTGCCTTCCGAGCCGGCATCGAGGCGGGCGAGGCGGAGGATGGCGTTGAAGGTGTCGAGCACGCGGTCGACTTCCTGCAGCGTGGTTCCGAGTGTCTCGTTGGCGGCGTCTTCCGAGAGGGGTTGGCTGAGCGCCAGCTCCAGCCGGTTGCGCAGGCGCGTCAGCGGCGAGCGCAGGTCGTGTGCGATCGCGTCGCCCGTGTGGCGCGAGGATTCAACCAGCTTCTGAATCTGGTCGAGCATCGCATTGAGCCGCTGCGCGAGGCGGTCGAATTCGTCGCCCGATCCGCGAACTGGCATCCGGCGGCCAAGTTCACCGCCCATGACGGCCTCGGTTGTCTTGGCGAGTTCGTCGGCACGGTTCGCCGCGCCGCGAGAGATGAGCAGGCCGCCTGCAAGTGAGAGGATGAGCGCAATGGGCACGGCAACGTAAACAGCGTTGCGGATGCGCCCGACGATCACTGTCTGCTGCGCAGTGTCAAAGGCGACCATCAGCGCGCCGCCATTGTCTCGCAGGCGAACGATGCGGCCGGCTGCCGGGCGGAGGGTGGATGTGCCGTCAGCCTGTGGCAGCTCGAAATCGAAATAGACGGTTTTCATGCCCACGGCTGGGGGCTCTGCCGGCAGGCGGGGGAAGTGACCCGCGATTTTCCGGCCAGAGGAGTCCTCAAGGTAATAGAAAAACTGCGAGCCGGAGAGCGTCATCCGCTCGAAAACGGACTGGCTGAGACGCTCCATGCCGCCGGTGTAGTAGGCGTTGGCGAGCTGCTCAAACTCCACCGTAATCCGGTTCTCGGACTCGGCGCGGATATAGTAGACCGTTGAATAGTATAGATAAACGAGCAGGGCGCCCGAGAACGCCGCGATCATTGCGGAGTAGAGGATCGTCAGCTTGAAGGTGGTGGTGCGCGCAAATGCGGGCATCGCCTTCTTGATCTGCGCCATGAAGGGCAGGCCCGCCCAGGCTTTGCCGATGCCGCGCCAGACGCTGCGGATGCTGCGGCCAACAACACGCAAAGGGCGCAGGATCTGCGCCCGGTCAGGCACCATGGGTGCCAGCCATGAGGGAAGTTGGAGCGGCGATTTCATGGCGCGTTACGTGCCAGCGCCGCTCCAAAAGGTCTAGCCCTGGCTCTGAAGACGATATCCGGCCCCACGAACCGTCTGAAGCAGCGGTTCGCCGAACTCCTTGTCGATCTTGGCGCGCAGGCGCGAGATGTGAACATCGATGACGTTGGTTTGCGGGTCGAAATTATAGTCCCAGACTTTCTCCAGAAGCATCGTACGGGTCACCACCTGACCCGCATGTCGCATCAGGTATTCCAGCAGGCGGAACTCGCGCGGCTGAAGGTCGATCTTCTTGCCCGCGCGGGTCACCTTGCGGGTCAGGAGGTTCATTTCCAGATCGCCGGTCTTCAGAACCGTCACCGGAGCTTCAGCAGGAACCTGCCGGCGGCCGAGCGCTTCCACGCGAGCGGCGAGCTCTGCGGGGGCAAATGGCTTGGCCAGATAGTCTTCAGCGCCGGCGCGAAGGCCCTGCACCTTGTTCTGCACGTCGCCCAGAGCCGACAGGAAGAGGGCCGGCGTGGTGCCGCCAGCCGCCCGAAACTCCTGGAGCAGTGTCAGGCCATCCTTCTCCGGCAGCATCCGGTCGACCACCAAGGCGTCGAACTCGGAAGACCGCGCCTTGGCAAGGCCGGAGGCACCATCGCTGGCGCGCTCCACACTATGTCCGGCGTCCGTCAGAACCTTCTCAATGAAGCTGGCCATTTCATTGTCGTCCTCGATCACGAGGACCTTCAGCGAAGTGGTGGACTCGTCTTCGACCATGCTGGTCTCCATCAACGTCATGTTAGCTCCTTCAGCCTGCCGGCAAGTCTACGGTGCTGTAAGTGGTGGCCTGACCGACACGGACCGCCAGGAGGATCTTCGACCGCTTGGCGGCCTTGGCATCCTTCACGGTTTTCTCGAAGGCCTCGACTGTCGGCACAGGTTGGCCGTTGGCTTCCAGAATGACCAGACCTTTTTCAAAGCCAGCCTTTCCAAAGATGCCATCCGGAGACACTTCGGTGATCATCAGGCCGGTATCTGCCGGGCGCAGACCGAGGCGCACGCGCACGTCTTCGGTCATCGGGTCGAGGCGAACACCGAAGTCATCCAGGAAAGCGCCGGGGACGCCGGAGGACTGGTTACGGTTCGCATTCGGCGACGTCTGGTTGCCCTGTGAGGCATACGGATCTTCCGGACGCTCACCGACGACGACATTGATATTCTGGCGCTTGCCGTTGCGAATGATTTCGAACTTGTTCGAGGTGTTCGCAATCAGGCGGGCGACGATACGGGTTGTCGAGGTTGCATCCGTCACCTTCTGGCCGTTGACCGAAAGGATGATGTCGTTGCGCAGCAGGCCGGCTTTTTCGGCGGGGCTACCTACCGTGACGTCGGCAACGAGCGCGCCGCTGGCATCTTCGATGCCGAGGGCTTCAGCGAATTCAGGTGTCAGGTCACCGATCTGAACACCCAGCCAGCCACGGGACACGCGGCCGTCCTTGATGAGGATATCGGTCACTTCCTTCGCAAGCTCTGCCGGGATGGCGAAGCCGATGCCGACCGAGCCGCCCGACGGCGACAGGATCTGCGAGTTCACGCCGATGACGTTGCCCAGAAGGTCGAAGGTCGGGCCGCCGGAGTTGCCGCGGTTGATCGGTGCGTCGATCTGGATGAAGTCCGTGTACGGGCTGGCAGCGCCAAGTTCGCGGCCGTCAGCCGAGAGGATACCGGCTGTTGCAGTGCCGCCGAGCCCGAAGGGGTTGCCCAGGGCGACAACCCAGTCACCCTTGCGCACTTCCTTCGAGGAGCCGAACTTCACATAGGGGTATTTGCCCTTGTCCTTCACGCGCAGTACGGCGAGGTCCGTCTGGCGGTCCGTACCAACAAGTTCAGCATCCAGCTCCTTGCCGTCAGAGGTAACGATCTGGATTTGCGTGGCGCGGTCGATGACGTGGTGATTGGTGACGACGAGGCCATCTTCGGAAATGAAGAAGCCGGAGCCGAGCGAGCGTGCTTCACGCTGGCGCGGTGTATCCTGCGGGGCGGGGCGCTGCTGGAAGAATTCTTCCATGCCGGGCACACCTCGGAATTGCTCAAGGAAACCTTCCGCCCCGGACAAGGGCGAGACATCCTGAGTTGAAATCACGTTCACGCTGACGACCGCCGGCTCGACTTTCTCAATCAGGTCCGCGAAGCTCAGCGGGGCGCCGGGGGGCGCTTGGATCGCTATGGGCTGAGCTCCGGCTTCGGGCGCGACAAGCTTCGGTACCGAGATCGCGCTCCCCATGATTGCAGCTCCGAAGGCAGCCGCCACGAGTGCCTGGGCCGAAATCCCGAATTTGCGCATCTAACTCTCCAGATCGCTGAATTTGCGTCAGTATTGACGCATTCCAAGACATAAACATGCCACGACAAGAGTGGTCATTAAAAGACAGTTAGGTGCCAACACGCTCGCTTGAAGTCCCCCCGCACGGGAAGTTTCCACAAGTGTGGTTATCTTGTCAGGCGTCTTCAGGCTCGACTGGCCCGCATTTTCGTTTCGCATTTGCCGCCAGCGAGAGGCCGATTCCCACGCCGGCGCCGAGCAGGACAAAGGGAAGTAGCCACAGAAGCCAGCTGGCTGGATCACGCGCCGGGGGGCGGAACAGGACGAACTCGCCATAGCGGCTGACGAACCAGTCGCGGATTTCCTTGTCGCTGGCACCTTCGCCGACCATTTCGCGTATCCGGTCGCGCATGTCCTCCGCGATCGGTGCGGAAGACTGCGAAACCGGCTCGTTTTCGCAGGCAACGCAGCGCACCTCGCGCATCAGCGCCTGTGCGCGCGCTTCGGCAGCCGGATCTTCCAGAGGCGCACTGGCGGCAAAGGCGACGAGGACGGAGGCGAGCAGCGCTTTCATGCGACCCTTCCTAGCAGGCGCAGGCCGGAGGTGGAAAGGCGCGGCGATGTCTCAGGCGTTCGCCTCTTCCGGCTCTTCCGGATGCAGGGTCGTTTCGAGGATTTCCAGAAGCTGGGCTTCCTTTTCCTCGATGTGTCCATCGGCTTCCGCGATCTGCCGCAGCACGTTTTTCAGGGACGTGATGCCATTCTCGTTCAGCAGCTTGTTGGCGAACGAGACCATACGGTCGAGCGAGGGAATATCGTCCGGGCGCTGGCAACGCTCTCGGAAGGCTTCCCGGTCCAAACCGCCGAACGCTTCGGTGGCTTTCGTTTCTGCCGCCACGATCTCGCGGTCATCGACGGAACCATCGATCGTGACCATCAGGGCCAGGAAATCCACGAGCAGGAAGCCGAACACTTCGTCGAGGCTCTGCTCGGCGGGTTGTTCCTTGGGCCACATCTCGCTCATCAGATGGTATTGCAGCGAGGTCAGGTCCTCTTCGAGGGCGAGCATGTTGTCGAGGCCTTCGGTGACCTTTGGCGCGCCATAGAAGCGGTGCAGGACGGCGTCTTCCGCGCAGATCTCCCCAAGGTTCAGCCCGAATGCGGCAAGGCGGTCTTCTGTGGGCGGATGGGTGTCGACTGGGTGGCGCACGCTGTCGCCCAGGGCGAATTCCAGCAGCGGCGCAATGCGGCTGCGATCCACATCGATACGGACGCTTTCGGTAAAACTGCGCACGATGTTGCGTGAGAATCGGCCCTGCATCCCGCGAGAGACGACCATCTCCATCTGGCTGCCCCACATGGAGCCGAGGAGCGAGGATTTGAGCAGGGAATAAGCGATGTCCTGCGGCGATGAAACCGCAGCGCCATGCTGGTCAGCCCGGTGTTCACGGGATCGCCCGATGCGGCGTTCGACCACCGAAAAGGCGTAGATCAGATCGTCGATCAGAAGCTTGGAGGGCAGGGACAGGAGCCGCGTAATGGGCCGCCCCTTGGCGGAAAACACTTCGCTCGCATTTGTCAGACCCAGGTAAACCGGCGCAAAGCGGATGGTGTAAGAGGTGTCGCCGCCAGTGAAATGGCCCAGCTCATGGCCGATCACTGCGCGTAGTTCGCCTTCGGTGAAATGGCTCATCAGGGGTAGAGAAAGGAATAGCGTCTGCCCCTGGAGGGGGCCTTTGCCGTAGGGCGTATAGACCGGCGCGGACGTAGCAAAGAATGTCGGGTCGAGGCCGATAAGCACATTATCTGGCATGCGGGCATTCAGCGTCTTGGCAATGTCGCGCACCATCAGGCCGAGGCGCGGATACTCGTAGAAGCTGATCGGACGGGCGGCGACATAGCTTTTGGGCCGGGTGAAAAAGACGCCGAGACCGCGCAGGATGGCATATGCTGCGCCAAGACCGATCACGGCGAAGACGCCGATCAGGATATCGCTTTCAATCGCGAAGAAATGGGCGAGCGTCAGATAGGTACCCGCCGCGAAGATCGAGAAATGGACGAGCGATACGATGCCGACAACCAGTGTGATCAGAAAGGCATAGGGCCAGAAGCCGAACGACAGCACCGTGCGGTTCGCGCCGAGAATGGTTGCTACCAGCCGCGACAGCGGAACAATGGCAAAGGACAGGAGCAGAATGGCCGTGGAGACGATGGAGAGCCAGCCAAACGGCGTTGCCTCACCGCAGGCGTTACCCAGCGGGTCTGCGATGATGCTGCCTGCGCAGGAAAGCGAGCCCGTGACGGCGCCCTGAAGGCCGGCGCCTTCTTCCCAATAACGCGCAATCGTTACACCGATGCCCAGAAGCGGGATCACCGTCAGAACAGCGACCAGGCGCAGAAGTCTCAGCATGATTACGTCCCCCTCACGGGGAGAACGAAAACCCGAAACCGGGCGCTGTCAATCTGGCGTTCGATTGTGACCCCCCAACCTTGAGGGCCGTGCCTCAGATGACACCGTCCCGGCGCATCACCGTTTCCTCGGATTCGTGGGAGAGATAGGCAAGGATTTCCGTGCGCCCGTTCATCTTGACGACATAGGTCCCCAGAAAGGTCGATGTGACCCGGCCGGTTCTGGCTTTGTCGAACGTCATCGACCAGCGGACCGTGACCAGATAGTGCAGCGGAGCTACCTCTTCTGCCGAGACCAACTCCGCTTCGAGGCCGGAAAGGCCCAGATGGGTCTTCATCAGCTTCTCGCGTTCTGTCAGGGCAATCCTGTAGGCATCGTCGACCTTCCAGGCAGCAAAGCTGTCAGGCGAGGATTCAATATAGGTCGGCGCGTAGGCCGCCGCGATAGTCTCGATATCGCCGGCAAGGGATGCCTGCGCGTACAGGTCAAAGAAGCGCTTCAGCGTCTGTCCGCGCGTTTCGGCCATATCGGCACTCCGTATTGTCTGGGGCTCCGTAGCAAGGGATTGCTACGGTTGTGCGTCCGGGATGTGATAAGTCCAAGACGCATGACGCCGCGAAAGGTTGCGAACCGGTTTGTCGCAAGCCGAACGCTCGGCTAAGCCTTGGCCCATGCTGAATATCCGCCCGATTCAATCCACGCCTGAAGCGGCCCTTGCAGCCGCGGCCGATCATGCTCCTTACCTGCGCCGCCTGGCAGAGCGGGGGGTGGGGCAGGACTTCAATGCGGCCCTGAAGGCGGTGATCACGCTGCCACGGGGAATGGCCGTTGCGGATGTGATGGCCGAGCTGCGCAAGGCCAAGGCAGCCGCCCACCTGTCTTTGGCGACCGCCGACCTTTCCGGCACGCTGGACGTGATGGATGTGACACGGCACCTGACCGAGTTTGCAGGCGCGAGCCTTGAAGTGGCCCTGCAAACGGCGCTGGCGGCGCGCGGGCTGAAATCGGATGGCATCTTCGTAATCGCGCTGGGCAAGATGGGCGCCTTCGAACTTAATTATTCCAGCGACATTGATGTCTGCGCTTTCTACGACCGCGCCCAGTTTGATGGCGGTGACCGGGACCCTGGCGACGCCGCGCAGCGCGTCGTGCGCGAGATGGTGCGCATCATGGAGGAGCTGACGGCGGGCGGCTACGTCTTCCGCACCGATCTGCGCCTGCGCCCCGATCCCGGCTCAACGCCGGTCGCCGTTTCGACCAGCATGGCCGACGTATATTATGAGAGCCAGGGCCAGAATTGGGAGCGGATGGTCTGGATCAAGGGCCGCCCTGCAGCAGGCGATATTCAGGCAGCGGATCGTTTCCAGAAACGGCTTGAGCCCTTCGTCTGGCGCCGTAATCTCGACTATTGGGCCATCGGCGACATTCAGGCCATCAAGCGGATGATCAACACCAAGGTCGGGGACGACACATTCGCGGCGGTTTCGCCGGACGTAAAACTTTCGCCCGGCGGTATTCGTGAGATCGAGTTCTTTGTTCAGACGCAGCAATTGATCCTTGGCGGGCGCGAGCCTTCACTGCGGGACAACTCGACCCTCGGCGCAATGAAGGCGTTGCAGGCCGCAGGCGTTGTTTCCAGCCAAACGGCAGCGGAACTGACAACCGCCTACAAGGCACTGCGCAATGTGGAACACCGTATCCAGATGCGTCAGGACGAACAGACGCACACCGTTCCGGCCGATCCGGCGGAACGGGAGTCGGTTGCATATCTGTGCGGCTATGGAAACCTCGCCGACTTTGACCGCGATCTTCTGGAAACCCGCAAGCTGGTCCAGTCGGCCTATGATGCGTTGTTTGCACAGGAAGACCGGGCGGCGGAAACCCATGACATCGGCAACCTTGTCTTTACCGGCGTGGATGATGATCCGGGAACGGTAAAAACGCTGAGCGGTCTGGGTTTTTCCAATCCTTCTGCCGCGATCGACACGATCCGCAATTGGCACCGGGGCCGGGTTCCGGCAACGCGCACCGCGCGTGGGCGGGAAATCCTGACGGCGATCCTGCCGGGTATGCTGAAGGCGATGGGCGCAACTGGCGAGCCGGACGAAGCGTTCCGCTGGTTCTCGCGCTTCTTTGAAGGGCTGTCTTCGGGCGTGCAGACGCTTTCCATGCTGCTGGCACGGCCAGACTTGCTGGACGACCTCGTTTCCACGCTGGCGCTGGCGCCGCGCCTTGCTCAGATCCTTGCGCGCCGGCCAGACCTTCTCGAAGCGCTGGTGTCGAATGTCATGCCGCGAGCGCCGGAGTTGACGCCGGAAGTTTCATTCGATGCCGCGATGGATGGCTGGCGGCGGTATCACCGCGAACAGAGTTTCCTTGTTGGCCACCGATTGCTGCACGGCCTTCTGCCAACGGATCAGGCAGCGAAAGCCTGGACAGACCTTGCCGATGAAACCATCCGGCAGATGTCCAGCGCAGCAGAAGCGGAAACGACGCGCCGCAATGGTGAGGTGCCGGGTCGCTGGGCGGTGTTCGCGATGGGCAAGCTTGGCGGCGGCGAACTGACCGCCGGATCGGATCTCGACATCATCCTCATCTACGATTCGCAGGCGGATGATACGCAGACATGGTTCACCCGTCTGACCCAGCGCCTAATTACGGCATTGACCGCGCCGACTGCCGAAGGCGCGCTTTATGAGGTCGACATGCGCCTGCGCCCCTCCGGGCGTGCAGGGCCTGTCGCGGTCGGCCTCTCGGCGTTTCGTCATTACCAGAATGAAGAAGCCTGGACCTGGGAGCATATGGCGCTCACCCGCCTGCGCTTTGTGGCAGGCGATGATACGCTGGGGCGTGAAGTGCTCGGCATTGCTGCGGATGCAATCTGCCAGCGGGCACGCAGTGAAAAGCGCAAGGCGATTGCGGGCGATGTTACTGGCATGCGGGAAACGCTCTACCGCGAGAAGCCTGGCAAGGGGCTCTGGGATCTGAAGACGGCCGAGGGCGGACTGATCGACATAGAGTTCATGGTGCAGAAGGAAATGCTGCTGCGGGGGCGGGCGGACCTTATCCGTCCCGCGACGGCGCTGGCGTTGTCCGGATTGGCGGATGCAGACGAGAGTCAGGCGTCGGAGGAGGCGGAGGATTGGCGGTTCCTGCGAGCGGCCTTGCACCTTTTGTCCTCGATGCAACAGATACAGCGCCTGGCCCTTGGCGATGGCGATCCGGGTGAGGACGTCATTCCGGAAGGCCTTAAGAACCGCTTCTGCCGGGCGGCCGCCGAAGAGGAAGGCTTTGAAGTGCTGGAAGAGCGCCTGCGGGAGGTAAAAACCCGTGTGCATTCAATGGCCCGGAAAAAACTGCAGCTGAGCGCGACGGAATCCTGAACCCCTGCCGTTTCATAGTCGCTGGGAGTTGAAACTGGAGACCAGAGATGAAACGTTCGACAATCGCGTTCGCTAGTGTTGCTGTTATTGCGCTCGCCATGCCCCTCGCCGCTCAGGCCGGTCCCGGCAAGGGACCTCGTGGCCACGGCCCTCATATCATGCAGATGGATGCCAATGGTGACGGCGACGTGACCCGCGCAGAAGCGCAGGCTTCGATTGCGACCCGGTTTGCAAGCATTGATGGCAATTCCGATGGTTTCGTCACGCAGGATGAGATGAAAGCACATCACGAAGCCATGCGCGCCGAGATGAAAGCAAAGCGCGAAGAGCGTAGGGCGGAAGCTGAAGCCGCCGGCAAGCCGCCGCGCCCGGAAGGCAAACCGAAGCGCGAGATGGATCCGGCAAAAGCTGAAGAGTGGAAGGCCAAGAAAGCCGAAAAGGCTGCCGAGCATTGGGCTAACATGGATGCCGATAGTGACGGCCAGCTGAGCCTCGCCGAGTTTACTGCCGAGCACATCAAGTTTTTCGACAAGATGGACGCAGACGGTAACGGCACGATCACCGCGGCCGAGCTTGAGGCAGCCAAGGCCAAAATGAAGGAGCGTCGCGGAGAATGGCGCGACAAAATGAAAGGCGAACCGGCCGAGTAAGGAACAGAGTGGGGACGGGCCGGAGCCCTGAGACAATCAATTCACCCCCCCTGCGATTGTCTCCCTGTGTTCCGGCCCGGACTCAGCTAAACATCTCACCGTGGCGTTCACATCCGACCTCGATCAGATCACACGCGCCGCGGCTGGAGATGCCGCGGCCGTTCGTGCGCTCGTCAATCGGTACAGCCCCGGCGTGCTGGCGCTCGCAACGCGCATGCTGGGCGAAACGGCAGAGGCGGAAGACGTGACCCAGGAAACATTCATTCGCGCATGGAAGGCACTGCCCGGCTGGGAGCCGAGAGCAAAGTTCTCGACCTGGCTTCACCGCGTGGCGCTGAACCTCTGCTACGACCGGCTGCGCAAGCGCCGCGAAGTTCTGCCCGATGAACTGCCCGATCGTGCCGATGTGGCCCTCGGGCCGCAGGATGCGCTGGATCAGGCGCAGCGCGTGAAAGCCGTTGAGGCAGCGATCGCGCGTTTGCCCGAACGCCAGTCTGCAGCCTTGACCTTGTGCGCCCTGCAGGGGCACTCGCAGGCAGAAGCTGCGGATATTATGGAAATCAGCGTTGAAGCCCTGGAAAGCCTTCTCGCCCGTGCCCGGAGAACCCTGCGCGGCGAGCTGCTCGATGGAAGGAAAGTCTCATGACCCGCCGCATGACAGATGACCGCCTGCTCGACATCATCGAAATTTGGGGCGCGGAAGCGCATGGCTGGCCCGAGGCGGAGCGAGCGGCGGCCGAGGCCCTGCTGGCGGAAAAACCTGGCAGGTTTGCGCCTGCTCTGGCGGCAGCCCGCGAACTTGACCTGATGCTTGGCGCGCTGCCCGAACCGGACATGCCGCGCGCGCTGACGGACGCGATCATTGCCGCCGCGCCCAAGCCGGCGCGCGGTTTGCTGCCGCGCTGGGGCGGCATGAAAGCGCCCTGGGTGCCGGCAAGTGGCTTTGCTGCCGCTGCGTTCGGGTTGTTCATGGGGCTGACGATCGCGCCGGTCGCGAGCGCAGATGATGAAGTGAATGCGGAAGTGCAGGAGTTGGTTATTTCCGCGCTGGGCTTCGAGCCTGCAAATTATACGCTGGAGGAAATGGAATGAGCAGATTGCCAAACTGGCTGACCCCGGCGGCGCTGGGCGTCTCCCTGCTCGTGAACCTCGGACTGGGTGGCTATGTCATCGGTCAACATCTGCGACCGGAGCCGCCGGCAAAGGAGCGCCCGCACCGTAAACCGGAGTTTGAGCGCCCGGAAGGCATTCCGGAGCTTTCGCGCGAAGACCGGCGCCAGGTTCGCCAGTTGATGCGGCAGGGATTTGGAGCGGCGCAAGTGGAACTCGCCGAGCGGCGCGAAGCTGAGAAGCATTTCGCCAGTGTGCTGATGGCAGATCCTTATGACAGGATGGCGGCGGAGGTTGCGTTGCGCGAATTGCGCGATGCCGACGTGCGCCTGCGTGACCGGATCGGCCTGGAAGTGCTCGGCGGCGTCGATCAGCTGCGCCCGGACCAGCGCGCCTGGGTGGCGTGGATCCTCTCCGGCCCCAAAGAAGGCGACCACGGAAAACATAAATCCAGGCGCGCGAAAGAAACGCCCCCGGAAGGACCGCAGGACTAATCCCGAGACTTGTGCGCCAGGCGGGCGGCGTTCTCTTCCCAGTTCTGTCCGTCAAAGGGAACAACGGTGACCTTGAAGCTCATCCAGTCGTCCAGTGCGCGCCATGTCACCGCGAATCCATCGGGATTTGATCGCGGAATGTAAAAGCTTTTGATGCCGCAGGTCTTGCAGAACAGGTGCTTCGCGGCGCCCGTGTTGAACGTGTACTGGCTGAGATTGTCCTTGCCCTGAATGAGGCGGAATCGGCTGCCCGGTACGATGACGTGGATATTCCCACTCTTCGCACACATGGTGCAATTGCAGTCTTCGACTTCGAATGCGTCTGGCAGCTCAACCTCGAACCGCACAGCGCCGCAATGGCATCCGCCGGCACGCCAATGCAGCGAGGGGATGGTTACCCGACCCAGACTGGTGGTTTTCTCTGTGCCCATGGCGCGGCGCGCTCCAGTTGTCCTGCCAGGGAAATCAGCAGGTCTTCGCGGCCATAACGCGCGCCAAACATCATGCCAATAGGCAGGCCGGCGGGCGCCGTTGCCGTCGGTGCGGTCCAGTGCAGGGGCACGGACATTGCCGGGCAGCCAGTCTGGTTGAAGAGCGCGCAATGGGGCGCAAAACCGGCGACGGCAGCGCCCATCTGATCTGATGGCGCCGTGAGTGCCATTGTGCCCAGAAGGTCTGGCGCACGATGAAGCGTGGGGGAAAGTGTCAGGTCGAACTTGCCGGCATCGAGGAACCGCTCATAGGCAATTGCAGCCGTAATGAAGGTGTTGTTGGCTTTGGCGAGCTCTACCATTGGGACTGTGCGCCCAAGGTTTACCATCGAGGCGGTGATGGGTTCCAGATCATCATCCGTCACCGGATGACCTCGGACCATTCCGCGTTCTTCCACAAGTGCTGCGATATTCGCTGAGATCGTGAACAGAGCGGCCTTGGCGAGCGCGGTGCCGTCAATTTCCGGCGCAGCCTCAATAACGGTATGGCCGAGGCTTTCGAGAAGCTTGACCGTGTTTGCCAGGCCTTCAGCGGCATCTGCATCCGGTTGCGTGCCGTTCGGCGCCACAGGCCATAGAGCGATGCGAAGCGGTCCCGGGTCGCGCTCAAGCTCTTTCAGGTAAGGGAGGGATTGCGGCGTTGCGACGTATCGGCTGCCGGTTTCCGGTCCGCTCGTCAGGTCGAGCAGGGCGGCCGTGTCGCGTACCGTGCGGCTGACCACGCCGACTGTCGAAAGGCCATTCCAGCCTTCTGTCTTGGCTGGCCCCATGGGCATGCGGCCACGCGAGGGCTTCAGGCCGAATACGCCACAACAAGCAGCTGGGATGCGAATGGAGCCGCCACCATCGCTGGCGTGGGCGACCGGCAAAACACCTGCGGCGACGGCGGCAGCGGCGCCACCTGAAGAGCCACCGGCAATTCGGGTCGTATCCCACGGGTTCCGAGTCTGCCCATACAGGGTGGATTCCGTCGTCAGTGTAAGGCCGAACTCTGGCGAAGTTGTTGTTCCAAAGAATACCAGACCTGCCTTGCGGAAGCGTTCCACCAAGGTGGAATCCCGGCTGGCGACATTCCCCTGAAATGCCCGGCTACCAGATGTAACGGGGGCGCCTTTGACTTCAACGCCGAGATCTTTGACGAGAAAGGGCACGCCCGCATAGGGGCCAGCCAGGCCGCCTTCTGCAATCTGTTGGCGGGCGAGATCAGGATAGAGCGCCGAGAAGCAGTTGATCTCTGCCTGAGCCTTTTCGGCTCTCTCGACGGCGGCTTCCAGCAACTCCGCAGCGGAAGTTTTCCGGTCCCGGACCAGCGCGGCAAGGCCAAGTCCGTCTAGGTCTGGCTGGTTGGACATTTCTGCTTCTCCCCGGTGTGCGTTGTCTTTCCTGTTAGTTTTAGGGAGGCGCAGGAATTCCGCAACAGAAGATCAGTTACTTTGCTGCCAGATCGGTCGGCCCAAATCCGAACTTGTCACAAGGTAGTTGCCGGACAGTTCGCAGGTCGCGGCGGGTGTAAAGTGGTGCAAGTTCATGCCGCAGACAGGCGGGGTCTTTCCGTCGCCACCTCCGCTTATAGAGTCAGTATGCTGTGTAATATGGCCGTTGGCATAGATCTTCATCGGCATGATGATGGTGCGGGACGAAAGTTGGCGCGGAAGGCGCAACCTTGGCAACCCACCAAATTGGCCTTCATCCGAGATCGTCATCCTCTTCAAGCTTGGCGTCGATCTCTTCGTCGGACCAGCCGAAATGGTGGCCAAGTTCGTGGATGAAGACATGGGTGACCAGTTCCTCGACGGTCACGTCGCCGCGCTGCGCCCATTCAAACAGGATGGGCAGGCGATAGATGTAGATCAGAGGGCGTTCGACTGTCGGATTGGTCACGCTTTCCAATGTCAGCGGTATTCCGGAATAGAGGCCGGTCAGCTCCAGCGCGTCATCAATGCCCATCTCGTCGAGGATTTCATCTTCGGCAAATTCCATCACAAGGATGCGAACATCGCCTGCGGCCTTCCGCATGAACTCAGGCAGATCAGCGAAGCATTTCTCCGCCGTCAGATACATTTCATCGACGCTGGGCGCTATGCTGGTCAGCGCGCTCATGCGAGCGTAACAGCCGTGCCGGAAACGGCGACCATCATCATGGAGCCACCCTGTCCGATGACGGAGTAGTCAAACTTGATGCCGATAATGGCGTTTGCACCCAGCTTTTTGGCTTCATCAACCATCTCTTCCATTGCGCCGTCGCGGGTTTCCCGCAGCGTGCTTTCATAGGCTTCCGAACGCCCGCCGACGAGATTGGTGAACCCGGCCAGGATGTCCTTGCCGAGATGCGCGCCGATCACGACCTCGCCGCAGACGATGCCCTTGTAGGCCGATACGTCGCGGCCCTGAATGGAGTGCGTTGTGGTGAGGATCATGAAGCGTGTCCTTTCGCGGGAGGCTGTGCTTCCAAGATAAGATCAGGCGGGAGTCCTGCAAGCAGAATCGAAAGGGCGGGCCGGTGATTTCTCCGGCCCGCCCTTCGAGTTGACGCGTTGCTTGACTATTCCGCTGCTGTCTTGGCTGGATCGTTTCCGTCCAGGAGGAGTTCCAGCATCCGGATGGCGCTGTCGGCAATCACCGTGCCCGGAGGGAAAATCGCAGCGGCACCGGCGGTGCGCAGGGCATCGAAATCCTGTGGCGGGATAACGCCGCCGACGATGATCTGCGCGTTGGCGGCGCCTTCATTGCCCAGCGCGCGCTTAAGTTCGGGCACCAGCGTCAGGTGGCCTGCGGCGAGAGAGGAGGCCGCAACAATGTCCACGCCTGCCTTGCGGGCGTCGCGCGCGGCTTCTTCCGGCGTCTGGAACAGGGGGCCGATTTCGACTTCCCAGCCAAGGTCCATCAGAGCGGAAGCGACAACCTTCTGTCCACGGTCATGTCCGTCCTGGCCCATCTTGGCGATGTAGATCTTCGGCTTGCGGCCATTCTTCTGGACAAAGGCGGCGGCAAGGCCTTCGGCTTCGGTCGCTTTCTCGGTGCCTTTCACGCCGCCGCCATAAACGCCCTTGATGGAGCGGATGACGGCCTGGTGGCGGCCCTGGCTGCGCTCGACAGCTTCGGAGATTTCGCCCACGGTGGCCTTGGCGCGCGCGGCATCGACGGCGAGCGCAAGCAGGTTGCCCTTCGTGCCCGCTGCTGCCTCGGCAATCGCCTCGAGCTTGGCCGTGACTTCCGCTTCGTTGCGTTCAGATTTCAGGCGGGCGAGCTTGTCGAGCTGCATCCGGCGCACAGCGGCATTGTCCACCTTCAGCACAGGAACATCTTCTTCCTCGTCCAGCAGGAACTTGTTGACGCCGACAACCGTCTGCGTGCCGCTGTCGATACGTGCCTGCGTGTTGGCGGCGGCTTCTTCGATGCGCAGTTTGGGCAGGCCCTGTTCGATGGCCTTGGCCATGCCGCCCATCGCTTCGACTTCCTCGATATGCTTGAGGGCTTTGGCGGCGAGGTCGTGTGTCAGGCGCTCGACATAATAGCTGCCGCCGAAGAGGTCGATCGACTGGCAGGCGCCGGCTTCCTGTTGCAGCAGGATCTGCGTGTTGCGGGCGATCCGGGCTGAGAAGTCCGTAGGCAGAGCAAGGGCTTCGTCGAAGCTGTTGGTGTGCAGCGACTGGGTCTGGCCACCGGAGGCGGCGATCGCTTCCAGGCATGTGCGGATGACGTTGTTGTAAACGTCCTGCGCCGTGAGGCTCCAGCCGGAGGTTTGCGAGTGCGTCCGCAGGCTGAGGGACTTGCTGGACTTCGGTGAGAAATTCTCCTGCACCAGCTTCGCCCAGATCAGGCGCGCGGCGCGCATCTTGGCGACTTCCATGAACGTATTCATGCCGATCGCCCAGAAGAAGGAAAGGCGCGGGGCAAACGCGTCGACATCCAGGCCAGCGGCAACGCCTGCGCGGATGTATTCGATGCCATCGGCCAGCGTGTAGGCCAGCTCAAGGTCTGCTGTCGCGCCGGCTTCCTGCATGTGGTAGCCGGAGATGGAAATCGAGTTGAATTTGGGCATCTTCTCCGAGGTGAAGGCGAAGATGTCCGAGATGATCCGCATCGAGGGTTTGGGCGGATAGATGTAAGTGTTCCGTACCATGAACTCCTTCAGAATGTCGTTCTGAATGGTTCCGGCGAGTTTTTCCGGCGGGACGCCCTGTTCTTCGGCAGCGACGATATAGAGCGCCAGGATAGGCAGAACCGCGCCGTTCATCGTCATCGAGACAGACATCTGGTCCAGCGGGATGCCGGAGAACAGGGTGCGCATGTCGAGAATCGAGTCGATGGCAACGCCCGCCATGCCGACATCGCCCGTCACGCGCGGGTGATCGGAATCATAGCCGCGGTGGGTGGCGAGGTCGAAGGCGACAGAGAGGCCCTTCTGGCCAGCGGCCAGGTTGCGGCGATAGAAGGCGTTGGAGTCTTCGGCCGTCGAAAATCCAGCATACTGACGGATCGTCCAGGGCTGGTTGGTATACATCGTCGGGTAGGGGCCGCGGCCAAAGGGGGCGAGGCCGGGATAATCGTCGAGGAAGTCAAGCCCGGCGCGGTCTTTCGCGGTGTAGGCGGATTGAACGGCAATGCCCTCGGGCGTTTCCCAGGCTTCGCCCAGCTTGGCAGCGGATGCCTTCGCGTTCGGGGCGTCCAGCTCAATCTTCGTGAAATCGGGGAACTTGGTCATTGGGCAACTCCCAGCTCGGCATGGGCGAGGCGCAGCGCGTGGAGCGCGTCGCAGCCTGCGAAGATGTTGGTGTCGATGTCGGCGGCTTCGAACTTGCCGGCGACCCAGACGGCGCGGGCGCCCGCTTCCTTGAGGGCCTTTGCGGCGGCTTCCGCGCCGGCCTCATAGGCCTTGTCGGTGCCGCAGATGATGGCGAGCTTGCAGCCCGATGCCTTGAAGGCGGCGGCGAGTTCGGCGGGGTCTTTCGGCGGAACGACGGCGTCTTTGGCAACAACGCCGCCTGCGGCGAGGAAGTTGCGCGAAAAGTCAGCCCGCGGCGTAAATTCGGCGAGGCTGCCGAGCGTCGCGAGGAAGGCGGCTGGCGGCTTGGCCGCTTTGGCGGCGGCGTCGCGCAGGGCTTCGAAGTCTGCGGCGAGGCGGATGGGGGTGAGCGCTTCGGCAACCGCGTCCGCGCCGCCTGCGATTTCTGCCTTCACGAAATGGGCGATGCCGTCGCCGGAGACGCCATCGCGCGGGCGGGGCGTATCGACCTCGGCAACCGGCGCGCCGATTTCTTCCAGCAGCGGGTATTCGGAAACACCGGTCAGCGGGATCTTGCGGCGGCCAATGTCTTTCGCGCGCGCGTCGCGCGCGGCTTTGACGCGGGCCTGGAAGGCGCCGGAAAGGAGCGAAGCAGCATAGCCGCCTTCGCTTTCGATCTTCTGGAACTCGGCCCAGGCCGCCTTGGCGAGATCGTCGGCCAGCGTTTCGGTAAACCAGGCGCCGCCGGTCGGGTCCGCAACGCGGCCGAGCTGGCTTTCTTCCATGGCGATGATCTGGGTGTTGCGCGCGATGCGGCGGCCCAGTTCTTCAGGGTGGCCGAGGGCCTCGTTGAAAGCGCGCGAGGTGACGATGTCTGCCCCGCCTGCAGCGCCGGCGAAGACAGCCGCCGTGACACGCAGCATGTTGGTCCACGGATCATACTTGGTCAGCATGCGGGCCGAGGTGATGCCCTGCAGGCGCATGGGCGCGGCGGGCATGCCGAGCGCCTCAAGGCAGCGGGCCCACAGGCGGCGGGCGGCGCGCAGCTTGGCAATGCCGATGCCGTAATTTGCGTCCAGCGCGAGGGCAAAGCTGAGGCGGCTGGTGTCGAGCTTGCCATCGAGGCGGCGCAGCGTGTCGATCGCCGAGGCGATCAGCGCGCCGAGTTCCTGGGCTTCCGAGGCACCGGCCTCATGCGCGACAGTTGCGTCGATCCGGACGAGACCGGCAGCGGGGAACTTCTGACCCAGCGCTTCGGCAACCGCGCCAACGCGGGCGAAGGCCGCGTCGAGGCCGCCTGAGAGCTTGCCCGAGCGGGCGAGGGCGCCGAGCGGGTCCATGTTGAAGTCGATCTTCAGTGCGTCAGCGTTTTCCTGCTTCTCCGCCCAGAGGCCGAGCAGGGCAGAGGCCGACGCGCCCGATGCGTTCGCATGGGAAAGGGCGACGCCTGCATAATCGGCGCGCACGCCGGTCAATGCGGTTTCGAAGTCTTCCAGCGTGGTGATCTGAACGCCGGACTTGCCCGTGCAATCGAGAACGATCTCGATGGAAGAGGCGCCGCGCTCCAGATCGCGCAGGATCTCGGTGCTGGTTTCTTCAGCCGAGGGATGGGTGAACAGCTGGCGGATGTCCCAGGGCAGGTACTTGTCCGGCGCGGCGGTCTTGCCACGCAGGAAGGGCGCTTCGCCGGGCGTGCCGAGCGGATCAGCGGCGGCGGCAAAGTCGCTTTCGCGGTAGAGCGCCTTGATGCCGATGCCATCTGTGGTCTTGCGGGTGAGCGTATCAACGCCCTTGCCCTTCAGCGCCTTTTCAACGGCGCCGAGCCACTCGGCTTCGGTGGTTTCGGGGAATGCGGAACTGAGTGTGAGAATATCGTCGGCCATGATGGGGGTTTAGGGCAATCCGGCCCGGCTTGTGAACTGGTTCCTTAGCGGTATGTGCGCCTTCATTCCTGCATGGGCGGGCTGCAGGGATGCGATGCCGGGATTTGCGACGGCTAAACCCGGTTTTTGCTGCGATTTTCGATGTGCCTGCCAGGGCGCTGCGTGCCGATGGGGGATGGCGCGCCGGAATATTCCACAGGCGGGAAGGGCGGGTGGCGGGTTTGTCATCATTTCGGGGTTGACCCTCCGGCCCGTAAGTGCGAATGAGAATTAGTCGCAAGACGGAGACCGAGACCATGTTCAAGGCCATGCCGACCCACCGCTCCTCCCGCGTTTCCTCCCATGCAGAGGCGCCGCCGGTATTGGCCGGGAGCCGTTCCTCCCACACCTGTGGTCCCGGTCTCTATCTCGACGATCTGATCGCCACTGGCGATCCGGATGACCTGATTTCCCTCCTGCACCGGCAGGCGGCCTGGCGGGGCCTCCTGTCGCGGGGTTGCCCACCCTCTCACGGGTGACCGAATTGGCCTGATGCTGCTGGTGGATTGCTGCTTTCGTCGCTGACGGCAGATCCACACCTTCCGGTGCGTGGGAAGGGGCAGGTTCCGGTGCAGGTTGGGAAACTCAGGGGCGTTGGCGCCCGCTTCCTTTTCAGAGCTGTTCAGCTCCGCCTTGACCACTCCCGCTCTGAATTGGGCGGGGGTGGGCTTTTTATGCGCGCAATGGGCTGAACGGTCGTTAAGCTGAGTGCGTTCAATGCATGTCAATTTTGACGCCGACTCACTGGATTGTATCATTTTGAGATTGATTGTGCACAATTCCGGCGTTTGATAGTCAAGTAAAAACAGTGTGTTATGTCGTTGTCGTGACGACAGGCTTGCCGCGGCTGAACACGCGGATAAGTTCCGTCTCAGAACTTTTCCGGGAGAGAACAACAGATGGCCGTGCCACCTATTTTCAACAAAATGCGTTTGCCGGTGATCGCCTCGCCGCTTTTCATCATTTCCGGCCCCGAGCTGGTGATTGCCCAATGTAAAGCCGGCATCGTCGGCAGCTTCCCGGCGCTCAATGCGCGCCCCGGCCCTGTGCTGCATGAGTGGCTCGACCAGATCACCAACGAGCTGGGCGAATATAATGTGAAGAATCCGGACCGCCCGGCGGCGCCGTTCGCAGTGAACCAGATCGTGCACAAGACGAACAACCGCCTCGACCACGACATGGAAGCCTGCGTGAAATACAAGGTGCCGTTCGTGATCACCTCGCTGGGCGCACGCCAGGACGTGAACGATGCCATCCATTCCTATGGCGGCGTCGTGATGCATGACGTGATTGATACCTGGTTTGCAAAGAAGGCGCTGGAGAAAGGCGCTGACGGCCTGATCGCGGTGTGTGCCGGCGCCGGTGGCCATGCTGGCCGCCTGTCGCCCTTCGCGCTGATCCAGGAGATCCGCGAATTCTTCGATGGCCCGCTGGCGCTGTCGGGCTCCATCGCCAATGGCGGGGCGATTGCTGCCGCGCTCGCGATGGGCGCTGACTTTGCTTACATGGGCTCGGCCTTCATCGCCTGCGACGAAGCCAACGCGATGGACGGCTACAAGGACGCCATCGTGAACTATGGCGCCGAAGATATCGTGTATTCGAACCTCTTCACCGGTGTGCACGGCAACTATCTGAGGCCGTCGATCATCGCGGCCGGCCTCGACCCGGACAACCTGCCTGAGAGCGACCCGTCCAAGATGAACTTCGGTTCGGGCGGCAACACCGAAGCCAAAGCCTGGAAAGACATCTGGGGCTGCGGCCAGGGCATTGGCGCGGTGAAGAAGCGCGGCCCGGTGAAGGATTATGTCGACCAGCTGGAGCGCGAATACAACGCTTCGCGCGCGGCGCTGGCGCAAGGCCGGGCCTATTCGCGCGCCGACGCTGTTCCGGCCGAATAAGCCTGCGCCAACCGGCCAGACAAAAGCTCCCCGTCTCGATGAGGCGGGGATTTTTTCATGGCGGGAAGATTGTCTTTTGGCATTTGAATTTTGCGCCGATTTTTTTTGACCGTCATGGGGCGGATTATACCATTAATGGGGAAAGCGTGGATTGGCGCGGGCGCTGGCGGCGCGATGGTCTTGAGGATGCGGGGGAAATGATGCGGGCGGGGCGTGGATAAGGGCGCTGGCCGGGCGAGATTTGGGAGCGTTCAGGCAGTATCATGGCGGGGACAAACAGTGACATTTTGGGTCATTCCAGTGACAGTTTGTGTATTTTTGAGGCTTTTTCGATACGTTTTAGGCCCGGTTTGTGCGCGATTGATTGCGCTGGGGCGCGGCGGGGAGAGTGTCCGGCTTATCCAACAGCCGGCCTGTAGCAGTTGCTGGGAATTGGCCCGCCCAATCCGGGGGAAGGCGCCGAATGGCACATTTCTCCCATGCTTTACTCATCATACAGAGATGTTTCGCGCGCCCACTGGCGCTGGCCCCACTTCACCCCGGAGGAGCTTGCCTGCAGATGCGGCGGGCGCGGATGCCGGGGCGCCTATTGGCATGACGCCGAGTTTCTCGACGCGCTCGAAGCGCTGCGCGCAGAGGCCGGGCGGGCGCTGAAGATCAATTCGGGCCATCGCTGCGCCATCTGGAATGCGGTGGTGGGCGGGGCGCCTGCCTCCCAGCACCGGCGCATTGCGGTGGACATCGCCCTTAAAGGACACGATCGCAGCGCGCTGATTGCGGCGGCAGGGCGCCTTGGCTTCACCGGCATCGGCGTCGCCAGAACCTTCCTGCATCTCGATCGGCGGGAGACGCCCGCGCGGTGGACTTATCCGGGAGCGGAGGATCTGGCATGAGCGACATTATCGGCCTTGCCGCCAGCGCAGCGGGCGGCGGCGTGTTCGGCCTGATCGGCACGGTGATCGGCCGGGCGGCCGGCCTGATCGAGCGGCGGCAGGACAATGCGCAGGAGCGCGCCCGCTGGGCCCATGACGCCGCCATGCAGGAAGCGCGGATGCGCGAGATGACGGCGGCCACAGAGGCGCAGATCAAGCTCGCCGACGCTGCCGGCGCCTGGCGCGGCCTCGCCGCCTCCATGGAAGCCGAGGCGGGCATCGGGGAGAGCTATCGCTGGGTGAACGCCGTGCGCGCGCTGACCCGGCCGCTGCTGACGCTGCTGCTGTGGATCATCACGGGGCTGGTGTTCCTGGGTGCGGGCGCGGAGGCACGCGCCGGCATCGTGGAAACCGCGACGTTTGCGGCGACGGCGGCAACGCTCTGGTGGTTTGGGGATAGAGGGCAGAAGGCGCGGTGACCTCTCCATCGTCATCCCGGTTTCGCCAAAGGCGAAGATCGGGACCCAGAAAGGTCGGGTTGTAAAAGCTGGGTCCCGGACATTTGCTCCGCAAATTCCGGGATGACGGGGGGAGGGGTTTCGTTTTCTTCAACACTTTTCCCTCCCCTCGTCACACTCGATGCGCGCAGCGCATCTGAGTGTGACGAGGGGTGGGGTTGGGGAAACTGTAGGGTGGGTTGAGCGAAGCGATACCCACCACTTCCTCGGCCCAAAGATGGTGGGTATCGCTTCGCTCAACCCACCCTACGGGCGTTTTCCTTCACCATGCTGGCTTCTTCCGGCCTCAGCGTCAGCACGTCTACGCCGGTTTCGGTCACCGCCACCGTATGCTCGAATTGGGCGGAGAGTTTTCCATCCTCTGTGCGGACGGTCCAGCCATCGTCTTCTGTGTACGAACCGCGTTTGCCTTCGTTGACCATCGGCTCGATGGTGAAGGTCATGCCGGGGCGCAGGCGCAGGCCTGTGCCGCGTTTGCCGAAGTGGAGCACGGAGGGCTCTTCGTGCATTTCGCGCCCGATGCCATGGCCACAGAAATCGCGTACGATCGTGTAGCCTGCGCCCTTGGCGTGGCGCTCGATGGCGTGGCCGATATCGCCCAGCGTGGCGCCGGGGCGGACGGCGCGGATGCCTTTCCACATGGCTTCATAGGTGGTGCGCACGAGGCGGCGGGCGGGGGCGGCGACTGTGCCGACCAGATAGGTCTTGCTGGAGTCGGCGATATAGCCGTTCTTTTCCAGCGTAATGTCGAAGTTCACGATATCCCCATCGCGCAGGATGTCCTTCGACGACGGGACGCCGTGGCAGATAACATCGTTCACGGATGAGTTGAGGACGTATTCGAAGCCATACTGGCCGAGGCTGGCCGGGCGGGCGTTCAGCTCGCCCCGGATATAGCGCTCCACCTGGTCGTTGACCTCCAGCGTGCTCATGCCGATCAGGTCCATCCGGTCGATCAGGCCGAAGACGGAGGCGAGCAGGCGGCCGGAACTGGCCATCAGCGCGAGTTCTTCCGGGGATTTGATCATGCGGCGCTGGCCGTGAGCGGCTCCGGCGTGACCCCGGCAGCGATGAGTTCACGCTGCATGATCTCGTTGAAGGAAAGGGTGGGGTTCATCTCGGCCAGCTTGCCGATGCGGATCCACCAGGCGGCCTGCGCATTGATCGAGCGGAAGGTAACCGCGCTCGCCTTGCGCACGGCGTCGTGCAGGTCGTCATCAATGTTCACAATGCCCATAGGGTGCCTCATATTCGGAACGTATATGGTCCATATATATTTTGGATGGTCGCGGCAAGGCGCAAGGCGCAGCCACGGAAAAGCTCGCATGAAGAAAGAGCGCCTGTTACATTTCGCGTGGCGCCTCGACGCGCTGGAGGAAACATAATGCCAAACAAAGGCAAAGGCGTGTCGCGCCGTAGCGTGCTCGCGGGAGGCGCGGCGTTTTCCGGCTACGCGCTCGCCGGCTGCGCGGCGACCGGTGCGGCAAACAGGGGAGTGACGACTATGGCGGCAACAGATTCAATCGACCTGTCGACGGCGGGCGCGCTGGAAATCGGCAATGCGGTTCGCGCGGGGCAGATTTCTGCCCTTGAGGCGACGGACGCGGCCATCGCGCGGATCGAAGCGCTGGACGGGCGGGTCAACGCGGTTGTCGTGCGCGATTTCGACCGGGCGCGGGACGCGGCGAAGGCAATCGACGCGGCGCGGAGCGCGGGCGATGCGCGGCCCTTCCTGGGCGTGCCGATGACCGTGAAGGAGTCCAATGATGTGGCGGGGCTGGCCTCCACATGGGGCTTCGAAATGTTCAAGGACATGAAAGTGGCGCACGACGGCGCGGTGGTCGAGCGCCTGAAAGCGCAGGGCGCGATTATCCTTGGAAAGACGAATGTACCCGTGGCGCTGGCCGACTGGCAGGCGGAAAACCCGGTTTACGGGCGCACCGTGAACCCGTTCGACGCTGGCCGCTCGCCCGGCGGCTCTTCCGGCGGGGCGGCGGCTGCGCTGGCGACCGGGATGGTGCCGCTGGAAATCGGCTCGGATATTGGCGGCTCCATTCGTATTCCGGCGCATTTCTGCGGCGTGTTCGGGCACAAGCCGACCTATGGTATCGTGCCCTCGCGGGGGCATGGGTTTCCGGGGACGGACGGTGTGGATGCGCCGCTGGCTGTGGTTGGCCCCATGGCGCGGAATGTGGCCGACCTTGCGGCCTGCCTCGATGTGATTGCCGGGCCGGAAGCCGGGAGCGGCTACCAGCTGGCCCTGCCTGCGCCCCGGCAGGGCAGCCTCGGCGGATACCGCGTGCGGGTGATCCGCGCGATGCCGGATGTGCCGGTGGACCGGGACACGGGCGCGGCGCTGGACGCGATATCTGCTGCGCTGAAGGCGGCCGGGGCCAGCGTGACCGAGGGCACCGAAGGAATGCCCGACCTTGCCGGGATGATGCCTGCCTATATCCGGATGCTGAATACGGTGACATCGCGCGGGCGGCCCGATGCGGCGCCCATCACTGCGCATGACTGGATGGCGCTGCAGGATTACCAGCTCTCTGTGACGCGGGCCTGGGCGCGCTTCTTTGCTGAGACGGACATCCTGATTTCGCCGAGCTTTTCCACCCCGGCCTTTCCGCACAAGGAAGAACCGGATTGGAGCAAGCGCACGCTGGAAGTGGACGGGGCGGCGTTGCCCTATGGCGGGCAGCTCGCCTGGGCGGCCATCGCGACCTTTGCCGGTTTGCCCTCCACCGTGGCGCCCGTTGCCCGCAGCGCCGGCGGCTTGCCTATCGGCGTGCAGCTGATCGGCGCGCCCTATGGCGACCGGACGACACTGCACTTTGCATCGCTGCTGGAAGCGGCGGGGCTGACGGTCTAGACCAGAGCGGACAACAAGGCTGGCCATATGAGCGACTTTATTCTCGTCATCGACGAAGGGACCACATCGACGCGCGCGATCATTTATGATCGCGGGTTTGGCGAGGTGGCCATCGCGCAGGAAGAGGTGGCGCTGCAGTTCCCCCATGATGGCTGGGTGGAGCAGGATGGCGAGGAGATCTGGCGGCGCACGCTGTCGGTCTGCCGCACGGCGATCGCCAAGGCGGGCGGCGCCGGGCGCATCGCCGCTATCGGCATCACCAACCAGCGCGAGACGACGCTTGTCTGGGATCGCAAGACCGGCAAGCCGCTTGCGCCCGCCATCATCTGGCAGGACCGGCGCACGGCGGCAGTCTGCGAAGGGCTGAAGGGGAAGGGCTATGAGGGCGATGTGCAGGCCGAAACCGGCCTGCTGCTGGACCCGTATTTCTCCGGCACGAAAATCGGCTGGGTGCTGAGCAATGTGAAGGGCGCGCGGGAAAGGGCCGAGGCCGGGGAGTTGGCCTTCGGCACAGTCGATTGCTTCCTCCTGTGGCGCCTGACGGGCGGCAGGGTGCACGCGACCGACGTGACGAATGCCTCGCGCACGCTGCTTTACCGGCTGGGCCTTGGCGCCGAGGGCGGCTGGAGCGAGGCGATGGCGGCGATGATCGGCGTCCCGGTTTCGATGCTGCCCGAGGTGAAGCCCAGCGCGGCGGATTTTGGCGAGGCGGATGCCTCTCTCTTTGGCCGGGCGATTCCGGTCTGCTCAATCCTGGGAGACCAGCAATCGGCGCTGGTCGGGCAGGGCTGCCTCAAACCGGGGCAGGCGAAGATCACCTATGGCACGGGCGCGTTCCTGGTGGCCAATACCGGGGCGAAGCGGCCAGCCTCGGAGAACCGCCTGCTGGGCACAGTCGGCTACGAGCTGCCGGGCGGCGGCGCGCTGGCGCTGGAAGGCTCCATCTTCAATGCGGGCACAGTCATCAAATGGCTGCGTGACGATCTGAAACTCATTCAGAAGGCGGATGAAAGCGCCGCGGCCGCCGCCAGCCTTCCGGACAATGGCGGGGTCTATATGGTGCCTGCCTTTACAGGGCTCGGCGCGCCGCACTGGGACGCAGAGGCGCGCGGCGTGATTGCCGGGCTGACACGGGCAACCAGCGCCGCACATCTGGTGCGCGCGGGGCTGGAGTCGGTGGCGTATCAGACGCATGATCTGCTCGCCGCGTTCGCAGGCGATGGCGCGCCAATTGCGGAGCTGCGGGTGGATGGTGGCATGGTGGCCAATGACTGGCTGATGCAGTTCCTGGCGGATGTTTGCGCGCTGCCGGTGTTGCGGCCAGACTACCGCGAGATGACCGCGCTCGGCGCCGCTGCCGCAGCGGCGATGCAGATCGGCTGGGTAAGCCCGGAAGACTGGGCCGCCCGCGACGTTCCCGGCAAACGCTTCGAGCCGAAGATGGAAGCCGGCGCCCGCGCCGCGCTGCTCAAAGGCTGGCAGGCCGCGCTGGGCCGAACACTGAGCTGAGGTGCAAAAAAGGGCGGTGCAAGACCGCCCTTTTTATCTCGATTGGCATCGCAATTACATGTTGCAAGCTGTGTGCAGGAAGGTCTCGACCTCTTCGAGAATGCGACCTTTCTGCTCAGCAGGCCATTTCGGCGACTGGTGACCCATCATGTCGAGCGGGATGAACTTGCTCTTGGGTTCCTTGTCCTTGATGGCATTGTAGAAATCGCGGCTGTGGAAGATCGGCACACGGACGTCATACTCGCCGTGATAGATCAGGATCGGAATGTTGATCTTGTCCGTGTTCTGCATCGGGTCCATGCCCTTAACCGTATTGCCCTGAACGATCCGCTGGATGCGGTTTTCGCCCCAGGTGTTTCCGAGCTTGGTCAGGTTGGCAACGCCAGCGCCGGCAATGGCGCACTGATACGGGCTGTTCGGACGTACCGATGCCGCGAAGGCTGCAAAGCCGCCATAGGAGTAGCCGTGGATGGCAATCTTGTCGGCATCCACATAGCCTTGCGAAACAAGCCAGGCAGCGCCATCATCCTTGTCGTCCTGCATCTTCTGGCCCCATTCACCGTCGCCGGCGAGCCAGAGTTTGCGGCCCCAACCTGCGCTGCCGCGGTATTGCGGCTGCATCACGATGTAACCGCGGCTGGCGAAATACTGCATCCAACCAGAGGCGTCGAAGCCACTGGAGTCGCGAGCCCAAGGGCCGCCGTGTGGAACGATGATCGCGCCGCGGGCCTTGTCGCCTTCTTTCCAGCCTGCCGGGTAGGTGATGAATGCCGGGATCTCAAGGCCGTCGCGGGCGGTATAGTAATCGAATTTCACTTCGCCGAGATCATTCGTATCAATCCAGGGACGTTCGGAGCCGATGACTGCGACCTTGGTCTTGTCCATCAGCAGGAAGTACGATGGGGGCATGTTACCCGCGCTGACACTGAAGAGAACGCGATTGCGATCAGCAGTGTAGTCAATCAGCGAGACATTCTTGCCCGGAAACGCAAGATCGAGGCCGTCCTGAATGGACTTCATTTCAGCATCGACCCAGTAAACTTCGGAGACTGGTCCCTGGTAGCGGAAACCGAGAACTTCTCCGAAATCTTTCGCGCGGGAAGAGAAGATGACGCTGCTGGCATCAAACTCCGGGTGGGCAAACACAGGCTGGTCGCTGAACTTGTCCGTCGTCGCATCATACAAATAGATCGCAACTTTATCCGAGAACTTGTCGGTCGCGATGAAATAACTGTTCGTACCGTTTTGCTGGCCGACCAGATCCATCGTGTAGCGGTTGGAGATTTCTGTCGTGAGGCCATCTTCGCGGGCGAACTTGTCCGTGCCGGGCACCGGAAGGCTGATGTAAGATTTCCAGGCGCCGCTTTCGAATTCCAGTTCCATCCTCGCAACTGGCATGCCGGTACGCGAGCTGATGACAATCTGCTGCGTGGGATTGGCTTTGTAGAGAAACTTTTCCCGGCCATTGGACAGGTCGTGCTCGAAGTAGCTGGTTCCGTTCTTCGTTGACGTTCGCGTCAGGACGACCTTGGACGGATCCAGCGGGAGCAGCGAGGCGATGTTCGTATTTCCAACCAGTTCATAGCAGCGCAGAAGCGTCTTGCTGGCGCCGACTTCGGCGCGCCCATCAGGAAGATCGTCGATCTTCTTGATACGCTCATTCCCCATATACACTTTTTCGAGGTATTTTTTGGTCGAGCCGGTTTCCTTGCCTTCGCCGCAACCCATGAGGGCGCCGATATATGGCTGAACCGTGAACCAGAGGGATTTTTTGTCCTTCAGCGCCGTCGCGCCATAGAAGATCGTTTTGCCGCTGGACGGCGTGATGTTCGAAGGAACGAGGGGTTTCGTGGTGTCGATATTGCCTGAGAGATCCCAGTAAGCTGCGGCGAGCGCTTCGCCATTTTTCGAAGGGTCCGCCACGACGCCGACCAGCATGTCACCTTCGAGCGACATCGAAAGGCTCGAAACATTCGGGTAGCGCGAGAAATCTTCGACTTTCAATGGCTCCGCCACTGCCGCGAAGGGCGCGGCGAGCAGTACGAGTGTGCTCGCCGCGATTGCGCGTTTCAACATTAGGGGATTCCTCCTGAATTAATCATCGGCAATATTTCCAGCCGCGCGAGGCAGGTCAAGGCTCGCAGAGCATGGTATCGCGTAACTGATTTTCTGATTGAGCCGCAATTTTGGGCAATTTGTGGCTCAAAAGGCACAGTGGTCTGGTGAAACTCGCCACCTTATGAATTTTTTGTCACCAAAGCTTGTCAGGAGTGTGGTGGCCGGTCAAACCTAGTCGGAGGTTCCGGTGTTTTGCGCCGGAATTGCTCGTTGTTGCGGGCATATTGTTCAGGTGGAAAAACTTGGTTCGAGGGGTAAATCCTTAAATGAAAATGAGACAGTTTCACCGGTCGGTGTTCGGTAGCGTTGCTGTTAGCGCGCTCCTGTTCTCCGGTGCCGGTTACGCTCAGGAGGCCGATGAGGCTGATGTCGTAGAGGTTGTTTCCGAGACGCCGTCTTCCGAAGGCGAAGCGCGTCAGGAAAAAATCGTGGTCACGGGCTCGCTGATTGCACGTGATGAGTTTGCTTCGGCATCGCCAATCCAGGTGATCACGGCTGAAGTGGCAACGTTGGAAGGCTTGGTCGACACGGCTGCGCTGCTGCAAAGCTCGTCGCTGGCCGCTGGTTCGACGCAGCTGAACAACACGTTCCAGAACTTCGTCACCAACGGCGGTGTCGGTGCTCAAACTGTTGACCTTCGTGGTTGCGGTGACACCCGTACGCTCGTCCTGGTCGACGGCAAGCGCCCTGGTCCTTCGGGTACCCGCGGTGCGATCGCTGCACTCGACCTGAACGTTGTTCCGCAGTCGATCATCCAGCGCGTTGAGATCCTCAAAGACGGCGCATCGACCATCTACGGTTCGGACGCAGTTTGCGGCGTGGTCAACATCATCACGCGTGACACTGTCGACAAGCTCGAGCTGAACGCCCGTATCTCCCAGCCGTTTGAGAGCGGCGGCGAGCAGTACAGCGTTTCCGGTGCATGGGGCTTTGAGCTCGGCGACTTCGCGGACTTCACCTTCTCGGCTGAGTACCGGATGGACGAAGAGCTGGACATCAGCCAGCGTGACTACCTGAACTGCCCGCGCGACTACGTTCGCGACCCGGTCACCGGCAAGCTCATCGATCGTTTGAACCATTCGGCTACCTCGCCGGATATCAACGACCCGAACGCGACCTGCTATAACCTGTATTTCAACACGGTTATCGATGCTTTCTCGGGCCAACGTCTTGTCCCGACGCCTGATGGCATTTCTGCTCCGACCGCTTACGGCGTTTATATTCCCGGCTACCGCCCCCGCGTCGGCACCGGTGTTCTGCCGGACGGCTCGCGTTACTACGAAGACATCACTGACGCAGCGTTCCTTGGAAACCGTGACTTCTTCCCGAGCAACGAAAACCTCTCGCTGTTTGCGACCTCTGCAGTTGAACTTGGCGGAATCTCTTGGGATTCTGAAGTGCTCTACAGCAACCGTAAAACGGATGTTGAGGGATGGCGCCAGTTCTTCCCGATCATCGGCTCTGCGCAAAACGCTGCAGGCAACAACCCTGCCTATAGCTACATCGACGATCCGGGTTATGTGAACTCTGTTGGTGGTCTGGCACAGCTCGTCGCTCCGTTCCCGACCCAGAGCTCGATCGACATCGACTACTATTATGTCAGCTCTTCGCTTTCCGGCGGCTTCGCTCCCGGCATGCTGGACGACTGGTCCTGGAAACTGGACGGTTCTTACTCGCGCGGCGAAGGTACGTATTCGGGCAACCTGATCCGCACCTCGCTTTCCGGCGACTGGAACTATGACGGCGTCGCAGACACCGACGGCGATGGCGTTCCGAACACTGTTGGGCCCCCGACCATCGACTTCTTCGATCCGGGCATCCTGGACGGTTCGAAAGTCGCGGATCTGGTTGCTGCTATCGGCGACTACCACACCGGCAAAACCATCTACGAACAGACCACTTTCACGGCCGTCGTGGCTGGTGAGCTGTTCGAACTGCCTGCTGGCCCGCTGGGCATCGGCCTCGGCGCCGAGTACCGCGAATTCAGCATCGACGACCAACCGAGCGAGTTCTCTCGCAATGGCGACGTCTGGGGTTCGACCACGGCTGGTCCGACGGTTGGCAGCAACAGTGTGACCGAAGTCTTTGCAGAATTCAGCGTTCCGCTGCTCAAAGGCAAACCGTTTGCTGAAGATGTCGAGCTTTCGGCTTCTATCCGTGGCTTCGACTATGACGTCGGTGGTTCGGATTCGATCTACAAGGCCGGCCTCAACTGGCAGATCAACCCGATCCTGCGCGCTCGTAGCAGCTACGGCACGTCCTACCGTGCGCCTGCTCTGTTCGAACTGTTCCTGAAGGATCAGACGGGCTTCCTTGGTCAGACCTCGATCGACCCCTGTATCGACTGGGGTTCCAGCACCAACGATACCCTGCGCACGAACTGTGCATCGCTCGGTATTCCGGCGACCTATTCCGGCGCTGGTAACAGCTCGGCGACCGTCATCACCAATGGTGGTGGTACCGACCTGAAACCGGAAACCGGCGACACGTTCACTGTTGGTCTGATCCTGACGCCGACCGGCGCAGATCTGAACATCGCTCTCGATTACTACGAGATCGAAATCAACGACCAGATCACCAGCCTCGGTGGCCGTCAGATCGTTGCCAGCTGCTACGCTGGTTCCAGCTATCCGAACGACTACTGCGATCTGTTCGAGCGCAACCCGACTACGTTCAAAATCGACAACATCATGGCTCCGACCGTGAACATCGATTCTCAGGCGCAGCGCGGTCTTGACCTCGAAGTTCGTTACCAGAAGGAATTCAACTTCGGTACGATGACAGTCGACGGCTCGGTTAACTGGTCGCTGGAGCGTTACATCAACGTCTTCGGTTCGGGCTTCAACGCTGGTATTTCCAACAACGACTTCAACGGAACCATCGGCTTCCCGAGCATCGTTGGCGACGCATCGATCCGTCTGGATCGTGGCGATTGGACCTACACGTGGTTCACGGACTTCGTCGGCCGTCAGGACGACAACCGTTACTACGCTGCAGACTACAACGAGCCGCAGAACTACTTCGGTCTTCCGGGCCTCTACACCACCAGCACAGAAGCCGTTTGGTATCACGGCGCTTCCGTTCGCTGGCAGGGTGACTCCTGGACCTTCGCCGCAGGTGTGAACAACATCTTCGACGAAGCACCGCCGCAAGTTTCTGACATCGTGACTACGAGCGCCGGTAACACGCCGCTCAACGGCACGGCTTATGATGTTCGTGGCCGCCGCGGCTTCGTGAGCGTCTCGAAGTCCTTCTGATCCCTGATCAGAGACTAGATATTGGGGAAGGGCGGGCCATCTGGTCCGCCCTTTTTCTTTGGGCTTTCGGGAGCGTGGCGAATGTGTATGCGTGGGGCGTAGAAGTTTCCGGGGATGCCGTGTGACCCAAACCGCTGCCAATCCCGTTCGTGGGCTGACGACACGTTATGTGATCGTCGTTACGATTGCGATGGTTGTGGGGGCGGGGATATTCAAGTCACCGGCGCTGGTGGCGGCCAATGCCGGGTCGGAGGGGATGGTTTACCTCTTGTGGCTGGTCGGCGGGGCGATCTCGCTGATGGGGGCGCTTTGCTATTCGGAGCTGGCCGCTGCCTTCGCCCATCCGGGCGGGGATTATCATTTCCTGGAGCGCGCCTGGGGGCGCCGGTTCGCCTTTCTCTTTGCGTGGGCGCGCTTTGCGGTGATCAATACCGGGGCGATTGCGCTGCTCGGCTTTGTCATTGGCGACTATATGAACCGCGTGATCAGCCTCGGCCCGCATGGCCCGGCGATCTATGCCTTCGCAAGCGTTGCGCTGCTGACGGCGATCAAGCTGCGCCCGGCGGGCGAGGCGAGCGATAGCGGGTTGGTGGTGGGGCTGCTGATCGGGCTTCTTTTCCTGGTGGGGGCCGGAGTGAAGCTGGCGATGCAGGGCGCCCCGCCGCTCGCGCCGGGCGAGGCGGCGTCGCCCAGCCTTGGCGGCATCGGCTATGGCCTCGTCTTCGTGCTGCTGGCCTATGGCGGGTGGACCGAGTCGGCGACACTTTCAGCCGAAGTGAAAGATGGCGAGCGCGGCATGGTGCGCGCGCTGATTGCCTCCATCGCCATCATCACGGCGCTTTACCTGCTGGTCGCCTGGGCAATGCTGCGCGGGCTGGGGCTGGAAGGGCTCAGCCAGTCCTCCGCGCCGGCGGCAGACCTGATGGCGCGCGCCTTTGGCCCGTCGGCAGGCGTCGTGCTGGCGCTGACGGTCGTGGCGGCGGCGGCGACCTCGGTGAACACCACCATCATCGCGGGCGCCCGCACCACCTATGCCGGCACCGCGCGGCTGCCCTCGCTCAAATGGATCGGCCGGTGGAACGAGACGACGCGCAGCCCGCGCAACGCGATCCTCGCGCAGGGCGCCGTCTCGCTGGCGCTGGTGGGCTTTGGCGCGGCCTATAAAGGCTTTGAGACGCTGGTGGACTATACCGCGCCCGTCTACTGGATCTTCCTGATCGCCAGCGGCGCGGCGCTGCTGCGCCTGCGCGCGACGGCGCCGGACGCGCCCCGGCCATTCCGCGTGCCGCTATACCCCGCGCTGCCGCTGCTCTTTATCCTGTCGAGCGGGGCGATGCTGGTTTCGGCGATTCTCTATGTGCAGGGCGGGGCGTTCTTCGGCCTCGGCATTCTGGCGGCCGGCGGAATCGCCCTCTGGGTCGCGGGACCTGAGTCGCCCTGAATGCGGCGCCCTGAACCGGCGGGACATTCTGATTTTATGGGAGAAGGGTGGTGCCACCTGACAGATTTGAACTGTCGACCTCGTCATTACCAATGACGCGCTCTACCCCTGAGCTAAGGCGGCATTGCCGGTTGGGTTCGGGGGCTTTAGCGTAAGCCTGCCGATATGAAAAGACCATTTTGCCGCTGAATATGACAGACAATCACAAGAAGACTGAACAGGATGAGCGCGCCGCCCGCCGGGCAGAGGCGCTGAGGGCGAATTTGCGCCGCCGCAAGGCCGCTGCCCGCAAGGAATCGGGCTCTGCGCCGCCCGGCGGCGGGACGAAGGACGGCTGAAGCCGATCCCTCTTCTGCTAGGCGTGGCTGGGCCGGAACTTGCCCGGATTGGCGAATAATTTCGCATTTCCCTTCACAATCCGGCCCTTACAAAGCCGCGAAGCACGGTATATCTGCCGCGCATGGATCGTCTTCACATCATCGGCGGCACCCCCCTCAGTGGCCGCATTCCCGTCTCCGGCGCCAAAAACTCGGCGCTGAAGCTCATGGTCGCCTGTCTCCTGACGGATCAGCCGATCGAGTTCACCAACATGCCGAATCTGGCCGACACGCGCTTTCTCGCGCAGTTGCTGGAAACGCTCGGCGTGGAGGTCTACTGGCCCAAGGGCTCCTCCACCTGCCACCTCAATGCGGCGGAGCTGAAGTCCACCATCGCGCCTTATGACCAGGTGCGGAAGATGCGGGCGAGCTTCAACGTGCTGGGGCCGCTGGTTGCCCGGTCGGGCCACGCCACGGTGTCGCTGCCCGGTGGCTGCGCCATCGGCGCCCGCCCGGTGGACCTGCACCTGAAGGCACTGGAAGCCATGGGCGCAGACCTGCGCGTGGAGCAGGGCTATGTGAAGGCCGCGGCCATCCACGGCCTCAAGGGCGCCCACATCAACTTCTCCACGGTTTCGGTCGGCGCGACCGAGCACACCATGCTCGCCGCCACGCTGGCCAAAGGCGAAACCATCCTGGAAAACGCCGCGCGCGAGCCCGAGATCGAAGACCTCGCCAACTGCCTCAACCAGATGGGCGCGCAGGTTTCCGGCGCGGGCACGTCTGTCATCCGCATCAAGGGCGTCGAGAAGCTCGGCGGCATCAGCTATCCGGTGATGCCGGACCGGATCGAAGCGGGCACCTACGCGATGGCCGCCGCCGCAGCGGGCGGGGACGTAACGCTGGACGGCGCCCCGGTTGCTGCCCTTGGCGCGATGATCGCCAAGCTGCGTGAAGCCGGCGTCACCATCGACGCCGACGAAGCCGCCGGCACCATCCGCATCCGCCGCAATGGCACGCCGCTCAAAGCCGTCAGCCTGTCGACCCAGCCTCACCCCGGCTTTCCGACCGACCTGCAGGCCCAGTTCATGGCGCTGATGTGTACCGCCGAAGGCACCAGCATCATCCGTGAAACGATCTTCGAGAACCGCTTCATGCACGCCCCGGAACTCTCCCGCCTTGGCGCCGACATTACGGTGCGCGGGCAGGAAGCTGTGGTGAAGGGCGTGAAACACCTCACCGGCGCGCCCGTGATGGCGACCGACCTGCGCGCCTCGGTGTCGCTGGTCATCGCCGGCCTCGCCGCCGAAGGCGAAACTACCGTCGCCCGCATCTACCACCTCGACCGGGGCTTCGAGCGCCTGGAAGAAAAACTCGGCAATTGCGGCGCGAAGATCACCCGCCGCTCGGAGGATGAGGAGTAGGGGTCGGCCCATGCCTGAACCCCTCTCCCTTGGGAGAGGGGCAGGGGTGAGGGGGAGCCACGTCTGAGCAAACCGGTTCGTTGAGGTGTTATGATCCCTCATCCCCAACCCCTTCTCCCAAGGGAGAAGGGGCTGCAAATTATCCCACATCTTTCCGTTGAGGTTGCGCGCCGAATACGGCATTCAACGCCTCAAGGCCAAACCGTCCGCTGGGGGCACAGCATGACCGAACTTAAATCCCTCCGCCTCTTCACGGAAGAAGCTGAAGACCTGAAAATCATCGCGGCGGCGGTGCAGGATTCGGTCGTGAAGGCGGGGAACCTGAAATACGAACAGAAGCAGCGCCGGTTCACGCTCGAGCTGAACCGCTATCGCTGGGAAACCGCGCCGACTCGCAAGGGCCAGCCGGGCGAGCGCGTGCGCGCGATCCTCGGCTTTGACGGCGTTATGGCGGTCAAGACGCGCGGCATCACCAAGGCAGATCCGGAATTGATCCTGTCGCTGCTCAATATCGAGTTCGCGCCGGACGCTGAGCCGCCGGGCGGCAAGGTCACGCTGCTGTTTGCAGGCGATGGCGAGCTGGAACTGACCGTCGAAGCGCTCGACGCGACCCTGCTCGACAGCGATTACGTCTGGCCCACCCGCAACGCCCCCAGCCACGAGCGCCGCAAGCGCTGAGCTGGCGAGAAGCCTCTCCCGCGCATCCTTCGACTTCGCTCAGGATGAGCTCTTAAACGCGGTGCCGGAGAAGCTCATCCTGAGCGAAGTCGAAGGATAGAGCGGGCGCCCCACCACATCCGCTGCCGCGCAAGACGGTTTCCTCCGGCGGGCCGCCGGTCTAGGAAGGGGCCTTTCCTGCCGGACACATCCTCCCATGCTTGGCGCCATTGCTCTTTTGCTGTCCTGCCAGCTGGCGGGCGAGATCATTCACCGGGTTGCCGGGGTGCCGTTGCCCGCGCCGGTGATCGGTATGCTGCTGCTGATCGGCTGGCTGGCGCTGTACCGGAAGGAGCGCCCCGGCCTTGAAGCGGTCAGCGCGTGGCTGGCAGCGCACCTGGCCATCATGTTTGTGCCCTCGGCGGTCGGCCTCATCGATCAGGGCGAGATCCTGAAACAGTACGGCGCCGGGCTGCTCGTCGCCGTCACCGTCTCCACCTTCCTCACCATGATCGTCACGGTGCTGGTGTTCCGCTGGGCCATGCGCTTCGTGAAGGATGAGAAGCACGGGGGAAGCGGCGCATGAGCCAGCTGCTCACCACCTGGATCTTCTGGCTGGCGGTCACGCTGGTCGTGTTCGAGGGCATCGACACGGTGTCCCGCCGCTTCGGGCGCCATCCGCTGCTCAATCCCGTGCTCTGGTCCACGCCGCTGCTGATCGCCATCCTGCTGG
Source organism: Hyphomonas sediminis (assembly GCF_019679475.1). Taxonomy (NCBI): domain Bacteria; kingdom Pseudomonadati; phylum Pseudomonadota; class Alphaproteobacteria; order Hyphomonadales; family Hyphomonadaceae; genus Hyphomonas; species Hyphomonas sediminis. The sequence goes on from NZ_JAIEZP010000001.1 coordinate 2,109,457, forward strand.
CGACGCATACGGACTATAAAACCTATTACGACGCCACGATGCTGCTGACCTTCATGTTCGGCCCGGCGGTGGTCGGCCTCGCGGTGCCCATCTGGGACCGGCGGGCGATCATCCGGCGCCTTGCCGTGCCGATCGTCGTGGCGCTTCTGGCAGGCGCGGTCACCGCCTTTGTCAGTGTCGTCGGCCTGATGTGGCTGTTCGGCGCCCCGCCGGAGCTGCTGGCCTCCGTGGCGCCGCGGGCGACGACGACGCCTGTCGCCATGGAGCTGACCGCAATGCTGGGTGGCATCCCGGCGTTGGCGGCGGTGGCGACGCTCTTCTCCGGCCTGCTTGGCGCGATGTCGGGCCGGCCGCTCTTCAACTTCATGAAGATCGACGACTATCAGGCGCGCGGTTTCGCCGTCGGCATCACATCGCACGGCATCGGCGCGGCCCGCGCCTTCCAGACCAGCGTTTCAGCGGGCACTTTCGCCAGCCTCGGCATGGCGCTCAACGCCATCGCCACCTCGATCCTGCTCTCGGCCCTGTCCCTTCTGTTCTGAGCTGCGGCCCGATGCCGCCTTCAGACTGCCAGCGCCGGTTCGCAGGGGGCATAGGCGGCCCAAAATGCCTGCTGGCTGTCTTGCCATAGGGGAATCTGCGGTCCATGTAGCGGGGTTTGAAAGTCCCGCAGAAAGCCCCGCATGGCCCGTCATCTGAATGCATCTGAGCCCGGTTTCGAGGAGACGCTGCGCCGTTTCCTGGAAGAAGACCGCGGGCAGGGCGAGGATGTCGCCAGCGTCGTGGCCGGCATCATTGCCGATGTGCGTGCACGCGGCGGCGCCGCCGTGGCGGACAACACCGCGAAATTCGACCGCCTGCAGCTCGATCCCTCGACGCTGCAGTCGGACAATGTGGACCTCGACCTGATCGCTGCAGACTGCCCGGCAGACCTGCGCGAGGCGATCGACTTTGCGCACGACCGTATCGCCGCCTACCACACCGCCCAGCGCCCGGCGGATCACCGCTTCACCGATGCAGCCGGTGTCGAGCTTGGCTGGCGCTGGACAGCGCTGGACTCGGTCGGCGTCTATGTGCCGGGCGGGCGGGCGAGCTATCCGTCCTCGGTGCTGATGAACATCGTGCCGGCGGTCATCGCGGGCGTGGAGCGCATTGTCATGGTCGCCCCGGCGCCGGGCGGCGAACTTGCCCCTGCCGTGGCCTATGCCGCGCGCAAGGCGGGCGTCACCGAATTCTACCCCATCGGCGGGGCGCAGGCGGTTGCCGCGCTCGCTTATGGCGCTGGCCCGATCGCCCCTGTGGATAAGATCGTCGGCCCCGGCAATGCCTTCGTCGCCGAGGCCAAGCGCCAGGTGTTCGGCAAGGTCGGCATCGACACCATCGCCGGCCCCTCCGAAATCCTCGTGATTGCGGATGCGACGGCCAATCCCGAATGGGTCGCCGCTGATTTGCTCAGCCAGGCCGAGCATGATCCGTCCAGCCAGTCGATCCTCATCACGCTGGACGCCGCCCTTGGCGCGGCTGTGGAGAAGGCTGTGGATAACCAGCTCGCCACGCTGCCCACCGGCGAGCGGGCGCGCGAATCCTGGCTGGCTCACGGCGCCATCATCAGCGCGCCCAATGCCGAGGCCGCTGCCCGCGCCGCCAATATCATCGCTGCTGAACATGTCGAGCTGTGCATCGAGGACCCGGACGCGATGCTGCCGATGATCCGCCATGCCGGCGCGGTCTTCCTCGGCCACCACACGCCCGAGGCGCTGGGGGATTACGTCACCGGGTCAAACCACGTCCTGCCCACCAGCCGGGCGGCGCGGTTCTCCTCCGGCCTTGGTCTCTATGACTTCCTGAAGCGCATGAGCATCCAGCGCGCCGGCCCCGGCGGCCTGGCCGCGCTTGCGCCCGCCGCGCTGCGCCTTGCCGAGGCCGAGCGCCTGCCAGCGCATGGCCGCTCCGTCTCCATACGAACGAACCAGGGCGGCTGACCGATGGGCGCGAACCGGCTCGTTGCCGTCCATATCGACGAGGAAACGCTCGGCGCCTCCGGTCCGGATGCGGAGCATGAGCGCCGCGTCGCCATCTTCGACCTGATCGAGGAAAACAGTTTCGGCCTGCCGGGCGAGGATCGCGGCCCCTATGTGCTCGCCCTCAGCCAGCATGAGCGCCGCCTGATTTTCGCCATCCGCACGGAGTCGGGCGAAGAAGTGCACACCTTCATCCTGTCGCTCTCGCCCTTCCGGGGCGTGATCCGGGACTATTTCAACATCTGTGACAGCTATTACGAAGCGATCCGCACTTCGACGTCCTACCAGATCGAAGCCATCGATATGGCCCGGCGCGGCATCCACAATGAGGGCTCCGAGCTTCTCAAAGAGCGCCTGGAAGGCAAGATCGACGTGGACTTCCCCACCGCCCGCCGTCTCTTCACCCTCATCTGCGCCCTGCATGCCGGCCAGACCCGCGCGCCGGGAACATGAGGGCCAGCAGGCGATCCCCCGCCCTTGCGCGGGTTGAAACCAGCTTCCTGAACCCCAAATGACCTCGCCGCTTGCCGGAATCTGCTGAAAGCTGTAAGGCGCGCGGCTAGTGATGCGTGGAAAAAGCGGCCAAGCCGCAGCCTCAGACCTGGAGAGGGCATGTCAAAAGAAGAGCTGATTGAATTTGAAGGCACGGTAGTCGAACTCCTGCCGAACGCGACCTTTCGCGTAAAACTCGAAAACAACCATGAAATCATCGCCCACACGGCTGGCAAGATGCGCAAGAACCGCATCCGCGTGCTCACCGGTGACAAGGTGATGGTCGAGATGACGCCCTACGACCTGACCAAGGGCCGCATCACCTACCGTTTCAAGTAAATCGCCATGCCGGGTAAGGCACCGCTCATTCTCGCGAGCGCGAGCCCCCGGCGTCTCGAACTCCTGGCCCAGATCGGCATTGTGCCGGATCGGGTCTCCCCCACAGACATCGACGAAACCCGCCGCAAGGACGAATCTCCGCGCGAGCTGGCCCTGCGTCTGGCGCGGGAGAAGGCGGCTGCCTGCGCGGGCGAGGGGGCTTATGTCCTCGCCGCCGATACGGTTGTCGCCCTTGGCCAGCGCAATCTCGAAAAAGCTGCGGATGAGGCGGAAGCTGCCGAGTTTCTCCGCCTGCTGTCGGGCCGGGCGCATCAATGCATCACAGGCGTCGCTGTGCGCGCGCCCAGCGGCCAGGTTGCCTCGCGCACGGTTCTGGCGCGGGTGAAGTTCAAACGCCTCACAGAGGCTGAAATCGCCGCCTATGTCGCCGGCGGCGACTGGAAGGGCAAGGCGGGCGGCTATGGCATCCAGGGCGCTGCCGGCGCCTTCGTCACCGCCATCAATGGCAGCTATACCAGTATCGTCGGCCTGCCGCTTTACGAGACGAAATCCCTGCTCGAAGGGCTCGGCTACCGGGGCTGAAGCGGGCCTTCGCCCCATTCTGGCCGCAAGCCTGTCTGCGGATTAATCCGAAAATTCCGGAACCATCCAGGCCCCGCGGAATTTACTTCAGCATATGAGCAATCCCGCTCTTGTTGATGGAGCCCGTGATGAAAACGCTTCTCGCCAGCTGCGCCGCCGTTGCCCTTATGGCAGCGCCTGCTCTTGCCCAATCCACCATTGATCCGGCCGCGCCCGACTCGATCCCGCTCGAGCCGCAAGTTGAACAGACGCTGGACCAGGACGACAGGATTCAGCCGGAGACGGACGTTCTCCCCGCTGAGCCGACGATGACCGAGAATCAGATGCCGTCGCCGGATGCCGGCATGGTCGCTGAATCGGAAACCGAAGTGGACGTGACCACCGAAGAAACCGCCATGGACAATTCCGAGCCGATGGTGACCGCTGAAATGGCGCCGGAAGAAGGCTCGCTGGACGCGGAAGTCGCGGAAGCCGAGCTTCCGGAAGAGTATTCGACGGATGACCTCAACGCCGTGATGCTCGCCAAGGTGAACACGGTCGGCACCGAGATCGCCAGCATGGACTCCCGCGTCGATGTCTGGGTTTCGGAAGGCTCCAGCGTTGACGGCCTCTATGTGCCGGAAGGCCAGGGCGACATTGACGCCGGCATCCACGCCGAGCCTCAGGCCGAGAACACGATGGAGGCCGATCCGCTCGCGAATGATAATCCGGCCACTGTTGAAGATGAGTCTGAATACTGATCACCCGATCAATGCGGAACAAAAAAGGCCGGCTCCTCGGAGCCGGCCTTTCTTATGGGCGTTTCCTCGCTTCGCCGGGCGTTATCGCCTCAGGCGCGTTTTTTAGGCGCGTTCCGTCAGCGACACAGCCGCCATCGTCAGGGCTGCGCCGGCAATGATGGCCAGCCAGATCGGGTTGCTGGCGGCGGCCGTGGTCAGCTCCACCTGCGCTTCGGTCAGGGCGGTGGTCACCGTATGGTCCACGCCGACAAAGGCAGAGAGCAGCTGGGGCAATTGCAGCACGGCAATCACCGCGCCCAGGAAGCCGAAGCTGCCAACCGTAAGCCGGCGGACCGCGCGTTCACGGCGCACGCGCTTCATGACGCCGTCGGTGAAAGGCTGGGCCTCCAGCGCGGTGTCCTCGGCGGCAAACAGCCGGGCGAGATCGCCATAGTTTTCTTCGTCACGCATCGTCATCACTCCTTTATGCCACATCGGCATTTGCAAGGCACGATCGCATCTGAGCGACGCCTCGCAGAACATGCGATTTCACTGTGCCAAGCGGCCAACCGGTGGCTTCGGCCGCTTCGCGGTGGCTGAGCCCTGCGGCGACGCAGAGCACAACGCAGACCCTTTGGGCTTCGGTCAGGCTGTCGAGTGCCCGTGCCAGGTCCATCTTCGTTTCGGTCTCGCTCGCCGAGCGGTCGAAGGGGATGATCTCCGCCGTCTCGTCGAATTCTATCTCCATCTTCTGGCGGCGGCGCCATTGCAGGAACTCCCGCCAGCAGATGGTGCATATCCAGGCGCTGAAGGTGCCGCCGGCATAGGTGGCAATCTTCTGCCAGGCGGCCAGGAAGGTCATCTGGGCAATGTCGTCGCCCTGGGCTTCCGAGCCGGTGAGGCGGCGGGCCATGCCGCGCACCCTTGCCTGGTGGCGGCGGACAAGTTCAGCGAAGGCTGTTTCGCTGCCTTTGGCCGCCGCGTGGGCGAGATCAGGATCTGAGCGCATGTCCCGCCCTCCAGAGACCACAAGCCTGAGATTACTCAGCTGCGGTTTTGTCACGGCCAAATGCCCACAGGCCGATGTAAGCGATGCCGATGAAGATCGGGAAGCAGGCAACGCCGAGCATCGGGCCGACAGCGTCGGTTTCTTCTGCGCCGATCAGGCCGGCCAGAACTGCGAAGGCGGCGCCGAAGGCCAGGAACAGGACGCCGCGGCGAAGGTCGGCGCGCACCGGGTCGGTCAGGAGAGACATTTTCTCCATCATCTCCGGAGAGAGCTCCTGCCCCTTGTCGATGGCCAGGCGCAGCGTCTCGTGAACGGTGTTGCGCTTGCGGGCGTTGAAGAAGCTCACGATCCATACGATCAGCGCAGGCGAGAGGAAGAGGACAGTGGGGACGACGATGCTTTCCATGTTCAAGCTGGTTACTCCTTTGGCGGGGGTGTTCTTGTGTCTGCGCAAGCGGTCTTGCCTGCGTTTCTGTCCGTAAGATGCCGCCAGGTGGCGGTATGGATGCAGGCCTGCGAAAAAATCTTCAGTCCCTCCGGATGGACCCTATCTCTTGCCCCAGGGCGCGGCGCGTCCTAAGCGCGGGAAGAGATGGTCAAGATTACCCCCAAAAGCATGCGTAAGCGCCATGTTGCGCCTGATCTGGCGACGCCGGAAGGGCGCGCCCGCGCCCGGCGCGAGCTTTATCTGGGCGATCATGGCTTCCTGCGGGTGTGGTTCTCGAACCTGCACCAGATCTCCCCGGAGATGTGGCGGGCAAACCAGCCTTCGCCCAAACAGGTGCTCGCCCACGCCAAAGAACGCGGCATCAAGACGATCATCAACCTGCGCGGCCCCACTACCAAGGGGTTTTACCTTCTGGAGAAGGAAGCCTGCGAGCAGGCCGGGATCGAGCTGGTGGACTACCAGATGTTCTCCCGTGAGGCGCCGACTGTGGAGAAGGTGCTGGGCGCGCGCGACCTCTTCGAGCGCATCCAGTATCCGGCCCTGATGCACTGCAAATCGGGCGCGGACCGGGCCGGCATCATGGCGGTCCTCTACAAGTTGCTGCGCGAGAAGGTGCCCTTCGAGGAGGCTGTTGAGCAGCTTTCCGGGCGCTATCTTCACATCCGCCACGGCAAGACCGGGGTGCTGGACGCCTTCTTCGAGGCTTATGCCAGCTTCAATGCCGGGCGCCCGCGCGAGGAATGGAAACCCTTCCTGGACTGGGTCCAGCAGGATTACGACCGCGCCGCCGTGAAGGCGGAATTCCTCGCCAAACTGGGCAAGGGGCCCCAGCTCGACCAGATCCTGCGCCGGGAATAGCCTTTTCAGCGGCTGGGATTCGTGCCAGCACAACGCCCAAGGGTCGAGGAGTGTTGCCGCATGAAAGCGGGGAGTCTGGTTGCGTTCGCCATTCTGGCGCTGTCCGCCTGCGCACGCGGGCCGAGTGATCATCAGGTGCTGGTGGAGTCCTGTGTCGCCAATGGCGAAACGGAGGTCACCTGCAGTTGCATTGCCGACGCGATGCAGAAGAACCTCTCCAAAGAGCTCTTCACCAAGACTGCCGACGCGGTTGGCCGGGAGAAGAAGGACATGATGTCTTTCGTCGGCGAACTGACGGTGGACGAGCAGATGTCGTTTTCGGCGGTGCTCGGCGATATGTTTGCCTGTTCTCTGACCGGAGAGGGCGGGGAGTAGCGATAAGGTGTGCCTGCAGGCTTGCGGAGATTTAAGCTCCGTCCAAAAGTGCAGGTGCTGGAACAGCTGGCGCAAGAATGCGATCAGCGGGATTGGGACCGAACAAGGAAGGGGATGCCCATGAAGTTCATTATTATCAACAGCTTCCGCACGATGATCTATGTGGCCTATATCGCCATCATCGTCGCGGGGATTGCTCTTGGTATCTACCAGAAGGGCCAGTTTACGGGCGAATTGCTTGGCCTGACCGGAACGCTGTCGCAGCTGGCAGACTTTGCCGTCTTCGCGTTTGGTGGCTGGGTTGCTGCCAGCCTGATCTGCGGCCTGATCGTGACGCTGCTGGACATCCGGGACGACATCAACGACCGCCTGCCGGACGCGCGCCGCGATATGTAACGTGGCCTCTGGTCAAACAGGGCCAGACTCAGATCATATGCCGTCAGGTGCACGCCACCTGGCGGCATTTTTATAAGAAAAATCAGGAGGAAACCGGGCAATGACCCCCATCGCGACTGCTGCCGTCTATATCGGCGTGAACATCCTTATCCTGTTCTGGCTGTCCTTCCGGGTGGTTGGCCGCCGCCGGTCGGCGCAGGTCTCCCTCGGCACGGGCGGCGACGCCCAGCTCGAGCAGCGCGTCCGCGCCCATGGCAATGCGTCCGAATACATCCCGGTCACCATGCTGGGCCTGTTCGTGGTCGCCAGCCTCGCCGCGCCGCTTTGGGCCATCCATGCCATCGGCGGGGTGTTCACCCTTGGGCGGGTGCTTCACGGGTTTGGCCTCTCGGGCAATATCATGGCCTCACGCGCCTTCGGCATGGTGCTCACCTGGCTGGGCATGCTCGGCGCCGCTGTGGCCCTGTTCTGGTTCGCTTTGACCTGATCTGGCGCGCAAATGCCTCAAAAACACACGGTCTGACACAGCCCGTACGCAATAAGGCACTGTTTGGGTGGCACCGGGCCAGTTGCGCACCGGCCCGGTGCGGTCCATTTACCGATGATGGCTGATTCCCAGATTTCCCCCGAAAACACGCTTTCCGATCTTCTCGACCAGTGCCGCAAGGCCGGGGCCGACGCGGCTGATGCGCGCCTCGGAATCGCCGATGGCGTCAGCGTATCGGTGCGCGATGGCAAGCTCGAAAGCATCGAGCGCGAAGAGAGCGCCAGCATCGCCCTGCGTTGCCTGTTCGGAAAGCGCCAGGCCAGCGTCTCTGGCGCCGACCTCAGCCGCGAGGGCCTGAAGACCCTGGCAGAGCGCTGCGTCGCCATGGCCAAGGCCGTTCCTGAAGACAAATTCTGCGGTGTGGCAGACCCCTCCCAGCTGGTGCAGGGCAATGCCGATATGGACCTTTCCGGCGAGGCGGAACTCTCTGCCGATCTGCTGGAACGTGAAGCACTTGCAGCAGAAGCCGCCGCGCTCGCTGTGGCCGGTGTGAAGACCGTGGCCGGCTGCGGCTCCTCCTGGAACCGCTCGTCCCGCTGGGTCGCCTCCAGCAATGGTTTCCGCTCTTACAAGACTGGCACCTCCACCGGCCTTGGCCTCTCCGCCGTCGCTGAAAAGGACGGCCAGATGGAGCGCGACTATGACAGCTGGTCGGTCCGCTTCCTGAAGGATCGCCCCGGCGCAGAGGAAGTCGGCAAGACCGCCGGCGAGCGCACCATCGCCCGCCTCGGCGCCCGCAAGATCGCTACCCAGAAAGCCGCCGTCATCTTCGACCGCCGTGTCTCTGACAGCCTGCTGGGCGCCTTCCTCGGCGCGATTTCCGGCCCATCGATTGCCCGCGGTGTCAGCTACCTGAAAAACCGCATGGGAGAGCAGGTGTTCGCCAAGGGCATCTACATCACCGACGATCCCTTCCGCCCCCTCGGCATGGGCAGCCGCGTGCATGATGGCGAAGGCCTGCCGGTCGCCGAAACGCATCTCATCGAAGACGGCAAGCTGACCACCTGGCTGCTGAACCTGCCGTCCGCGCGACAGCTTGGGCTACAATCCAATGGCTTTGCCTCACTCGGTTTTGGTGATCCGCCGGGGGTCACGACCTCGAACGTGTACCTGCGGCCCGGCAAGGACAGTCCTGGCGCCCTCGCCAAGCAGGTCGGCAAGGGCCTTCTGGTGACCGATATGTTCGGCCCCTCGATCAACCCCAATACCGGCGACTATTCGGTCGGCGTGGCGGGCTTCTGGATCGAGAATGGCGAGATTGCCTGGCCGGTCTCTGAAGTGACAGTGGCGGGCGATCTGCCCTCGATGTTCGCGCGGATGATCCCGGCCAGTGACCTTGAGCTGCGCTCTACGCGCGATGCACCCTCGATCCTCATAGAGGACATGAACCTTGCTGGCAGCTGACCGGACCCTCGAACAGGATCTGCTGCTGATGCAGGCGCTGGCCAAGGAGGCCGGTGACCTTGCTCTCTCCTACACACTGAAAGGCGGCGCCGAAGCCTGGAACAAGACCGGCGGCAAAGGCCCGGTCACCGAGGCCGACCTCGCCGTGAACCGGCTTTGCCTCAAACAGCTCCAGTCTGCCCGGCCGGATTATGGCTGGCTTTCCGAAGAAACACTGGACGATCCGGCGGCGCGGGCAACCTCGCGCGTCTGGGTGGTCGACCCGATTGACGGCACGCGCGCCTATATGCGCGGCGATCCAGACTGGTGCATTGCGCTCGCCATCGTGGAGGAGGGGCAGGCGGTTGCCGGCGTTCTCTATGCCCCGGCGCTGGGCCAGATGTATGCCGCGCGCAGGGGCGCTGGCGCCTTCCTCAATGGCGCGCCAATGCGCGTTTCGCACCGCAATCAGGAAGAAGGCCTGCGCCTCATCACCAATGAAGGCGTGGTGACCCATCCTTCCTGGCCCGAGCCGTGGCCGGAAGTTGAGGTCGCCCGGCCCAAGCCGAATGCAACGCTGCTGCGCATGGCATTCGTCGCCTCGGGCGACTGGGACGCCACCCTCGTGCTGGGCGAGAAGGCGGACTGGGATGTGGCCGCCGGCGCTGTGCTCGTGACCGAGGCAGGCGGGCAGGCTACGACCCATCAGGGCGAGCCACTTGTGTTCAACCGGACCATACCTGCCCAGCGCAGTGTCCTCGCCTCTGGAAACGCGCTGCATCCTTTGTTAGTGCGCCGCTCGGGAGTGGTACGCATTCCCGATCCGCAGGCCAGGGCGCCAGAGCACCCGCCTGCCACAACGGAGCCTAAACGGATGAACACGAGCGCGAAAACCGGCAAACAACTGCTGCACATCGTCTTCGGTGGTGAACTGAAAGACGTTACCGATGTCGAATTTGAGGACCTGTCCCAGATCGACTTTGTCGGCGCCTTCCCGAACTATCAGGAAGCCTATGACGCCTGGAAATCGGCCGCCCAGCGGACGGTAGACCAGGCCGAGATGCGCTACTTCATCCTGCACGCCCACAAGCTGCTGGACCCCGCGACAGGGGATCACCATCACCTCTGATACGTCCCCGGCGCCCAAGGAAAAGGACCAGCGCACGCTGGTCCGATTGTTCCGGGCGCATTTCTGGCCGCAGAAAGCATGGTTCATCGGCGGCACGCTGATGGCGCTGCTCTCGGCGGCGTGCAGTATCGGCTATGTCGCCGTGCTCGACTATGTGGGCAACGGCCTGCAGAGGGACATTGAGAAAGCCGCTGGCGGCGCTGCCGCGTCGATCGACTGGATCTGGGCGGGCATCGCCACCATCATCCTGCTGACGATTGGCCGTGCGCTGTCGATGTACTGGATGAACCTGCTGAACAATACCGGCGTCCAGCGCGGCCTCGTCGGCGTGCAGACGGTCCAGTATGACGCGCTGACGGATGGCGACTTTGCGCGGATTTCCGGGGATGCCTCCGGCTCCTACGTCTCGCGCTTCATCAATGATGTGGTCGCAATCCGTGAAGCGGCACTGCGCTTTGCCAACAACTTTCCGAAGAGCCTTGCCACGGTCATCGGCGTGCTGGCCTGGCTGTTCTGGAAAGACTGGCAGCTCGCGCTGATCATCACGGTCGTCTATCCGCTGGCGCTCGGGCCGGTTGTCTCGCTCGGAAACTCCGTCCGTAAGCGGTCCAAACGCGCGCAGGAACAGACTGGCGAGATCACCTCGCTGCTCACTGAGGGCATCCAGTCGGCCCGCGTGGTGAAAGCCTATGGGCTGGAAGACTGGCAGAAGGCGCGCGCCGCGAAAGGCTTTACCGAACGTTCGCACCTCTTCCTGAAAGTGCTGACCAAGCGCGCGGGCGTTGACCCAGTGCTGGAAGTTTTCGGCGGCTTTGCGCTTGCCGCCTTGCTTGGCTTCGTTGCCTGGCGCATCGCGCAGGGCGAAAGCACGCTGGGCGATTTCCTCGGCTTCATCGCCGCCGTCGGCATTGCCGCGCCGGAAGTGCGCGCGCTGGGCGCTATTGGCGCGGTCGCGCAGGAAGGCGCCGCCGCCGCTGACCGTGTGTTCGAGATTGTCGATCAGCCGCCCGTGGTCGCAGACCGCACAGGCGCCGGAAAGCTCGAAAACGTCCGGGGTGAGATCGAATTCCGCGATGTTCACTTTGCCTATCCCGATGGCACGCAGGCCCTCAAGGGGCTCAGCTTTGCCGCCCGGCCGGGCGAGACAGTGGCGATTGTCGGCGCGTCTGGCGCGGGCAAGTCGACCGTTTTCAACCTGCTCATGCGCCTCTATGATGCGTCGGCCGGAAGCGTCCTGGTGGACGGCGCCGATGTGCGTGATGTGACCGGCGCGAGCCTGCGCGGGCAGATGGGCCTCGTGGCGCAGGACTCTGCCCTGTTTGACGACACGATTGCCAACAACATCGCCCTTGGCCGCATTGGCGCGAGCCGCGAAGAGGTCGAGGCCGCTGCCCGCGCCGCGAACGCGCATGATTTCATTTCTGCGCTGCCCGGTGGTTATGACGCGCCGGCTGGCGAAATGGGGCGTAACCTGTCTGGCGGACAGCGCCAGCGCGTGGCGCTGGCTCGCGCCATCCTGCGCGGCGCGCCGGTCCTGCTGCTGGATGAGGCAACCTCTGCCCTCGACGCGGAAAGCGAAGCAAAGGTGCAGGCCGCGCTAGCGGGGTTCGGCAAAGGCCGCACCGTGCTGATCATTGCTCACCGCCTCTCCACCGTGCGCGCGGCAGACCGCATCATCGTGATGGAAGAGGGTCGGGCAGTCGAAGAAGGCAGCCATGAAGCGCTGATGGCAGCAGGCGGAGCCTATCGCCGGCTGGTGGAGCTTCAGCTCAGCTGACCGATCAACCCGCCGGGCGTTCCTGCGGCAGTTGGGTGGCAGCGTGACGAATGAAGCGTTCCAGCTTCTCCGCGCTTTCGGCGCCCTGCACGGCAACGCGGCGGTTGGCGATATAAGTCGGCACGCCGGAAATACCCATCTGGCGGAACATGTCGGCTTCCTGGCGGGTCGCCTCGACATCAGCGCCTGATTTCAGAAGATCGGCAACAATCTCCGGGTCCAGATCAATCGAGCGGGCAATGTCGATCAGCACGGCGTGATCGCCAATGTCGCGCGCTTCGTTGAAATAGGCGCGGAAGAGGGCTTCCTTCGCCGCCGCGCCTTTTCCCTGGCCCTGCGCCCAGCGCACGAGGCGGTGGGCATCGAAGCTATTGGGGCGGTGCTTTACGGCATCGAACCGGTAGGGAATGTCTTCGGCATTGCCGTAATCGACCAGCGCCTGGCGCATCATCGCCATGCGTTCCTTGCCTTCTGGCGAAGTGATGCGGCTGTCCATGTATTCCTTGTAGGCGACGCCGCCGGCCGGAATGGTGGGATCGAGTTCATACGGGCGGAAGAGCAGCTGGACCTGAATATCCGGCGTTCGCGCAATCGCTTCCTGAATGCGGCGCAGGCCGAGCCAGCACCAGGGGCAGACGAGGTCCGAGACCATTTCGATGGCGACGGTCATGGGCGGTCCTCCTTGCTTTGGTTCTTATTGCCGCGAGTATAGGCTCAATATGCCTCTTCGGCGAAGACCTTGCTCACGTCGCGGTTCCACGGGCCGTAATAGCGCTGCAGCAGGCGCTCGGCTGGCGTGACGCCCGAGGCGGCGATCTCGTCGAGCCCCGTCAGGAAGCCTGTTTCATCGTCGCCCGCCGCCGAAAGAACGCGGCCCTTCAGGCCAGCCCGGCTGATTTCCAGCGCCTCTTTGGCAAGATCCTGCATCGAGCGGCCACCGGGGATCGGCGTATTGAGGCCGAGTGTACGCACCGCCTGGCGCATTGCTTCGCGCTCCGGCGCCGTCCAGTTCTTCACCAGGTCCCAAGCCGCATCCAGCGAGGATTGCGAATAGAGCAGGCCGGTCCAGAAGGCGGAGAAGGCGCAGAGCCGGTCCCACGGGCCGGAATCTGAGCCGCGCATCTCCAGGAAGCGCTTCAGGCGCACTTCCGGGAAGATGGTGGAGAGGTGATCGGCAAAGTCGTCCATCGCAGGCTTTTCACCCGGCAGGATCGGTAGCTTGCCATCCATAAAGTCGCGGAAGCTAAGGCCCGACGCGTCGAGATATTTGCCGCCCCGGCGCACGAAATACATCGGCACATCGAGGGCGTAGTCGACATAGCGCTCAAACCCGAATCCATCTTCGAACACGAAAGGCAGCATACCGGACCGGTCCGGATCGGTGTCGGTCCAGATATGCGAGCGGTAGGAGAGGAAGCCATTCGGGCGGCCTTCAAGGAAGGGCGAGTTCGCAAACAGCGCCGTGCCGAGCGGCTGTAGCGCCAGCGACACGCGGAATTTCTGGATCATGTCGGCTTCGGAGCCGAAATCGAGATTGGTTTGCACGGTCGAAGTGCGGAACATCATCTGGCGGCCAAGGCGACCCACCTTGTCCATATAGGCCGTCATGATCTTGTAGCGTCCCTTGGGCATCACCGGCGTTTCCGCCATGCTCCACACGGGGCTGGCGCCAAGGCCAATGAAGCCGACCCCAAGAGGCTGGGCAATCTCACGCACTTCCTTCAGGTGGCGGCCCACCTCGATACAGGTCTCGTGGATGGATTTCAGCGGCGCGCCGGAAAGCTCGAACTGCCCGCCGGGCTCAAGGCTTACGCTGGCGCCGTCTTTTTTGAGGCCGATGAGGTATCCGCCCTCCAGAATCGGCTCCCAGCCGAACCGGTCCCGCAGGCCTTCCAGCATCGCCAGAACGGACGCTTTGCCTTCATAGGGCAAGGGCTTCAGGCCGTCCCAGATGAAGCCAAATTTTTCATGCTCTGTGCCGATGGCCCAGTCGGTACGGGGCTTTGAGCCCGCTTCAAGGTACTCGACCAGCTCATGCTTGCCAGAGATGCGCGGTGACGCTTCGTCGATGTCGCTCGTTGGCGTGGTCATCGCGGCGCTCTCCTGAAACTGTTTCTCCGGCAGGGGAGATAAGGCTGAAATGTGGCATCGCCAACCGGGGACTGCATTTTATTGAACGGTCAGTTTCGGCATGGTTGTAATATGCCAGCCTTTCGTCCGGGGCGAATCCGGCCTTCCACGGTCTGCGAACCGCCGGGGGGCACCTCGCCCTATCGCCAGGCAGCGGCTTTCCTGGCCAAAAAAAGAGGCGGCTTGCGGCCGCCTCTCCAGATATCACTTTCTGAGAACCATGTGCACATTCTCGAATGGCAGCCCCTGGTCATCACGTTCCCGCCGGGAAAGTTCCTGAAAGCCCAGTCTGCGGTAGAAGTCGCATGCCTGAAGGTTATCTGCGTAGACTTCCAGCTGAAGCTCAGCTTTCCGGCCAATAGCGTGCTCGACGAGCGTTCGGCCTATCCCGAACCCTTGAAGGCCCGGCTTCACGAAAAGCCCGCCCACAAACGTATCCAGCAGGCTGATGAACCCGACTGGCTCATCCATCCGGCAAGCCACCCAGGTTTCGGAACTGGGGAGATATTGCGTTTCAATCAGCACCTGCTGGCTGCGCAATTGCGCTTCACCAATGAAGGCATGCGCAATCAGGGAAGCATCAAACCAGATTTGAGACAGTGTTTTGAGGTCCGTTGCCGGGTCATAGGCACGGATCCGTATTTCTTCGTTCTTCATGAGAACTCCGGAGTTATTTATGCAAACAGAGACGACACCCGAACGGGTGCCAAGCGGTGCCGCGTTGCGGCGCTTCGTTATTCTCTGCGCATAAAGCTCCTTCTTCAGGCGATCGTGCTTACCGGCAATGATGGGCGATGACAATTGCCAGCCCTCAATTTACATAAACAGTACCGTACCAGGTCTTGCTGCCTTGTTTGGAGCCCGCTGCTCATGTCACGCCTGTCGGAAGAGGATCGCAACTATCTCGACCAGACCGCCCGTGCCCTCGTGCGTGGCGGTTATGAGCCCCTCGAATATATTGAAGAGTCTCTCCTCGAACTCGTGGAAGATGAAACCGAAACCCTGTCCGATCGCGACCTCAAAATCGAGGTCCGCAACGCCCTCATCCGCGCCGTGGCCGATCTCACGCGCGAACAGGCCAGATGGCCCGTCCTGACCGATTACGACCGCCTGCAAGCCGCTTTCGATGCGCTGGAGGACGAAGACATCGTCGCGCGGGAGAATTTCACCTGCTGCGGCAGGTGCGGCGCTTCGGAGATCGTCGACGAGATCGAAGACTTTGCCGTCGAAACTGGCCGGCGCGCCAAAGGGTATGTCTTCTTCCACCAGCAAGACACCGAGCGCGCGATTGAAGGCGAGGGGCTCTACTTCAACTATGGCACCGCCGATCCGGACTGGAGTGAGGAAAAATCCCTCGCCATCGGCGCGCGGCTGTTCGATGTCCTGAAATCGGTCGGCCTGCGTCCGCAATGGGACGGCGACCTCGGCAGCCGCATCGCTGTCTCGCTCGACTGGAAACGCCGCTGGGAAGGCCCGATCCCCAAACCGATCAAGCGGTGGTTTTTCTGAAAAGCGAAGGCTATGCTCTCCCATGGCCAAACTCGTCTACGCCCTGAACCAGTCTCTCGACGGCTATGTCGATTATATGGAATTTGCGCCGGATACTGATCTTTTCCGGCACTTTATTGAGGACGTTCGCGCCTCAGCGGGTACGATCTATGGCCGCAACATGTATGAGGTGATGCGCTATTGGGATGAAGAACATCCCGAATGGGGCGCGCCGGAGCGGGAATATGCCGAGGTCTGGCGCAAGCAGCCCAAATGGGTCGTGTCCGGAACATTGAAATCGGTCGGCCCCAACGCGACGCTGGTGTCGGACAATCTGGAAGCCACGGTGCGCGACCTCAAATCCCGCCTTAGCGGCTATATGGAAGTCTCAGGCCCGCAACTCGCCCACAGCCTATCCAAGCTGGGCCTCATTGATGAGTATCGGATGTATCTTCACCCCGTCGTCATCGGCGCGGGAAAGCGCTATTTCGCCGGTCCGCTTTCCCGCCTGCGCCTGACAGCCACCGACCGTATCGGCGCCGATGTAATCCGCCTCACCTACGTTCCGGCCTGATCCCAGTCCCCACACACGGCCTGCCACAGTGTCATCGCTGAAATCGCCGCCGTTTCTGCCCTCAGGATGCGGGGGCCGAGGCCGACCGGCCAGGTATCCGCCCGCCCGCGCAGGAAGGCGCGCTCGCCGGAGGTGAAGCCGCCTTCCGGGCCGGTGAGGATCGCGGCGGGGCGTCCCTTCAATTCTGCCAGCACGTCCAGCATCGGCCTTGCCCGGCCCGCCTCGCCGCCCCAGGGGGCTTCGGCCTCGTCGCCGGCTTCGTCGCAGAAGATCAGGGCTGTGCCGCGGGGCAGGGCGTCCAGCGCCGCGTCGAGCCCGGCGGCTTCGAGGATCTCCGGCAGGTCCAGCCGCTCGGTCTGCTCTGCGGCTTCCAGCGCGATCTTGCGGAACCGGTCGGTGCGCACGGTCCGGGTCTGGGTCCGCTCGGTGAGGACCGGCACCAACCGGGCCGCGCCCAGCTCGGTCGCCTTCTCGATGATAAGATCGGTCTGGTCCTTCTTCACCGGCGCGAAGAGAAGGGTCAGACGTGTCCCGGTTTGTCCCTGTTGTGACCGTGTTTGTTTCAACGGCGTCGCTTCCGCGCGCTTGCCGGACACCTTCTGGACCTGCGCAGACCATTCCCCGTCGCGCCCGTTGAACAGGCGGACCGCCGCGCCATCCTCCAGCCGGAGGACGCGCAGGAGGTAGTTCGATTGTTCATCGTCCAGCGCAAGGACGCCGCCTTCGGCGAGGGGGGCGTCAACATAGAGACGGGGGATCGTGGCCATATTCGCGCTATAGGGCGCCCCGGCGCGCCTGTTAAGGTGTTGCAGTTGCGCAACTTCCTGTGGTTTTGAGGGCACGCCCCGTGCGGGTTGATTTCAAATGTTCTATATCTTCCGGTGATGAACACCCGCCAACCCCCTGAGACTGCCGGAGATTTCAGCATTCCGGCTGATTCCGCGCTGCCCCGCTGGCTGCGCGGCTTGCCCAAGGCGTGGCAGCCCTATGCCATGCTGGCGCGGCTCGACCGGCCGGTCGGCGTCTGGCTGCTGTTCCTGCCTTGCGTGATGGGGCTCGGCTTTGCGCGTTTCTCTACCGGGCTGGCGCCGATCGATGCGCTTTGGATTGTGCTGTTCCTGATCGGGGCCACGGTAATGCGCGGTGCAGGCTGCACCTGGAACGACATCACCGACAAGGAATTCGACGCCAGAGTTGCCCGCACGGCTGCCCGACCCATCCCGTCCGGCGCGGTCTCGGTCAAGCAGGCCTACGCCTTCCTGCTGGCGCAGCTGGGCGTAGGGTTCCTGATCTGGATTGCATTGCCGGGCGACGCGAAGCTGGCGGCGCTACTCGCCATCCCGCTGGTGGTGATCTACCCCTATACGAAGCGCGTCACCTGGTGGCCGCAGGCCTGGCTGGGGCTCACCTTCAATTGGGGCGTCTATGTCGGCGCGGCGACCGCCGATGTGATCACCGGGCCAACCTACATTCTTTATTCCGGCCTCATACTCTGGACGATCGCCTACGACACGATCTACGCCCTGCAGGACCGGGAAGATGACGCACTGATCGGCGTGCGTTCCACCGCGCGTCTGTTTGGGCAGCGCGCGGTGTTGATCTGCTTTGGCTTCCATCTGGGCGCAGCCGCGCTGATCGGCCTTGGCGCCTATGCGCAGGGTGCCGGCAGGCTGGGCGCGGTGACCGCGCTGGCATTCCTCGCCCATGGTGCATGGCAGGCGATGACCCTGAAGACCAAGGGCGAAGGTGAGGCGCTGCGCATGTTCAAGTCAAACGTTCTGGCGGGCGCGATCGTCGCTGCAGGCTTCCTTATCGCGGCCATGGTGCCCTGATCGCACAAGGTTTGCGCTGGTCGAGCAACAATTGCCCCTGATTGTCGCCCCCGGCGTAACACCCCTTCGCCCTGTGGGCCGGAAACGGCAGAAACTGCCTTGAGCAGGGGGCCGGGGCATGGTCAAACCTTCGTCACAATCCGGCCCGCGGCAGCGGAGCCGACGAAAGTTCAGCGCGCTGGGGAGCATGCAAGTGACAGATACGACAATACCAGCTTCAGAGAAGAGCTTTCTGGGGCATCCGAGGGGGCTGGTTATCTGCTTTCTCACCGAGATGTGGGAACGTTTCTCCTATTACGGGATGCGTGGCCTTCTGCTGCTCTACCTGACCCAGCACTTCCTGTTCTCGGATGAGCGGTCGAACGTGATTTACGGCGCCTACATCGCGCTTGTTTACATCATGTCGATTGTCGGCGGCGTCCTGTCGGACAAGTATTTGGGGCAGCGCAAGGCAGTCACGTTCGGCGCAATCTTACTGGTCGCGGGCCATTTCGGGATGGCGTTCGAAGGACAGGGCTCGCGCGAAACGCTGATCACGCAGGCAGGCAATTACGAAGTTCAGGCCGAAGGGCGCGATAATCGCCGGCAACTGTTCCTTGATTACGATGGCGAAAGCCGCCGCGTCATCTTCCGCTCCACCCACTATGCCATGCTGGGGGACCAGCGCCTTCTCCCCATCGGCGAAGATGGCACGGGCGATTATGAAGTACAGCGCCGCGCGCGCAGCTTCATCCAGAATATCTGCGCACTCGCAAACCTCGGCTGCGCTGGTCCGGAGCCGGAAACCACGCTCTACCTGAATGGGGTGTCCTACCACATCGACGAGACTGCCGACGGCATGATCGTCGAGATGGATGGGCAGAAGATTGCGCTTTCCGAGCATAGCGAGACCGACATTCTTCTGCTGGCGGATGCTACGACCGCCGCTGCGCCGGACACCTCAGCGCCTGTTGCCGTCTTTGCGGACGGCACATTCTCCACGGAAGTTGAGCAGCAGAAGCTCTATGTGAATATTCTCTACATCTCGCTGGCGCTGATCATTGCCGGTGTGGGCTTCCTGAAGCCGAATATTTCCACCATCGTGGGTGATCTCTATCCGGAAGGCGATCCGCGCCGGGATGGCGGCTTCACGCTATTTTATATGGGCATCAACCTCGGTTCGTTCCTGGCGACCTGGACCTGCGGTATTCTCGGCATCGTCTATGGCTGGGCCTGGGGTTTCGGCGCGGCCGGGCTCGGGATGTTGTTCGGCCTCGTCGTATTCCAGTATGGCCAGCCCTGGCTCGACGGGAAAGCAGAGCCGCCCTCGCGTGAGAAACTGCGCGAGAAAGTCTTTGGTATCATCACCGTCGAGACGGCTTGCTATGCATCGGCGCTGGGCATTATCGGCGTTTCGATTGCGCTGTTGATGAATGCCGGCATCGTCAACACGCTGGCGATGATCACCGGCATTGGCATGTTCGTCGCGCTGATCGGTTATTCGATCGTCCGTCTCAAGGGCGCTGCCCGCACACGTATGTGGGCGGCGGTTTATTTTGCTGTGGCGCAGATCCCGTTCTGGTCCCTTTTCGAGCAGGCGGGTTCCTCGCTGACGCTGGTGACCAGCCGTCTCGTCGACACCAACATCTTTGGATGGAACGTTCCGACACCAGTGTTCCAGTCGCTCAATGCGGGCTTTATCTTCCTGTTCGCGCCAGTTGTTGCTTGGCTGTGGCTGTGGCTCGCAAAGCGAGGCTGGGAGCCTTCTACGCCTGTGAAATTCGCCATCGGCGTGTTTGGTGCGGGTCTCGGCTATCTGGTGCTTGTCGGCGGCATGTCTGGCACGGGCGCTGCTGCGCTTACCCCAGTGTTTTTCATCTTCGCGATCTACTGGATTCACACGATTTCCGAGCTGATGCTCTCGCCCGTCGGCCTGTCGGCCATGACGAAACTGGCGCCAGCGTCGCTGGTTGGCTTGTTCATGGCCGCATGGTTTGTCTATTCGGGCCTTGGCAACGCCATGTCAGGTGTCATCGCGGCGGCGGCTGGCGCAGAAACAGTTGGTGGACAGATCATCGATGTGGCTGATGCGAAATCAAATTACATCCAGGTATTCTCGTCCATCGGTTATATCGGGATGCTGATCGGATTCCTGATGCTGCTGATTGCCCCGCTCGTGAAGCGCTGGATGGCGGAAGCTAATGTTGAGGAGCGTCCGCTGAGCACCGACTCCGTCGGCCACAACTGATCTGGTTCAACATTCAGAATGAAGCGGGGCGCTCCCAAGGAGCGCCCCGCTTTTTTGTTATCCGGGTTTTGCGCCCTCAGGCGGATTCGGCGCTTTCACTCATCTCGGAAGAGGAAGAGGCCTCATCGCTGGTGGAGCCCTGGGCCCCGGCGCGGGAGTTGTCCGGGGGGGCGAGCCGCTTGGGGCCTTGTCCTGTTCCGGACGGGGGCACCATTAGTTCCGGCGGGTCTTCCTGGTTCATGTAGATGGTCTGGCTCGGGAAGGCGAAGGCAGCGCCGTTACGTTCAATGATGTCCATGACCGCATAGGCGAACTCTTCCTTGATCTTCAGCCACTCACCCCAATTTGTGGTTTTGGTGAAGGTGTAGATCAAGAAGTCGATCGAGCTGGCGTTGAATGCATCAACACGGACAAACAGGGCGACTTCCGGCGGTTTGGCGATGCGGTCATCGTTCATCAGCCAGTCTTCCAGCTCTTGTCTTATGTTTTTGAGCTGGTCGACGCTCGTCGAATATTCCACGCCGACAGCCCACCTGATCCGGCGATGTGTCATGCGCGAAAAGTTCGTCACGGCGGCATCTGCGAGCTTTGAGTTGGGAACATACACCGGGCTCTGGTCAAAGCGGCGCACAAGCGTCGAGCGGAAGTTGATGCGCACGACCGTACCCTCGACCACACCATCCACCAGGATCCATTCGCCGGGCACAAAACGTTTCTCGCCAATGATAAGCAGCCCGGAGATGAGATTGCGGAACAAATCCTGCGCCCCAAGGCCGACCGCGATGCCGAATACACCCAGACCGGCAAGGAGAGGCGCAACGGCGATACCCCATTGCTGTGCAACGGCGCCCAGGCCCAGCGCGATGAGAATAAATTGCAGCGCTTTAATCATCCAGTCGACGGCCGGACCCGACAGCGAGTTCTTGAGTCCCGACATGACGTATTCGAGCATTCGGACGGCGCGCGACAGCGACCAGAAAACCGTCAGTGTAACAACAGACTGCATTAGCTTGTTGGCGAAGTTTTCGATCTGAGGATCAACATTCAGGATCTGGATCGAGGCGTAGATCCCGATAACAACCGGTATGACGCGGAGCGGCAATGAGATTGCGTGAACGAGCGCGTCATCGACTTTGGTGTGTGATCCGGCTGCGGCTCGTGTGATCCAGACAACAGCTGTTTTGGCGATCAGTCCGCGCAGCAGAATCGCCAGAGACATAATAACTGTGACGGTAATAATCTGCCCAAAGGTAAGGCCATAAGCACCTTCATTCCAGATGCCTACAATCCAATCTGTTGCATTTGTCGCCCATGCTGGAGCGTTTGACTGCCACCAGCCTTCAAGTTCATTCAATACAGCCGGCGCTGCCATCATCAGCCCTCTTGCCAAGATTGGAGTTCAGGCAGGACCTAGGGGACGCCGATGCCAATGTGAACCGCTAACGCTGATATTTTTCGGATTCTTCAAATACTGTCAGGCTTTGCGCCATTTCCCCGGTTCAATGCCATCCAGGTCCCAGTCGCCGATGCGTATGCGGATTAACCTGAGCGTGGGGTGGCCAACTGCTGCCGTCATGCGGCGCACCTGCCTGTTTTTCCCTTCTGTGATTGAGAGCTCGACCCAGGTGTCTGGCACGGATTTCCGGTAGCGGATGGGCGGATCGCGCGGCCAGAGATTTTTGGGCTCGGGCACAATGCGCGCGAGGGCCGGTCGTGTTCGCCCGTCTTTCAGGTCGACTCCTCGCCGGAGGGAGATAAGCGCGTCTTCGGAGGGAATGCCCTCGACCTGCGCCAGATAGGTCTTCGGCAGCTTGTGTTTTGGATTGGCAATTTGCGCCTGCTGGCGGCCGTCATTGGTTAGGATGAGCAGGCCCTCGCTGTCGAAATCCAGCCTGCCGGCGGGATAAACGCCCGGCAAGTGTATGTAATCCTTCAGTGTGGGTTTGCCGCTGCCTTCGTCGGTAAACTGGCTGAGGACGCCAAAAGGCTTATTGAACAGGATGAGGGTCATTCCGGCGTTCTACTGAAGCTCGCCGGAATTTGCATCACCCGCCATTGATGAATTGCCAGAGCGTCATTGCTTCGCATGTTGCGGCGTCCTGCAGGGCTTGCCGCGCAGCGGTGTTGAACTGGTCGGATTCCGACGCAGCCCAGACCCCGGCCGCCGCATCAAACGTCGTGAAGCCAATCTCCGAAAGCCCGCGCGAAATCCGCGTGCAGATGACGCGCGCGGTGTCGGGATCTGCGTTCTCATTGAGAGAGGCGATCCGGTCGCTCATGTCGAGGCGCGAGAAGATATAGTCATAGACGCGCAGGTCCGCGCCAATCTGGAAGGCCAGCACGTCGGCAGAGCTGACGCCTGCATAGTCAGGCTCGCCGGTGCCAAAGGTGCGCGCAGTCAGAACCGAAGGAATGGGCTCGTCCAGATAGATGGCCCATTTGCCGACGCCCATCTTCCTGGCGGTGTCTTTGATGTTTCCTGCAGGCGGCATGGAGGCATTGACGATCAGAATCGGTTCATCCGTCCACGAGCGGATTGCAAAAGCGCCAGTGGACTGCTCTGTAATGGATTGGCCGAACAGGGCGGTCGATTGGCTGTTCAGGAAGCTGGAGGCTTGCTGCATGGCAGGCGCGTTGAAGTAGGTCACCAGCGCAGACGTTGGCGCAATCAGGTTTGCCGCCGTTTGCAGCGCCGACATGACATTTGCTCCGGCTGAACTCTGCCGCTCATCTGAGAGCTGCATCCGGAAACGGCCTTCTATGGTCGTGTTGGGGCTCACCTTGAAATAGGGAGTCGCGTAGACCGAGATGCTCTCATTCGTGGTCCAGGCTTCGCCCTTCGCGTTGTCAGACTCGAAGGTCGAGGAGAACAGCGCTTTCGACGTCTTGATGTCCGGACTGGAAATATCGAATTCGGCGAGCAGGGTCCGCGTTATATTGCGAGAGCCGGAGATCGTCCGTTGGAACCAGTTGCGGCTCTCGCGGTTATAGTTCCGGGTATCGTCCTTGCTCTTACGGCCACCGCTGGCCACGCCTTCGATGTCATAGCTGTCCGGGTCCAGTGTCACGATCTGGAGCCGCGTATACCGATCCTGAAGCTGCGGGCCGATGCCCGAAACAAGTATGTCCGGCTCGATCGCAACATCAATGTAGGGAAGGAAATCCTGCGCGCGGCCAGCCGAGCGGTTGCGCAGGGCTTCGCGCCCGGCGCCGGGGGCAGGCGATCCGGTCGTCGGAGCGCCGCCAACTTCTTCCCATTCTTCGGGCGTCATGCCGGAATTCCGGTCCGGAATGAGCGGGGGCGGAGGAGGCGGAGGTGGGGGTGGAGGAGGTGCGGGAACCGGGTCGGGCCTCGGCGGCGGCGCGTCCGGCGTTGTGGTGCAGGCGGTGAGCAGCATCGCGGTCGTCACAAGCAGGCCCAGCCGGGCCATTGCGGTGTAATTGTTGCGCATCTCGTCCTCCCCTGAAGCGGCGCGGCATTTTCGAGAGGGTTAACAGCGTCGGAACAGTCTGGCGAGTCAGGACATTTCGCATTTGCGATTGTCTTGGCATTACGAAACCTGGCGACAGAGTTTACATACCGCGCCTTTACGGTCCTTGGTTTGCAATGCAATAAGCCCTTGCTGCGCTGCGGGATGTCCCCATATTCTCGTGGTGAGCAAAAGTTCTCACGGTGTCCTGGAGGGACCATTCTTGATCCTCAGCATGCTCAAAGCAAAGCTTCACGGCGCAACCGTCACGCAATGTGACCTGCACTATGAAGGCTCGGTATCAATCGACCAGGATCTGCTCGATGCGTCGGGAATTCTGCCGCACGAGAAGGTCGACATCTGGAACGTGACAAATGGTGCCCGAATCCAGACCTATGCGCTGGAAGCGCCCCGCGGCTCGCGCGCGATTGGTGTGAATGGAGCAGCAGCCCGTCATTTTGCTGTGGGCGACACCGTGATCATTGCAGCTTTCTGCGGCGTGGAAGCCGAGAAAGCCCGCCAGCACGCACCGACCGTTGTGTTGCTGGGTGAGGGCAATGAGGTGAAGCGCACGCAATAAGCGCCGCCTTTGCACTGAAGAAATTGAAAAGCCGGCAACCCGCGTTGTCGGCTTTTCCTTTTTCGGTGTCAGGCGTGGGACAGGTTTTTTGCGCCCATCACTTCGGCGATGATCTCAAATGAGTGCAGGCGCTTTTCGGGATCGTACATGTCCGAGACCACCATGATTTCATCGGCATTCGTCCGTGCAAGCAGCTTGTCGATCCCGCGTTTCACGGTGTCTCGCGAGCCGATGATGGCGACTTCCAGCATGGCGGCAGCCCGGGCTTTTTCCATCGGGCTCCAATAGGTGTCGATGTCGTCGATGGGGGGCTGGGTCAGCTTGCGTTCGCCGCGCACGAGATTGGCGAAGGACATCTGCTGCGACGTGGCAAGGTAGCGGGCTTCCTCATCGGTATCGGCTGCAATGATGTTGGCGCCAATCAAAGCATAGGGCTTGGCCATCTTCTCATTGGGTTTGAACCTTGAGCGGTAGACTGCGAGCGCTTCGTCCAGCGCTTGCGGAGCAAAGTGGGAGGCAAAGCCATAAGGCAGGCTCAGCTCGGCAGCCAAATGTGCGCCAAAGAGGCTGGAGCCGAGGATCCAGAGCGGAACATTGGAGTTGGAACCGGGAACCGCTTCGATGCGCTGGCCTTCCTTCACCGGGCCGAGCCACATCTGAAGCTCGACAACATCCTGCGGGAAACGTTCGGACTCTTCGGGGTGCACCCGGAGGGCGCGCAGGGTCAGCTGGTCAGTGCCAGGCGCGCGGCCAAGGCCAAGGTCGATCCGGCCGGGATAGAGCGCTTCCAGCGTGCCGAATTGTTCGGCAATCACATAGGGCGCGTGATTTGGCAGCATGATGCCACCCGCGCCAACGCGCAGGGTTTTGGTGCCAGCTGCAATGTGACTGATGACCAGAGATGTCGCCGCTGTCGTGACGGTTGGCATGTTGTGGTGTTCGGCAACCCAGAAGCGCTTGTAACCCCAGCTTTCCGCGTGCTGGGCTAGCCGGCGTGCTTCGTTCAGGGCGTCGGTGCGTGTAAAGCCTTCACGCACGCGTCCCAGCTCAAGGATCGAGAGTTCGGCCAATTTTCTGTCCTTTATTGCGGCGCAGGTCTCTGGGGCCGCGCCATCTTCGGATGGCCTTAAGATGGGGGCTGGCCGGATGATGCCAATAGGCGACGGCGCGATCAGAAGCCCGCAGGCTTGGGAAGGCCGCTGGATGACAGGCAGATGGCCTTGAAGCGCTCGCCCATATGCTGCGGATCAATCAGGCGCTGGGCCGCGTTGAATATCTCTTCAGCCTGATCAGGATTTGCCTTGATCAGCTGGTTGAGGCGAGCCTGCGCGCCGAGCCCCAGCAGGAACATTCCCTGCGGCGCCGGGCCGTGCGCATCGAGCGATGCAGATGCAGCGAGGCGGGCGAACCGTCCGAAGTCGACGTCGACCGTCAGGTCATTGGCGCCGGGCTCGGCAAGAGGCGAAACTTGCTGTCCCTTGCGAAACGCGCGCAGCGTGTCGCCGGGCGCCCTGTCTGCCGGGCCGTAATCGATGAAAAGGGCACGGAAGGGCTCCTTGCGGGAAGCAAGGTCTGCCACGACGAGATCAAGTCCGGTTTGGACCTCCACAACATCGCCGGTCAGCGTTGCGCCGGCCGGCGGGCGCGGTTCGTCGGCGGCGAGGCCCATGACAAGGCTGCGTTCTGGCGAGAGGCCGATGACGCATTCGCGCCAGCGTTCGCCATCGCGCCGGAATTGCCGGGCGGGCAGGCAGTCGAGATATTCGTTCGCCACCAGAAGCATGGGGCCTGGCGGCACATCACTCAGCTGCCTGGCAAAGCTGGGATTGAATCGGGCGAGCCGTTCCTTCTGGACAAGGCGAAGGGCAGGGCTCGGCTCAACCAGCGTGAGCTGCGCCGCCTTCAGGAATGCTTCGCCGCCCGCCAAAGACGCGATCTTCAGGGCATCATGCAACAGCAGGGCGCGGCCGGGCCCGATCTCGACAAGGCGGAAAGCGGCAGGCTCGCCCATTGCGCGCCATTCATGCACCAACCACAGGCCGATCAGCTCTCCGAACACCTGGCTGGTTTCCGGCGCAGTGGTGAAGTCACGGCCAATACCGGGGCGGGCGGCATAGTACCCTTGTTTGGGATCATGCAGAGCAATTTGCATGTAGGTCGACAGGGGGATTGGGCCTTCCGTCTCGATCAGGCGGATCAGCCGTTCTTCCAGGGTCATCGGTATTCCTGCCGCAGTTGTGCTACGCCTAGCGCGCCTTCTCCGGCACCAGATAGGCCGCTCCGAAGATCCCTGCCAGCAGGATCAGCACCCAGGAGGTTGCCGAGCTGAGGTCATGAAAGGGGTGGTTACGATAAACCCAGTGAAGACCGACATGGAGGACCGCAAACATGCAGATCCCGACGCGAATACTGATCCGGCGCGTCAGCTCTGCAGCGATCAGCATTCCAAAGATGACGGGCACATGCGCTAACATGATGATTTGCTGCACAGGATTTGAGGCGTCGTGAAAAGCAGTCCATTCCGGTAAAAAAACGACTTCGAGCTCATGCACGATCAGGCAGGCCGCTGTGAGCCTGTAAAGGCGATCTGTACCCATCGCGCTCCCCTTCCTGGATTGCGCATGCAATTCCTTAAATGGCGGCAAAAATTTGTGTTGATGAGCTTTAAGGTCAATTCTTCCTTGATTTCAAGGCATTCCAGACAAGCAGGATACCGCCCACCCACATCGGGATTGAGAGGAGCATTCCCATTGTCAGCCATTGAGGGAGGGTGTGCACAAAGGAATCCGGCTCGCGGAAGTTCTCGACGATCGAGCGGCCTGTGCCATACATCAGCAGGAACAGCCCCGCGACAAGGCCAGGGCGCTTCAGCGCGCCAAACTTCCAAATGAGGATCGAGAGCACCAGCAGGGGCAGCCAGCCTTCCAGCGCGGACTCGTAAAGCTGGCTCGGATGGCGGGGAAGTTCGAGGCCGGTATAGACCCAGTCTCCAGTCGCCCAGTTGTATGCAGGCGGCGTTGAGCCCGGAACATAGCCCTCCGGAAACACCATGCCGACCGAAGCTTCGGTGTGGCGGCCATAGAGTTCTCCATTCGTGAAGTTCGCAATGCGTACGAGCCCGATGCCGATCGGCGCCGTCACGCCCGCAATGTCCCCAATAGAAAACAAGTTGACGCCGCGTTTCATCGCGAACCAGGCGAGCACCACCGCCACGCCTGCCATACCGCCATGGAATGCCATTCCGCCATCCCAGATGCGGACCAGGGCCATCGGATCGGCCGCGATCAGATCCCACTGGTAAGGAACCATATAGAACAGGATGTAGCCGATACGTCCGCCCAGGATGATGCCGATGATGATCCAGAACATCAGGTCATCGAGGCCATTCTTGTCGAGCGGCGCGTTGCCGCCGAACAGCGCGGGGCGCTTCAGCAATTCGTTCGCATACCACCAGGCAAGGCCGATCCCGGCGATGTAGCCGAGCGCATACCAGCGCAGGTGGAAGGTCCCGAGGCCCATGAAGCCGAAGTCGATGGAGAAGAGCGCCGGGCTCCATTCCGGAAACTTGAGCGACGTTTCACCCATGAAGATGGTGAGCGCGGCGAGCAGTTCAGTCATGCGGCGTCTTTTCCCTGTCTGGCGGGCACCTTATCTGATAGTCCAGCAGCACACCCGGCGCGAAGGAGTAGCCGCATGACAGGCACAAATCCACTGCTTGATGACATCGCAGGCCTCATGACTGGCGCCCTCGGCGCGGCCCGTGCGGCGGGCGAGGAAGCCAAGACGGCCGCCCAGGCGCGTGTGCGTGCGCTGATCACTGATATGGACCTCGCAGGGCGCGACGAAGTCGAAGCTTTGAAAGCCATTGCAACGGCCGCTCTGGAGCGTGTCGAGCTGCTGGAGGCGCGCATCGCGGCGCTCGAAGCGGGAAAATCCACCGAAAGCTGACCGTTAACTGCTCATGAACTTTGACATCGCCGAGCCCGTCGGCGTTGAGTGGTGTTGGATTTGGGGAGCGAATCCGGCAGCTTGCAATTATCCAAACGCGGAGGCCCGATCATGAGCCTTGAACTTAGCCGCAGCCATCTGATGGCGCTTGATCCCCTGGAATTGGTCGAAGACGTTCTGGAAGACGCCGGATGGCCTGCGGAACGAGACGAAGAAGGCACTTTGCAGGTCGTTGCAGAGACCCGCTGGGGCGATATGGGCGCCTTGTTCGCCTACCGCCCCGAACCGGCTGCCGTTCATTATTCAATGACGCTGGACGTCAAACCGCAGGAAGCTAAACGCGCTGCAATTGCGGAGCTGGTGATGCTGGCCAATGAGCGGCTTTGGCTGGGGCATTTCGATTTTTGGGCGGACGATGGCGTGATCATCTTCCGCTATACCTTCCCGATGGAAGGCCGTGACGAGCTCACCGAGGGCGAAGTGCGCGCCGTTATGGCGGCGTCCGTCAGCGCGGCTGATCGGTTCATGCCAGCATTCAATTTCCTCGTCTGGGCTGGCAAAAGCCCGCGGGAGGCAATTGATGCTGTTATGTTCGAAACGCACGGCGAAGCCTGAGTCGGCACAATGGCGGGGCCTGCATCTCTCACGCTGGTCGGCGCGGGCCGCATGGGGTCGGCATTGTTGCGCGGCTGGCTGAAAGGCCCGGATCGCGAGATTTCGGTCATTGAGCCGTCGCCGCATGACGAGATCCGGGAGCTGGCTGAGCAGGGGCGTATTCGCCTCAATCCGGAGCCATCGCCCAGCGGGATTGTCGTGCTCGCGGTCAAGCCGCAGCAATTCGCGGCGATTTCGGAGACGGCCAAAGAATATGTTGGCCCCAAGACGCTTGCGATCTCCATCATGGCGGGCGTGCGCCTTGCGCAGCTGTCGCGCCGTCTCGGAACGGAGCGCGTCATCCGGTCCATGCCAAACACGCCCGGCTCTATCGGGCAGGGGGTGATGGCTTTCTGCGCGCCGCAGGGCGCGATGAAAGCAGACATCGCTGCGGCGCGTGAAATTCTTGCTCCGCTTGGCGATGTTCACGGACCGGTGGACGAGGGGCTGATGTCAGCGGTCACCGCTGTGTCCGGCTCCGGCCCGGCCTATATCTTCCTGCTTGCTGAAGTGATGACCGAAGCCGGTGTTGCTCAGGGGTTGCCGCGGGATCTGGCGGCCAGCCTCGCTCGTCGCACAGTCGAAGGTGCCGCAGCGCTGATGGCTGGCAGTGAGGAAAGCCCGGAAGCGTTGAGGAAGGCGGTAACCTCTCCCGGCGGCACCACCCAGGCGGCTCTTGACATCCTCATGGGCACGAGTGGGATGCCTCAACTGTTCAGAACCGCACTCGCTGCCGCCGCAAGCCGCGACCGGCAGCTATCGCAAGAGGCGGACTGAGCGACAGGAGGAAGTTCGGTGGCCGTCATAGATCCAGTCATTGAGAAAGGGCTTCTCGCAGCTCTGGATCTCGCGGCTGGCAAGCGGTGGTCCGAAATCACGCTCGCGGAAATCGCCGCAAAGGCTGGCCTCACCCTTCAGGACTTTCACGGCATCGGCGGACGGGAAGAGATCCTGGAAGCGATGGATGGCTATTTCGACCGTGCCATGTCGGCTGATGGCGTGCCTGAAGATAGCTCGGCACGTGAACGTCTGTTCGATGTGATGATGAAGCGATTTGAGGCAATGGAGCCCTATCGCGACGGTCTCCGTGAGCTGATGAAGTTTCGAGAAAGTTCGCTGAGTCATGTGGTGCGCCTGCCGGTTCACCGGCACGCTACGGCCGCCTGGGCACTCGCCTCAGCCGGCATCGATGATGATGCCGGGGCGCCTGCCAGCCTCAAGCGGATTGCGATTGCCTTTGTTGTCGGCGAAACGGAACGCGCCTGGCGTCGTGAGAAAAGTGTCGACTTTGCCCTGACTATGGCTGCGCTCGACAAAGGGCTGCGCCGCGCCGAAGAGCGCCTGGGGCAGCTGCGCCGGTTCACCGGACGAAACACAGAAAAGAAAAATGAAAATGTATAAGTGGAGGAAACATGAGCCGTCCGGGATTGGATACCAACCCTCTTGAACTGGGCCCCGACTGGTTCAACAATCTGTTCAGCGAGATCGGCATTCATGCCGAAGTGAAGTCATTGACGTCCAAGTCGATCGGCACAGGCCAGATCGGCGAGAATGTCCGCTTCGTATTTGAATATGCAAAGGCAGGACCGGACGCGCCGCGCTCGCTTGTCGGCAAGTTTCCTTCGGGAAGCGAGGCAAGCTTGATGACCGCAAAGTTGCTGGGTCACTACAGGCGCGAAGTGATGTTTTACCGCACTTTCCCGAAAGTCGCGGGTCGCATCACGCCGAGCGCTCTCTATACGGATTATGACGAAGAGACGAACCGGTTCGCTTTGATCATGGAAGACATGGCGCCATCGGAACAGGGCGACCAGCTGAAGGGCTGCGGTGTGGACGAGGCGCGCCGCGCGCTGGGGGCGGCTGCCATTCTTCACGCCGCCTATTGGAATGAACCGAGCCTTGACGATTATGACTGGCTGCAGGGCTCCAGTAAGGCGCCGCCACCAGCGCTGGGGAGCGAGCAGGTGGCTGGGTTATGGGCAGGGTTCAAGGAACGCTACGCCAAGCACCTGTCGCCAGAGAATATTGAAGTGGGAGACGCTTACGCCGTTGCGCTTACGCGGGGGTGGGGTGAGCAATATAGCGGCCCTTTCGCGCTGACGCATAATGACTTCCGCCTCGACAACATGCTGTTTGGTCCGCCCACGGCTAAAAAGCCGTTGGTGGTCGTGGATTGGCAAACCACCAGCCGAGGTGCTCCGGCCAATGACGTTGCCTATTTCATCGGGGCGGGACTGACGCGGGAGGAGCGGCCCAGGCACGAGCAAGACCTGCTGCGCTTCTATCATGAGAAACTCATGGCAGAGGGTGTGAAGAATTATTCCTTCGATGAGCTCTACGAACATTATCGCTGGTTCAGTTTCTATGGCATTTCGGTTGCCTTCGGTGCCGCGATGCTGGTGAAGCAGACCGAACGAGGTGATGAAATGTTCCTCACCATGCTGCGTCGGCATTGTGCGCAGGTGCGTGACAATAACTCGCTGGAGCTTCTGAAGGCTCTCGCCTGACCCAAGCGTTCACATTCCAACTTTTCTTGTTAACGCCGCCCCTCTCCGGGGCGGCTTTTCTTTCTGGCTTGTCATCATCGGGGCAGCAAAAAGGCAGAAATAGTCTGCCTGTCCCGGCCCGGAACAGGTTTCCAAACACTGTCCTAACAGAGCCTGCCAAACTGACTTTCGAGGTTAGGGCTAGGCTTAAGGTCGCCTGTGTATGGTGCTCGAACTGACCCCGGAGAAGCCGGGTGTCGTGCCATCGCCAGGAACAGGTAATGCACATGGAAACGCAGAACGCACGCCCCATCAGCGTTAAGGGGCCGGACGGCCAGAAGATGACTCTGGCCGATCTGCCATCGCCGAACATTTCCCGCTGGGTGACCCGCCGTAAGGCAGAGGTCGTGGCTGCCGTCACGGGTGGCCTGCTCACGCGGGAAGCTGCTTGCGAGCGCTACAAGCTCACGGACGAGGAATATGAGGCGTGGGAACGCCTTTATGCCCGCCATGGGACCAAGGGTCTTCGTACGACCCGTCTTCAGCAATATCGCCGTTAATTCGGCGTTTGCCATATTAGCCTGCTGTTAAGGCAGGGATTCTAGCCTCTCCGGATGTGCTGCAGAGCGAATCTGCGGCTGTTTGGAGAGGTTGATGGCGTTTCAGCGGGCGGCGGCAGGCAGACAGACGGGGCAGGCCATGCGGCTTGCGGCGTTGCTTATGCTGTTTCTGGCCCTTTCACTGGCCGTCTGGCGGGCCTCCAGCCTGCTCACAGGCAGTCAGCCGGACCCGCGCAGCCCCGCCGAAGCCTCTCTCCTGAACCTGATCGAGCCGATTGCCGGGGCCGGCAATGCGCGCGTGACGATCGCTCGCAATCCCGAAGGCGGGCGCACGCTCCTCCTGCTGCTCGATGCCCGCGCCGCCACTGCTGCGGGCGACCTGCAACGAATTCTTCCCGATGCTGCGGGGCTCGACTTCAAGCGCGGTGACAAGCTGGTGATCGAACAGGCCGCCTTTGCGCGCGGGCTGCCCGGTCGTCCGGACACTGCCGCCTGGCTCGAACTGAGCGCCTTGGGCCTCATTTCCCTGATTTCCGCCGGAATGGCGCTATCCACCCTGCGTCCCGCCGGTTCGGTTGCTGCGCCCGCGCCTGCGCGCGAGCCTGAACGAGAGATGCGGGTTGAGCCGTTGCGCCCGCTGCGGCCCATAGCGCCCGTCAGCGTGCCTGACGCCAGCGAGGCTGCCCGGCGCGATCCTGCAAAGGCCGCTGCGGTCCTGCGTGGCTGGATGCGCAATGATGGGGACGCGTCGTGACCCATCCCATTGCCGTTTCCCGCAATCTGGATGCCGGCACGCTCCGTGCCGCACGCCTGATGCGCGCTTTGGGGCCAGAGGCTGCAGGCATATGGGCAGAGCTCTCGCCCGCGGAGGCTCGGGAGCTGACTGCCGCTATGGATGCGCTGGCCGACGATCCGGCGGCGGAGGCAGAAGCCGCCCGTCTCTTTGCGGATGCCTCGCGCCGGTTTGACCATGCGCAGCAATTCCCTGCGGCCAGCCAGCAGCGCCATAAAGACATCTGGACTGCTTTGGCAGCCCTTCCGGTAGATACGATTGTCGGGCTTGTGCGGTATGAGCGCCCGGCAAGTGTCGCCCTGATCCTCTCCCGGCTACCCAGCGAAACATCGGCGCGCGTGTTGCGCACCCTGCCGCCGTCCCTCGCTGTTGAAGCCATGCAGCGGCTGCTGCATCTGGCGGCGCCGCGCGAAGTCGCGCTGAAAAGCCTTGAAGATCATCTGACGCGCCGCCTTCCGTCTCTGGCATCTGAAGGGACACGCGGTGGGCATGAGCGTGTCGCGCGGATTTTCGACCAGATGGATACGCGCGCCGAGTCCGTCTTCCTGGCGGCGCTTGAAAGTGCGGAGCCAGGTTCGGGCCGGAAAGTCCGTTCCCTGATGTTCACGTTTGATGATCTTGCCGCGCTCGATGCCGCAGGCATCCAAACCTTGCTGTCGGCGGTCGACCGCGCGGTTCTGATCGTCGCCCTCAAGGGCGCCAAAGACGCGACCGCTACGGCGTTCTTCTCCAATATGACCCAGCGGGCCGGAGAGCTGATCCGCGAGGAAACGGCCGCGCTCGGCGCGCTCCGCAGGAGCGAGATTGAGGCGGCCCGCTTCGAGATTGTCGGCCTGGCGCGCCAACTGATCCAGCGTGGCGAAATCCGCGCGGCCGATGCCAAGGGCCCGCTTGAAGACGAACTGATCGAGTAATGAGCGAAGCTGCCCGCCTCTTATCGCCTTTCGACTTTCGTTCGGACTTCGCGCCGCAAGCCTCCGCGCCGGATGCCGTCCGCCTGTCGGCAGAAGAGCTGGCTGGCCTGATCGCGAAGGTCCGCGCAGAGGCCCTCGCGGAAGTGTCGCGACAGGAAACCCAGGAAACGCTCGATCGGCTGGACCGCGTGACCGCTACGATGCGCGATGTGCTGGCCGATCTGTTGCAGCTCATGCAGCTGCTGGACAGCGCAGCCTATGATGACGCCACAAAGCCGCAGGTCCGCGGGGCCGTCACGGGACTCGCGCAGCGATTGATTGACGGGCAGGGCGACCTGTTCGGACTCACACGAGACCTCAGCACGAAGCTGGACAAAGCCCCCTCAGGCAAGCCAAGGATGGGGGCATGACCGAGCCGAAGAATCCCGCGCTTGAGAAGATGTTGATGGATGTGCCGGTCCAGGTGGATGTGGTCCTTGGTGAGGCGCGCATTCCGATGGAAGAGTTGCTGGCCCTGTCGCCCGGCGAGATCGTCGCGCTTGAGCGCCAGACCAACGAACCTGTCGATATTTACGTGTCAGGGCGCCTCGTCGCGCGGGGCAAGCTGGTCGTCGTCGATGGGCAATTGGGCGTTACGCTCTCCGAAATCATCGATTCACGGCCCGAGGCGGCCTGAATTTAGTTACATCTGGAACTAAATTGCGTGCTGTCGTATAATCGCTGGTATGGACACGGCATTTGCTAAGAATCGCTATCATGGCGCGCCCCGCGCAGCGGACTTCACGATCGATCAGGCGTGGGAAACCTATTCTGCGGCGGAGCATGACCGCTGGGACAGGCTGTTTCGGCGCCAAAAGGAAATCGCAAAGGGCAGGGCCTGTCGCGCCGCGCTCGATGCCATGCACGCGCTGGAGCTGTCGCCCTCGGGCATCCCGCATATGGGCCAATTGTCCGACAAGCTGGAGAAGCTGACGGGCTGGCGGGTCGTTCCCGTGGCAGAGCTGGTGCCGGACGAGATATTCTTCGATCACCTGGCCAATCGCCGCTTCCCGGCAGGCGCCTTCATCCGCCCGGAAGAAGAGTTCGACTACCTTCAGGAGCCGGATATCTTTCACGACATTTTCGGCCATGTGCCGATGCTGGCAAACCCGGTCTTTGCGGACTTCATGGAAGCCTATGGCAAGGGCGGTCAGCGGGCGATGCGCCTTGGCCAACTACACAATCTGGCGCGGCTCTATTGGTACACGGTCGAGTTCGGACTGATCCAGGAAGAAGATGGCCTGCGCATTTACGGCGCCGGGATTATCTCAAGCCCTCAGGAAACCGTTTTCGCGCTGGAGGACGCCAGCCCCAACCGTATCGGCTTCGATCTGCAGCGCCTTATGCGGACGAAATACATCATCGACGATTTCCAGCAGACCTATTTCGTCATCCCCAGCTTCGAAGCCTTGCTCGACACCTGCTACAAGGATTTCGGCGATGTCTATGCGCATGTGAAAGGCCTGCCGGATTTCGAAGCGCATGACATCGCGCCGGGGGATGTCATCATCCAGCGCGGTACGCTTGAGTATTTCCGCAACGGCGGCCGGAAGAAACCCGCATAGGGGATGCCAAAGGGCGGCGGATTATTCCCCGCCTTTGTTCGCTGTCTGGCGTGGATCATGCTTCGGCGCTGGCGCCAGACGCATCACTTCAGTCTGAAAGCGTTCGTCGTCGCCCGACAGCAGGTGCGGCAATGCCTTGCAGATCGCGTCGGACATCGGTTCGAACCATTGCAGGTCCGCCTTGTGAAAGTCCGAGAGGACGTGCGGCATCACCATCGCCTTGTCGCCAGGATGGCCCACGCCAATCCGTATACGGCGGAAGTTTTCGCCAAGGTGGGCAATCATTGAGCGCGCGCCATTGTTGCCGGAATGTCCGCCGCCGCGCTTCACACGCATCCTGCCCGGCGCAAGATCGATTTCGTCATGGAAGACGGTCACGTCTTCAGGCTTCAGCTTGTAGAAGGAAAGGGCTTTCGACGCGGCCAGTCCGGTCTCGTTGTAATAGGTCTGCGGTTTCATCAACAGAACTTTGGTTGAGCCGGTAGCCGTCGGCACCGTTCCTTCCGAAACCTCTGAGTCGAACTTCGAGCGCCAGGGGGCAAAGCCGAATGCGTCATGAATGCGGTCGATTACCAGGAATCCGGCATTGTGCCGGTTCTTGGCATATTTGGCGCCGGGGTTTCCCTGTCCGATGAGGATCAGCATGGCGGGTCTCTCCTTGTCTGGTGCCCGGAATCAAAGAGGCCGCCAGCTTGTGACTGGCGGCCCCTGAATTGTCCAGAAAGAGATTAGTCTTTCTTCGGAGCGGCTGCCTTGGCGGCCGGAACAGCGTCAGCGGCCGGAGCCTCTTCTTCCACTTCCTGCTTGCCGCCGCGGCCAGCGATCGTTGCGATGGTGAAGTCGCGATCGGTGATCGTGGGCTCAGCGCCTTTCGGCAGCTTGATGTTCGAGATCTTCACGTTGTCGCCGATTTCGAGGGTCGAAACGTCTGCTTCGAGCTCTTCCGGGATGTTGCCAGCCGGAACATTGAGTTCGACGGAGTGACGAACGACGTTGAGCGTGCCGCCCTTCTTGAGGCCCGGCGAGACTTCGGTGCCCTTGAAGTGAACCGGAACCTCGACCGAGATGATCTGGTCAACTTTCACGCGGCGCAGGTCAACGTGCATCGGCTGGTCGGTCACCGGGTGCATCTGGATGCCTTGCGGGATAACCAGCTGGCGCTCGCCTTTGTGGATGAGCGTCGCGGTGGAGTTCAGGAACTGCCCCGTTTCGATCGCCTTGACGACTTCGCCTTTTTTCAGGCTGATTGCCACGGGATCAATGTCGCCGCCGTAGAGAACGCCGGGAACGAAGCCGTTGTTGCGGGCTTCACGAGCGCCGCCGGTGCCAACGCGCTCACGCACTTCGACATTGAATACGATTTTAGTTTTGGACATTTTCTTTCCTTTCGCCCTGGACCGTGTCTTCCGCTCGGGAAGGTCGGAACCTGACAGGCACGGCCTTGCGCCGCCCTTTCTGAAGGTGCGGCGGATACACGGGTTAGGGTGAAATGGCAAGCCGGGAAGCTTGGAGAGGCATAATATATTGAAAATTAATACTTATTTATCCCGGAAGCAGTCGGCGACCGCGCCCATCCAGTCCATCACCGCCTCTTTCTGCTCATTGGGCGATTTCCCGTTACGCACGAGGATCAGGTCCAGCTCCGGCACCAGCACCGTGTATTGCCCCTCAAAGCCATTAGCAGAGAAGCTGCCCGGCCCCGCCATGCCCAGCCACCAATGGGCGCCATAGCCCAGCCGCTCCGTTTCCGGC
Source organism: Hyphomonas sediminis (assembly GCF_019679475.1). NCBI lineage: Bacteria > Pseudomonadati > Pseudomonadota > Alphaproteobacteria > Hyphomonadales > Hyphomonadaceae > Hyphomonas > Hyphomonas sediminis. The sequence goes on from NZ_JAIEZP010000001.1 coordinate 2,146,544, forward strand.
ACAGGGGTTGGCGTGCGCGCATAGTCCACCCAGCCCTCGGGCAGGATGCGGCGGCCATCCCAAACGCCATCCCTTAGGTAGAGCAGGCCAAAACGCGCAAAATCGCGCACCGTGCAGAAGCAGAAGGAAGAACCGATAAAGGTGCCAGCTTCATCAAATTTCGGCCGGGCAGATGTCATGCCCAGTGGTCGGAAAAGCTCCCGGAACATGAAGTCCCGGAATGCTTCTCCTGAGACGCCTGCCGCGAGCGCCGCCGCGCGGGCGACAAGGTTGCTGGTCCCGCTGGAATAGCTCCAGACGCTGCCGGGCGGATGGATCAGTTCTGACTGCGCCGCATAGCCCGCGACATCTGCCTTGCCGGTGCCAAACAACATCTCGATCACATCGGAGACGCCTGCATCGACATAATCTTCGGCAAATTTCAGCCCGCTGGACATGCGCAACAACTGGTCCAGCGTGATGGCGCGGCGCGGGTCGCCCGCAGTTCGCCATTCGGGGACATTTGCTGGCGCCTGAACGTCAATCTTGCCCTCGCGCACCAGAATGCCGATCAGAGCCTGCGTCATTGATTTGGCCTGCGACCAGGAATGATGCGTGCTCTCCCGGTCAAAGCCACGCCAGTAGCGCTCCGCAACGATCTTGCCGCCCTGTACAGCCAGGAAGGCGTGCGTCTCGCCCATGGCTTCGGGCGCGGCGTCGCTGAACGCATGGTCGAGCAGCGGCGCAAGCTTAGGCGCGACCTTCACTGAAAGGTCTCCCTCCGGCCATTCCTCCGTGGGCCACGCCACGCCTGCGGGCTGGGCGGGCAGCTTTACCAGATCCACCTTCGCGCTCACAGCTTGTAGACTTTCCGGGCTGTGCCACTGAACATCGCCGTCTGCGCGGCCTCGGGGTAATGCCGCGCAATCTTCTTCAGCCCGTTCCACAGTACGCGGTATCCAAGCGACAGCCGGTCGACAGGGAAGTTGCTTTCAAACATGCAGCGCTCCGGCCCGAAGCATTTGATCGCATGGGTGTACCACGGCGCCTGCGCCTCGACGAACTCATCCGAAGTCGGAGGTTTGTCGCGCGTGTTCCACCCATAGCCATTGTCGGGCATCGCCATGCCGCCGATCTTCGCAAACACGTTGGGGCAGGCAGCGACTTCGGCAATATCGTCCTTCCACTTCTCGAAAATCTCCGCGCGTTTGCCGGCATAGGCGCCAACGCCCAGCGGCGTCCCAAAGTGATCAAGGATCATCGTGGTGCCGGGCGTTGCGCGGGCAAGATCGGCATAGGCCGGCAGCTGGTGATGGAACATCCAGGTGTCATAAGTCAGCCCGCGCTCGCCGAGGCGCGCAACTCCCTTGCGGAAATCAGCGTCGGCATAGAGGCCGGGCGGCGCGCCGCCGGGGATACGCAATGCTTCCGGATTGGGATCACAGGCACCCGCCTGCCGGATGCCGCGGAACAATCCGCCCGCCGCTGCGGCATGCGCGTCCAGCGTTTCGTCGAGGTCGGCCCGCCGAAGATCGGCATGCGCGACAATGCCCGCGATCTGCGCCTTGCCGGGCGTCGCCGCCGCGCGCCGTGCCGCATCAGCCACGAAAGCGGTTTCGCCAACGTATCGCAGGTGTTCCGGCCCAGCTTCGCGATACGCCGCGCCACATTCCATGAACACCGTCTGCACAACATTGTGTCCGTCGCCCGTGTCGCCATGCAGGTTTTCCACCTCGTAAGTGAGCGGCCCCTGCGGCCAGAGATGATGGTGGGGGTCAACGATCGGTCGATCGGGATCGATCACATCCTCGCGCACCTGGTTGAGCCATTCGGTATTGTTGAACATGGGCGACGTCTCCTCCGGCATGCCCGGTTGTCCGGGTTCTTGCTGCGGCAAGTGAAGGCCTAACGGCCAGCCTTGGCAAGCCGCTTCCTGGTTTCCCCTGCGTCCTAAGACCAAAGTCCACCTGTACGGATGACGGCAGGTAGCGCAGCCTGTCATCAGCGGAATACCGCATGAGGCAGCATAGCCAGGGAGGAATGCGACATGTCAGAAAACCAGTCAGAAACCACGCCCAAAATCGATGGAAGGGGCTATTGGCGGGAGGTGCTCCGGCTCACCCTCACGCTGCTCGTGATCTGGTTCATGGTGTCCTTTGGAGCGGGCATCGTCTTCCGGGAGTTCCTTGATGGTCTGAAAATCGGCGGCGCGCCACTTGGCTTCTGGTTTGCCCAGAACGGTTCGATCTACGTCTTCGTCGCCCTGATCTTCTACTACTGCTTCGCCATGAACCGCATCGAGCGGAAATACCGGATCGAAGGCTGAGGGGGCTGTCATGGACTGGACAATTTTCTGGGTCGTCTCGACCTTCACTGTATACATCGGCGTCGCGCTCTGGGCGCGTGCCGGATCAACCAACGACTTCTACGTTGCCGGCCACGGCGTTCACCCTGTCGTCAACGGCATGGCAACCGCTGCAGACTGGATGAGCGCCGCCTCATTCCTTTCGATGGCAGGTCTCATCGCCATCATGGGTTATGGCGGTTCGGTTTACCTGATGGGCTGGACCGGCGGCTATGTGCTCCTGGCGCTCCTGCTCGCGCCATTCCTGCGTGAGTTCGGCAAGTTCACCGTTCCGGACTTTGTCGGTGACCGCTACTACAGCGACACGGCACGCCTGGTCGCAGTGATCTGTGCGCTGTTCGTTTCCTTCACCTATATCGCCGGTCAGATGTCCGGCGTCGGCATCGCATTCTCGCGCTTCCTCGGTGTGGATTTCAACACCGGCATCTTCATCGGCATGGGTATCGTCTTCGTCTATGCCGTGCTCGGTGGCATGAAAGGCGTCACCTACACGCAGGTCGCCCAATATGTCGTGCTGATCTTTGCCTACACGGTTCCGGCAATCTTCATTTCGCTGATGCTCACCGGCAACCCGATCCCGCAGCTTGGCTTCATCTCCAATGTGAAGGGCGAAGATGTGTCGATGATCCAGAAGCTCAGCGACACGCTCACCAGCCTCGGCTTCGCCGAATACACCAGCACGAACAAGTCCGTGTTCGATGTGTTCTGCATCACCGCTGCGTTGATGTTCGGAACAGCAGGTTTGCCGCACGTCATCATCCGCTTCTTCACGGTGCCCCGTGCCCGCGATGCACGCCTGTCGGCTGGCTGGGCGCTGGTGTTCATCGCCATCCTCTACACGGTTGCCCCAGCCGTGGGCGCCTTCTCCCGCCTCAACGTCATCAGCACGGTCAACGAGACCACTTATGTCGCGCCGGGTGAAGCGTACGCTGCCAACGCCGCAACCCTGGAAGCAGAAGGGGCAACGCCCTCTCCGGCCTGGTTCGCCCGTTGGGAAGCCACCAAGCTTGTCAGCTTCGAGGACAAGAACGGCGATGGCATGATGCAGATCCGTGGCCCGAACGCGCCTGATGGTCTGGCCAATGAAGTCACCATCAACAACGACATCGCTGTGCTGGCCAATCCTGAAATCGCGCAGCTTCCCGATTGGGTCATCGGTCTGGTCGTGGCTGGTGGTCTCGCTGCTGCGTTGTCGACAGCGGCCGGCCTCCTGATGGTGATCTCGTCAGCTGTCAGCCACGATCTCTGCCGGCGGACATTCTTCAAGAACATGTCCGACAAGACAGAGCTTCGGGTCGCGCGGCTTGCGGCGGCAGGTGCCGTCGTTGCAGCAGGCTTCATGGGCATCTACTCGTCCCAGCTTGCCTTTGTGGCCCAGGTTGTTGCCTTCGCCTTCGGTCTGGCTGCAGCATCGGTGTTCCCGGTGATCCTGCTCGGTATCTTCTGGAAACGGATGAACCGGGAAGGCGCCATCGCTTCCATGCTCACCGGCCTCATCCCCACTTTCCTTTACATCTGGCACTTCAAGCTGGGCGCGGGAAAGGACGCGGGTCCCGATGACTGGTTCCTTGGCGTGTCGCCAGAAGGTATCGGCTTCGTGTTCATGATCGTCTCGACAGGGGTTGGTGTGATTGTTTCCCTGGCAACGAAAGCCCCGCCGCAGGATATCCAGGATCTCGTGGAAGATATCCGCGTCCCCGGAACCCGCACGCGGCATGGCATCGCCGATGCCGGCATGGCGCCCGCCGAATAGACGTCTCTTAGCGCCTGATTGGTGGCGGGCGGTCCTCCCAGTGGGGGCCGCCCGTTCCGCATAGAGACAGCGCTTGGGCGAACGCCCTTGCGCGTCCCCCGTCAGATGCGCCAAGCTCGCTGCAAGGAGACCCAAGAACCCGCATGCCCGCCTGGCTCATCATTCTTGTCACAGTCGTCTATATGGCCGGCCTGTTCGCCATCGCCGCGCGGGGAGACCGTGTGGGCGAGTTGCCGGGCTTCCGGCCGAACCGGTTCGTTTTCCCCCTGGCGCTGGCCGTCTATTGCACGTCATGGACCTATTTCGGTGCAGTTGGCACGGCTGCGTCCAGCGGATGGGATTATGTGCCAATCTATCTCGGCCCGGCGATCGTGTTCCTGTTCATGCCCCGGCTGATCCTGCGCATCGGCGAGGTGGTGAAACGCGAAAGCGTCTCCTCGCTGTCGGATTTTCTCTCCGCCCGCTATGGTAAAAGCCGCGCGGTCGGTGCCACGGCGGCACTCGCAGCCGTCATGGGCGGGCTGCCATACATCGCGCTGCAACTGAAATCCATCGGTATGAGTTTCGAGGCGTTCGCAGGCGCATCCGGCGCAGCGCCTGCGGACGAGACAGTGCTCGTAACGGCCCTCGCGCTCGCTGCCTTCTCGGTCCTTTATGGCACGCGCTTTCCGGATGCGACGCGCTCCAACACCGGTCTGATGCGCGTCCTCGCCATCGAGGCGCTGGTTAAGATCGGCGCGCTGGCAGCGGTCGCTATTCTCGCTGCCGTACTGCTTGCATCGGGCGGCGTCCCTGATGCTCCGCCCACGTCTGAAGTCTTCCCGGTGGATGCGCCGTCGGGGCGTTTCATCACGCTCGTTTTCCTCTCCATGGCAGCCATCGTCTGCCTGCCGCATGAATTCCACGTCGCCATGATTGAGCGGCGGGACGAAGGGGAGATGAAGCTCGCGCGCTGGATGTTCCCGGCCTACCTCTTCATCACGACCATCGTCATCGTGCCGATCACGCTGGCAGGCATCGGGCTATTCCACGGGGTTTACCCGGCCGACCTGTTCGTCCTTCAGCTGCCGCTCGCGCAGGAAAACAGTGTCCTTGCTACATTCGTATTCCTCGGCGGCTTCTCTGCGGCCACGGGCATGGTCATCGTCTCCACCATCGCCCTGTCGAACATGGTGACCAACGATCTCATCGTGCCCGCCCTCATGCGGTCGGATAAATTGTCGGGCTTCGGCGGCAATGCGGGCGCGCGCCTTGTCACCACGCGCCGGATAGTCATCCTTGCCCTGCTGCTGCTGGCCTACACTTACTATCGGTTTGCAGGTCCGGGGGAGGCGCTCGCCCAGATAGGGCTGCTCGCCTTCGTTGCGGCGGCGCAGTTTGCACCGGCCGTTGTGGCAGCGGTCTATTGGCGCGGGGCGCGGCGGGCAGGGGTGCTCACCGGCCTCATCGCGGGCATGGCTGTCTGGCTCTACACGCTCTTCCTTCCCTCGATCCTCGGCTGGGGCGCTGTCAGCTCCCAGATGCCCTCCTGGCTCGATCCGCACGCGCTGTTCGGCATGAGCTTCGGTGATCCGCTGACCCATGGCGCGGTGTGGAGCGTCGGCATCAACATCACCCTGATGATCTTCGTCTCGTTCCGCGCTCGTGAACGCCTTCGCGACAGGGTGCAGGCAGCCGCCTTTGTTGGTTCCGGTGATGCGGACCTTCCTGGCGAAGGCTATTCCGGCGCGCCTGTGCGTGGCGCTTCGCCCAACGGTTTGAAAACCCTCGCAGCGCGCTTCCTCACAGCAGAGGCTGTCGATCATGCCTTTGGGGAGTTCAGCCGGGAAACCGGTGTGATCTCAACCGGCGATGATCCGGCAGACTGGCGCCTCATTCAGCGCACGGAGCGCCTCCTGGCGTCCGCTCTTGGTGCGTCCTCTGCCCGAATTGTTCTGGCATCCGCAATCGGCGGCAACACGGTGGCGCTGCCAGATGTTCTCTCGATGCTCGACTCCCGCACGCAGGCCGAGCGGTTTGAGCGTCATATGCTCCAGTCCATGCTGGAAAACATAGCGCAGGGCATCAGTGTGGTTGATGCCGAGCAGAAACTCGTTGCGTGGAATTCCGCTTATCTTGATCTTTTCCAGTATCCACCGGAGCTTTGCCGCATCGGTACACAGTTGGAAAAACTAATCGCCCACAATATCGGCGGCGGCTGGATCGACGGCGCCCCGGAGGATGAAATCCGGAGGCGCATCGCTCATATGAAGGCGGGCGCGCCACATATGCGTGAGCGCCAGATCCCTGATGGCCGCTGGTTACGGATCACGGGCGCCCCCATGCCCGGTGGCGGCTATGTGACCACTTTTACCGATATCACCGCCGACAAGCTGCGCGAGCAAGCCCTCATTGAGGCCAATGAATTGCTCGAAGTGCGGGTGCGCGAGCGGACGCACGAGCTGGAGCGCCTGACTGCAGATCTCACCCTGGCGCGCCAGGAAGCCGACAACGCCAACGCGTCCAAAACGCGATTCCTTGCGGCGGCGAGCCATGACCTCCTCCAGCCACTCAACGCCGCGCGCCTGCTGCTCGGCGCAGCTGGCAGTGGCCGCAGCATTGGCGAAGCTATCGAAAAGGCAGACCGCGCAATCCAATCGGCTGACGAGCTTCTGCGTGGCTTGCTGGATGTTTCCCGCCTGGATCATTCGACGATCGAGCCTGCGCCCGCCGTGCTGCCCGTCGGCCCGCTGCTCGAAGACCTTGTGGATGAAAACCTTCCGATGGCTGAAGAGGTCGGTATCGAAATCCGCCTTGTGCCCACCCGGCTCAGTGTGGAAGCAGATCCGGATTTTCTGAAAAGCATCCTGCGGAACTTCCTCTCCAATGCGCGGCGCTACACCAGTTCGGGCGCTGTCTTGGTCGGTGCTCGCCGGCGAGGCGGCAAGGTCCGTATCGAGGTCTGGGATACCGGCCCCGGAATCCCGTCTGAATTGCAGGCACAGGTGTTTGAAGAGTTCCGCCGCTTCTCGGATGTGGACAATGCGGGCAAGCGCGGCGCGGGGCTCGGGCTCGCCGTCGCGCGCCGTCTCGCCAGCATCATGGATGCGGGCATCGGCATGCGCAGCTGGCCGGGCAAAGGCAGCATGTTCTGGGTCACTGTGCCTGCCGCCGCGCCTATCCAGCAGGCTCCCAAGCGCGCCGCCGAAGCGCCTACGCTTCCCGAGTATGATATCTCGGGCCTCCGCATCCTGTTCGTGGATGATGAAACCGCCATCACCGAAGCGATGCAGATGCTGCTCGAAGGATGGGGCTGCCTGGTCGAAACTTGCCGCTCGCCTGAAGCCGCCCTTCAAAGTCTGGCCATGCAGGTGCCCGATGTGATGATCGCGGACTACGACCTGCGCGCCGCGCAGACCGGGCTCGACATAATCGCCGCCGCGCAAAGCCGGATGACCAGCGCCCAGAACGCGCTCCTGGTCACCGCTGCGGCCGATGTAACGCTGGCAGACCGCGCCGCCACAAGCGGGGTCGCCCTGCTGCGCAAACCCGTTAGCCCGGTGGACCTGAAACGGTTCCTCGGTGAGTGCGTGCGCCGTCTGCGCCTTCAGGCGGCGGAGTGATCGCCGGTCGAGATGGCTTCCTGATAGATCAGCAATGCCTGCGTCCGGTTGAGGACGCCCAGTTTGCGGAAGATGGCGGTCATGTGCGCTTTGACAGTTGCCACCGAGATATCCATCTCATGAGCAATCTGCTTGTTGAGCAGGCCTTCTGCCAGGCCCGCCAGCACGCGCCGCTGCGCCGGTGTCAGGCTGGCGATCCGCGCCGCGGGCGCGCTGTGCTCCATCTCCCCGCCCGGTATCTCGGGAAACCACTCGCCACCATCCAGCGTCGTCGCCAGCGCTGCGGATAGGTCTTCGAGCGACAGGCTCTTGGGCAGGTATCCGGCGGCGCCCAGCGTTCGTGCCGTCTGGAAGGCCTGCGGCGACTCGGTAGCTGACACGACAACAATCGGCAGGTCCGGCTGGCGCGTCTTGAGGCGCGTCAGGCCTTCAAAGTCATGCGTGTCGCCAAGGTTCAGGTCCAGCAGCACAAGGTCGCTCGGCCCCGCGTCCAGCTTGGCCACCGCCTCGGCAAGCGACCCTGCAAATCTTGCTTCCGCGCCCGCCGGATAGGCCTCGCGCAGCGCAGCCGCCAACGCGTCCCGGAAGAGGGGATGATCGTCCACGATCAGGACCCTTGGTCCAGCGCTCATAAGTCCTCCCCTCGGTGCATGTCCTGCGGCCTGAAGGCTCTGCCATGCCACGATACCGGCACATTACCCCCAGCGCCGCTCAAGTCGAGTCTCGCCGCAGACCTTGGTCTTACGACTTTGGTCTTAGGACCAAGGTCTTAGCACCTATTGCTAATAGCGAGCCGGCCTCCGCAGGCAGATAGTTGCCTCAAACATAAGAATAAAACCGGGAGGAACGTTATGAATTATCTGAAGAAGGTACTCATGGTGTCTGCGGCGTCTCTCGCCGTGGCGGGTATGTCGCATGCAGACCAGCAGCCGCTAGAAGAACGTCTCGCCGCGCTCGAAAGCATGGTCGCGGAACTGAAAGCCGAGCTCGCTGCCGAGCGTGCCAGGAGTGACGCCGATATCGTCCGTATAGAGACGCAGATCGCCGCGACGCCCGCTGCCGCGCCTGAGGCGCCCACAAAGAAAGACGGCTTCATGGTTGGCGACACGACCGTGAAAGTCGGTGGCATTCTGGATTTTGATGCCCACATGACCCATCTCGACAGCGGCGCCATCGCCTCGGGCAGTATCGCGCGGGATTTCTACATTCCCGGCGCCACGCCTGTCGGCGGCGACAGCACTACCTTCAGCGACTTCACCGCAGAATCCTCCCGCTTCTTCATCAGCGCGGCGACCCCCTGGGGCGACAGCGAAGTGAAGGCACATCTGGAGCTTGATTTCCTCGGTTCCGCGCAGGGCAACGAACTGGTGACGAACTCCTATTCGCCTCGCCTGCGACGCGCTTACGTCACCTATGGCAACTGGCTCGCCGGTCAGGAATGGTCCACCTTCCAGAACACGTCTGCAATCCCGGAAAGCGCGAGCTTCCTGATCCCGTCGGACGGGATGGTCTTCGTCCGACAGCCGCAGATCCGCTACACCAATGGCAACTGGCAGTTCGCGCTGGAAAACTCCAACACGCCAACCATCACTTCGGGCGATCAGGATACCAACACGCTGCCCGATGCGGTCGTCCGCTACAACTGGAAGGGCGCCTACGGCAATGTTTCGCTCGCCGGTCTTGGCCGTCAGCTGCGCATGGAAGTGCCCGGCATCGAAGAGGAAACATTCGGCTACGGCCTCTCCCTCTCCGGCCAGCTCAAAGTTGGCGAGCGCGACGATATCCGCTTCAATCTTGCCGGCGGTGAAGGCATCGGGCGCTATATCGGCCTGGCCGCAGGCCGTGAAGCCGCGCTCAGCCCCACTGGCGATCTTGAGGCCATCCCGTCCTATGGCGGCCTCATTGCCTGGCGCCATCCCTTCGGCGAAACGGCACGTTTCAATATCGGCTATTCCGGCCTCTTCATCGACAACCCCTCCTATGTGGCCGGCACGGCGACCTCGTCGGTCCAGTCGGCTTACGCAGCGGTACTCTGGGATGTCGCGCCCAAGGTGACGCTCGGCGTGGAAGCCATGCACGGCATCCGCGAGCTGGAGAACGGGGCAGATGGGGCGATTAGCCGTTTCACCTTCTCGACAAAGTATGCATTCTGAGAGAAAGGCCTGATCAAAATGCCGGAGGGAATGTCAGCCATGAGCGATCATTCGAAAACGTATCGAGTCCCTGAAGAGTTTGCGAAGAACGCAAACCTGACCCCAGAGAAGTACCGGGAGATGTACGCTGCGTCCATCGCGGACCCCGTTGCCTTCTGGGGCGAGCAGGGCAAACGACTTGACTGGATCAAGCCCTATTCGATTGTGAAAGATGTCTCTTGGGAAACCGGAGACCTCCATGTGCGCTGGTATTCCGATGGCGTGCTCAACGTCACGGAAAACTGCATCGATCGTCACCTTGAGCAGCGCGGCGATAAGGCCGCCTTCGTCTGGGAGGGCGACGCGCCGGGCGAAAGCCACACGGTCACCTATCGTGAGCTGCACACTGCCGTCTGCAAATTTGCAAACGTGCTGAAGAAGCTCGGCGTGAAGAAAGGCGACCGTGTCACCATCTACATGCCCATGATCCTTGAAGCGGCCTACGCGATGCTCGCCTGCGCGCGCGTCGGCGCGGTTCACTCGGTCGTCTTTGGTGGATTCTCGCCGGAATCGCTTGCGGGCCGCATCGTCGATTGCGGCTCTGAAGTGATCATCACGGCCGATGAAGGCGTTCGCGGTGGCCGCAAGGTTCCGCTGAAGGTGAACGCCGACAAGGCTGCCCAGCTTTCTGAGGGCGTCGTCAAGAAGATGCTCGTCGTCAAGCGTACGGGCGGCGATGTGGCGATGCAGGAAGGCCGCGATGTCTGGCTGCATGAAGCCGCTGCAGATGTCTCCACGGATTGCCCGCCGGAGCCGATGAATGCGGAAGACCCGCTGTTCATTCTGTATACGTCCGGTTCCACCGGTAAGCCCAAGGGCGTGCTTCACACAACCGGCGGCTATCTGCTCTGGGCCTCGATGACGCATGAATACGTCTTCGACCTGAAGGAAAACGATGTCTTCTGGTGCTCGGCGGATGTCGGCTGGGTCACCGGCCACACCTACATCGTCTACGGGCCGCTCGCCAACGGCGCCACCAGCGTCATGTTTGAAGGCATCCCGACCTATCCGGACGCCAGCCGCTTCTGGCAGGTGTGCGACAAGCATCAGGTTACGATCTTCTACACCGCGCCCACCGCAATCCGCGCCCTGATGCGGGAAGGCGAAGAGCCGGTGAACAAGACTTCGCGTAAATCCATCCGCCTGCTGGGCACGGTGGGCGAGCCCATCAACCCCGAAGCCTGGGAATGGTATTTCCATGTTGTCGGCGAGACGCGCTGCCCCATCGTAGATACGTGGTGGCAGACTGAAACCGGCGGCACACTCATCGTTCCGCTGCCGAACACGACCGACATGAAACCCGGCGCCGGGTCGCACCCCTTCTTTGGCGTCAAGCCGATCCTGGTGGACGCAGAAGGCAAGGAACTGCACGGCGCCGCCGATGGAAATCTCCTCATCACGGATAGCTGGCCCGGCCAGATGCGTACCGTGTACGGAGACCACCAGCGCTTTGTGGAAACCTATTTCACGGCCTATCCGGGCATGTATTTCACGGGTGACGGCTGCCGCCGCGATGAAGACGGGTTCTACTGGATCACCGGCCGTGTGGACGATGTGATTAACGTCTCCGGTCACCGCATGGGCACAGCCGAAGTCGAAAGCGCGCTTGTCAGCCATGACGCCGTCGCGGAGGCCGCCGTGGTCGGCTATCCGCACGACATCAAGGGGCAGGGCATCTACGCCTATGTCACTCTGCGTGCGGGCTGCGAAGCCGATGAAGCGCTCCGCAAGAACCTCGTCCAGCACGTCCGCAACGAGATCGGCCCTATTGCCTCGCCCGATCTGATCCAGTTCGCGCCCGGCCTGCCGAAAACCCGTTCGGGCAAGATCATGCGCCGCATCCTGCGCAAGATCGCTGAAAACGAGTTCTCGAATCTTGGCGATACATCGACCCTGGCTGAGCCCGAAGTGGTGAAAGACCTGATCGACAACCGTCAGAACAAGTAATTCGGACGCGGCCATAAAAGCTTTATTATCCCTGTTGTGGGCATAAGCTGACCACTTGTGCCTGCTTGGGGAGCCTTATGGCCGCGCCGAAAGTCTCGATCGTTATGCCCGCCTACAAGGCTGCGGACTTCATCGGTCTGGCGGTCAAAAGCGTGCTGGCGCAGACGCTGACCGACTGGGAACTGATCATCGTCGACGATTGTTCGCCCGACGATACCGGCGCCGCAGCGCTCGCCGCTGCCGGCGGTGACCCGCGTGTCCGTCTGGTCCGCGCCGATCAGAATGGCGGCGTCGCGCGTGCGCGCAATCTCGGCAATGCGCAGGCCCAGGGCGACTGGATCGCCGTGCTCGATTCAGATGATGCCTTCGAACCTGCGCGCCTCGAAACCCTTGTCGCTATCGCTGAGAAAAACGCCCTCGATCTGATTGCGGACGATATGATCCTCGTCCCCTTCGAGAACAGTGCGCAGGACGGCCCGAGCTTCCTCGGCGGCGTCGGCGATTCGCTCCGCCCCATTGATCTCGCCGCATGGCTTGAGGGCAATAAGGCCGAGTCGAAAAGTCCGATCCTCGGCTATCTGAAACCCATCGTCCGCCGCGCCTTCCTTCAGGCGCATCAGGTTGCCTATCTGCCGGATCTGAAAGTCGCGGAAGACTGCTGGTTCGTCGCGGATTTCCTGGCCAGCGGCGCCAGGTTCGCCGTCCATCCCGCGCCGCTTTACCGCTACGCCATCCGCCCGGCCTCTCTCTCGCGCACGCGCGGCCACAACGTCTTCTCCATGCAACGTCCGGTCTACGCCCCGTTCCTGGAGCGCCACAGCGCCCGCCTCAGCGAGGCCGACCGCCGCGCCGTTCAGCGCCATGAGGCCGCTCTGAAGGACGCAGAAGCCTTTGAAGGCTTCGTCCTGTCCCTGCGCGCGAAGAAGCTGCCCGAAGCCTTCGGCTGGTTCGCCGGCCGCCCGCAAGCGCTGCGCTTCCTCGCCAAGCCTGTTGGTGTGCGTCTCGAGCGCCTCGCTTCGCGTTTCGGCTATCGCGCGCGTGTTCGCGTCGGCTAGATCGCTGGCAGGTCCACGGTAAACCGCGCGCCGCCTTCGGTCTTGTTCGTCGCGTGCACGTCCCCCCGATGGGTCGCCACGATCTGCTTCACGATGGAAAGGCCGAGCCCGGAATTGTTGCCGAATGCCGTTCCCTTGGGGCGGTCCGTGTAGAAGCGGTTGAAGATCGTCTCCAGCTTGTCGGGCGGAATGCCAGGGCCGGAATCTTCCACGATGATACGCGCAATCGTGCGCGACCCGTTATTTGTCTGCTCCAGCCGCACTTCCACTTTCGATCCCGGCGGCGAGAAGGAGCGTGCATTGTCGATCAGGTTGCGCAGCACCTGTCCGAGTGGTCCCTCGCGGCCCCGCACCAGCAGGCGCGCGCCCATTGTGGCGTCGGTAAACGCCACATGCACCGCCTGCGCGCCGTCCGACAGCCCCTCATATGTGTGCACCACATCGCGCACGAAGCGGGCGATGTCGATCGTCTCGCTCGGCAGGCGCGTCATCTCCGCTTCAAGGCGGGAGGCGTTGGAAATATCCGTAATCAGACGGTCCAGCCGCTTCACATCAGACGCAATCACGGCCCGCAGGCGCGCCGCTGCATCCGGGTCCTGAACCCGCTCCAGCGTTTCCACCGCCGAGCGGATGGAGGTCAGAGGGTTCTTCAGCTCATGCGCCACATCGGCGGCAAACTGTTCGTTGGCCTCAATCCGCTCGATCAGCGCTTCGGTCATCGAGGTGAGCGAGCTTGCCAGGTCGCCGATCTCGTCGTTCCGGCGGGTCAGCTGAGGAATGTCCATCCGCGCGGAAGAGCCTGCCCGGATGCGGTCCGCTGCTATAGCAAGGCGCCGCATGGGGCGCGCAATCCCGATCGTCAGCAGGATGGAGGTCACAAACGCCACCAGAACAGCCACACCCACAAACGGGATCAGCGCCACGCGTTCGGCGCGGATGATCTCGTCGATGTCGCTGCCTTCCACCACCAGCACGCCGACAACGGCTGAAACGCGCTGGATCGGCATGGAAACGGAAATCACGCGCTGTCCGCGGTCGGAGAAGCGTTGGCTCGCGGCCTGCTCGCCAAGGGCGGCAGCTTTGAATTCCTCTTCGAAACTCTGCGTCTGCAGCGCTTCGGAGCTGCGCCGGGGCGAAAAGACGCCGAACACATCGCCGGCCCATTCGGAAAGGTCGCGTCCCGTCCGTGCGATCCAGCTCGGTTCTTTCAGCGGCGGCAGCGCGGAAACGTCTACCATGTCCGAAAGGAAATAGCTGTCGGCCACCATTTCGCCGGTGGGGGTATAGATTCGCGCGCGGATACGTTCGGGCAGGTTCAGCCGGGCAATCGCCAGGCGCGCCGCTTCCGGGTTCAGGGCCGGTTCCGGCGTTGTCGCATCATCCGAAAGCAGGCCGGAGAATACCTGCGCCTGTGCGATCAGGTCCTGCTTCTTGGAAGAAACGAAGCCCGCCCTCATCTCGTTGAGCACCATCGCGCCCACGATCAGGATGGCGAGCCCCGCAAGGTTCGAGGCAAAGATCAGCCGCGCAATGCGCGAGCCGAGAAGGGTAGGGCCGCGCCGCTGGCTTCTCCGGCGAGATGGATTGGTCTCCGCCATCGCTTGTCCGCGTCCCCGCCCAGGATCAGGCGTCGGCGGCCACCCGCATCGTCACGATACGGTCAGGGTTGCGCGGCGGCTCGCCCTTGGCCAGCTGGTCGATCACATCCATTCCTTCGGTCACCTTGCCCCAAACCGTGTACTGGCGGTCGAGGAAGCGGGCGTCATCGAAGCAGATGAAGAACTGGCTGTTTGCCGAGTGCGGCGCCGAGGTGCGTGCCATCGAGCAGGTGCCGCGCACGTGCGGCTCGGTGTTGAATTCGGCTTTCAGGTCCGGCTTCTTGGAGCCGCCCATGCCGGTGCCCTTGGGGCAACCGGTTTGAGCCATGAAGCCCGCGATCACACGGTGGAAAACAATATTGTCGTAAAACCCCTCACGGGCGAGTTCCTTGATCCGCGCGACATGGTTCGGCGCGAGGTCTGGGCGCAATTCAATGGTGACGTTGCCCTTGGAGGTTTCAAGGAGGAGCGTATTTTCTGGGTCGGACATCTTTTTCTTTCCTGGCTGGGCCGTCGCTGGCAATCTGGCTATTCAATCGCAGCACTGGCGGCAAGCGCTACCTGCATGTATTGTTAGGCCATTCTGGTCCCGCTGACGAGGATAACCGTGGCGCCTCTGCTAGGCACAGTTCTGGCGTTCGTTCTGGGCGGTCTTGGCCTGCTCCATCTGATATGGGCTGCCGGGCTCTCCTTTCCATTCCCGAATGAGCAGTCGCTGGCGCGCTCGGTTGTCGGCCGAAGGGGTATCACGCGCCTTCCATCTCATGCGTCTGTGGCGCTTTTGGGGGTGCTGCTGCTGGGGGGAGGCGCCGCAGCGGTCATCATGGGGCATTTTGAAGATGCCTTTCCCCCCCTGAAATACCTGCTGGTGCCGGTGGGCCTTTTCCTGTCGGGCGTCTTCTTCATCCGCGCGGTCGTGGGCGTTCTCCCGGCGTTCGAGCGGGCCGCGCCGGAACAGCCCTACCTGACGCTCAATCGCCGCCTCTATTCGCCGCTCTGCTTCCTCATCGGGTTGGCATTCCTGGCGCTGACATTCTCGCTGCCCAACTGGAGCTGGCGCCTCGCGCAGGTGTTCGGCTAGGCCGGCGCCATTTCCGCCAGCAGGTCTTCAGCGCAGCGCCCATCCGCGCCGCGCGCTTTCATCATCCCGGCAAAGTTCCAGTGGTTCAATGGCGCGATGATCGTCTGGTCCGCCTGCCGCCAGGCCCGGTGCACACCGCCGCCAGTCAGATAGCCCACCGTCTTGACGTGATCGGACCGATCGCGTGCCTCTGCTACCGCGTCCACATGCAGCATGAAACTCGCCGCTGCGGGCCGCGGCTGCCAGAAGGCAAAGGGCGGGGCGGGCTTGGCCACCGGGTCGGCCCCGATCAGCAATACATCCCGGTCCAGCCGCCGCGCCACGCGCAGCGCGCCGTCGGCCCCCCAGCTATGCCCGATCAGCGCCAGCGGGTGTCCTTCAGACAAAACCCGGCGCGCCATGTCGAGCGCGCCGGGTATCCGGTAGTGCGGAAAGTATCGAACAAAGCGGCCTTGCGGCTCCACCAGCTTGCGGCGCGCTTCGGCATAGGACAGCACAAGGCGTGAAGCCTCGTCCGCCGCGCCGCCGATATAAAGCTCTGCGGGCGGTTTATTCGGTGTAGCGGTAGCCGACGCCATACAGGGTTTCGATCGCATCAAACTCGTCAGTCACTTCACGGAACTTCTTGCGAAGGCGCTTGATATGGCTGTCGATGGTGCGGTCATCCACATAGATCTGGTCGTCATAGGCAGCGTCCATCAGCTGGTCGCGGCTTTTGACATAGCCTGGGCGGGCGGCCAGCGCCTGCAGGATCAGGAACTCGGTCACCGTCAGGCGAACCGGTTTGCCGTCCCAGGTGCAGGCATGGCGGTTGGGGTCCAGCACCAGCTTGCCGCGAACGATTGGCTTCACGTCGCCTTCTTCCGGCGTTGCCGAAACGCCGCGCGAGCGGCGCAGGACAGCCTTCACGCGCTCGGCCAGCAGGCGGTTGGAGCAGGGTTTGCGCACGAAGTCGTCGGCGCCGATATTGAAGCCGATCACTTCGTCGATCTCTTCGTCCTTGGACGTGAGGAAGATCACCGGCAGTTCGGAAGTCTGGCGCAGGCGGCGCAGCAGTTCCATGCCGTCCATCTTCGGCATCTTGATGTCGAGGATGGCGATGTCGGGCGGGGAGTCGGTCAGCGCGGTCAGCGCCGATTCGCCATCATGATAGGCGCGCACCTGATACCCTTCGGCTTCGAAGAACATCTTGAGCGAAGCCACGATGTTTTCGTCGTCGTCAACGAGTGCCAGTGTCGTCATATCCTTGTCCTTCGCATCGGTCCGGTGTGCCAAGGGGTGTTCAATCACAGCTCGCGTCATTTCAAAAGCCCTCCTTGCGGTGTCCTCAAGGAAAACAACGGACTGGGGCGGTCGATTGCTTACATTACGGCAGTTTCACGATTCATTGCGGCAATGCCTGCCGCAATTGTGAATAACGGGTTGCATGTGTGGCGCGCTTGGGGCGCTTCAGTCGCGGGCCATGGCTTCCACGATCGGCGTCAGCTCCGCGCGTGCAACCTGATAAGCCTCAGTGCCGACCGAGGGCACATACCGTTCGGTGATCTCTTCCAGATACCGCTCGTCGCCATCCGCGCAGATACACACGGCACGTTTCGGGGCGTCCTGCTGGGCTAGCCAGCGCAGCGCGCCAAGGATCACCCCGGCGCTGGAAAGGCCGGAATAGGCAATTCCGTGCTCTTCAAACAGGGTGAAGGCCGCCAGCACGGAGGCTTCGTCCACGCGCAGCATCGCCGGGTCAGGAGTCACATCGGCAAAGGCGGAGCGCCGCTGGCTGCCATAGCCGGGCACTTTCAGCTTGGCATTTTTGCCGGCATCGCCCGGCTCCATGAAGGCGCAGGAGGCTGCCGGCTCCACCAGGAACAATTCCGTAGGCAGCTTTTTCTTGCGCAGGTAATCGGTAAAGCCGCGTGCCGTGCCGCCCGAGGAAGACGTTGTGAAACACGCGTCAAACGGGCCTTCCGCGAATACTTCCGGCGCCGTCCACAGTTCATGGGAGGCCGGGTTCCGGAAGTTTTCATACTGGTTGAGGAAGGTGTGGCCCTCGCGCTCGGCAATCTCGCGGGCAACGCGGATGCGCGCGCTGTTCCCGCATTCGCCCGGCGCCGCGTCTGCAATCACCAGCGTCGCGCCTGCGCGCTTGATGCCGTCGGCATTGAAGCGGCTGATCGTGGGAGAGGAGACGATGACCGCGCCAATGCCCATCCGCTCGCAGATGCACGCCAGCGCATATCCGTAATTGCCGGACGAGGCGTCGACCACAGAGCGCACCGGGCCATTGTCCTCAATCGCCTTGGCCAGAATGTACCAGGCAACGCGGTCCTTGATGGAGCCAAATTCGTTGAGGCGCTCTTCCTTCAGGAACAACTCGTGCCGGTGTCCGTTGAGTGTCAGTTCAACGCGCGCCAGTGGCGTATTGCCAATCTTGAAGGGGCATTCGGCGAGATCGGTTTGGGCTGGCATAATCCTGCCTTGCTCGGGTCTGTTTCAATGCTGCGCAGGGCTAGCAGGCAGGGGCGGAGAGGGAAATGCCATATGTGCATGTTTCGGCGGATAAGTTGGCGCAGGTCAGATGCGCATCAGCCATCGGCGTGGATAAGCGCGCGCTTGTCCACCGGTCCCGCTGCAAGGCTTCTGCCGCAAATGCAGGTGCTCGCCCCGTTTGCGGCGGCGTCTTATCCGCCGGGGTTCATCCTTGCGATAGCCTGACCTCGGGTTGAGGAGTTTCCCCGGCCCAGGATCCGTGCAGTCTCCCGGAGAGGAGGATCGTTCACGGCTGCCAAACTGCGGATGGGATGGCCACGGGACGCCGGGGACACACCTACCAACACACAACTACACACCGTCCCCGGACAAACAGGGCCACGCCCATCCGCAGGACCTCCCAGAGAAGAAAAACCGGAAGGGGCGCCCCTGTCCGGCTTCGAGTGTTGCCGGTTACGGGTCGAGCCGCACAGCGCCTTGCGCGGCGTTGCCCACATGCGCGGCGTAGACCTTCAGGGCACGGCTCACCTTGCGCGGGCGATCTTCCACCGGCTTCCAGGCTTTGTCGCCCTTGGCTTCCATCGCTGCGCGGCGCGCGGCGAATACGTCTTCGGAAACCTTCGCATTGATCGTGCGGTTTGGGATGTCGATCTCGATGAGGTCGCCTTCCTCGATCAGGCCGATCAGGCCGCCTTCGGCCGCTTCCGGGCTGACATGGCCGATGGAGAGGCCCGACGTGCCGCCAGAGAAACGGCCATCCGTGATCAGAGCACATGCCTTGCCCAGCCGCATCGATTTCAGATACGAGGTCGGGTAGAGCATTTCCTGCATACCGGGGCCGCCGCGCGGGCCTTCATAGCGCACGATCACGACATCGCCCGCTTTCACTTCCTTGCCAAGGATGCGCTTGCACGCCTCGTCCTGGCTTTCGCAGACGATTGCCGGGCCGGAGAATTTCAGGATGCTGTCATCCACGCCGGCGGTCTTCACCACGCAGCCCTGCTCGGCAATGTTGCCGAAGAGAACTGCCAGCCCGCCATCCTGCGAGAAAGCATGCTTGGCAGACCGGATAACGCCTTTCTCACGATCCGTATCCAGATCTTTATAGCGGCGTGTCTGGCTAAACGCCTGCGTCGTGCGCACGCCGCCGGGCGCCGCCATGAAGAATTCCTGCACTTCAGGATTGTTGGTGGTCGCAATGTCCCACTGGCTGAGCGCCTCGCCCAGCGTATCGGAGTGGATGGTGCGCACCGAGGTGTCGAGCTTGCCCGCCCGGTCGAGCTCGCCCAGGATGCCGTAGATGCCGCCTGCGCGGTGCACGTCTTCCATGTGCACATTGTGCACCGCCGGGGCGACCTTGCAGAGGCAGGGCGTCACGCGGCTGAGGCGGTCGATGTCGTCCATCGTGAAGTCCACCTCGCCCTCGCGCGCCATGGCGAGCAGGTGGAGGATGGTGTTGGTCGATCCGCCCATCGAGATGTCGAGCGTCATGGCGTTCTCGAACGCCGCCTTGGTGGCGATGCCGCGCGCGGAGACGGAGGTGTCGCCCTGCTCGTAATAGATCTTGGTCAGCTCCACGATGCGGCGCCCGGCCTGGCGGAACAGCCGTTCGCGGTCGCCATGGGTTGCCAGCGTCGAGCCATTGCCCGGCAGGGCAAGGCCGAGGGCTTCGGCAAGGCAGTTCATGGAGTTCGCCGTAAACATGCCCGAGCACGATCCGCAGGTCGGGCAGGCATTCTTCTCGAACTCGTCGACCTCGGCGTCGGTCCGGTCCGGGTTGGCCGCCTCGATCATCGCGTCGATCAGGTCCACCGCGCGCAGCTCGCCATCGACATTCACCTTGCCCGCTTCCATCGGCCCGCCAGAGACGAACACAACCGGAATATCAAGGCGCAGCGCGGCCATCATCATGCCGGGGGTGATCTTGTCGCAATTGGAGATGCACACCATCGCGTCGGCGCAATGGGCGTTGACCATGTATTCCACGCTGTCGGCGATCACTTCGCGTGAGGGCAGGGAATAGAGCATCCCGTCATGGCCCATGGCGATGCCGTCATCCACCGCGATGGTGTTGAATTCCTTGGCCACGCCGCCAGCCGCGACGATCTCGCCCGCCACCAGCTGGCCCAGATCCTTAAGGTGCACGTGGCCGGGCACGAACTGGGTGAACGAGTTTACCACCGCAATGATGGGCTTGCCGAAATCGCTGTCCGTCATGCCCGTTGCGCGCCAGAGGCCGCGGGCGCCGGCCATGTTGCGGCCGTGGGTGGAAGTACGCGAACGGTAGGGGATCATCGTTTCAGTCTCGTCTTTTCCGCAAAATTTTGCCTTCCGGGGCGGAAATGGGACCGGAAAGCGGTGAATTCACCCGCTCTTTAGCAGCTGCGGGAAAGATTGGAATGGGCCAGATAGTGGTTGGGGCGGGTTGTAGCATCCTTGGGGAGACAGATTACAGAGGGTTGGAGTCCGTCTTCCCGGTTTCGCCGCAGGCGAAGACCGGGACCCAGAGGGCGTCTCGGCACTCAGCCTGATTGGAAAGTCGGCAAGGCTGGGTCCCGGTCTTCGCGGACTTCGTCCCCGAAACCGGGAAGACGGAAAAATAGAGGGCAGCCGATCTTCAGAAAACGGACAGGGCAGATATTCCACCCGCCCTCTCTAATGCGCCGCCGCCCAGTTCCCCGCCGCCTTCGCCTCCACCACCAGCGGCACGGACAGCTTCAGCGAAGGCCCATCGGCTGCCGCCATTGTCTTCTGCACCAGCGCAACCAGCTTTTCGGCTTCCTTCTCCGGGCATTCGAACACGAGTTCGTCATGCACCTGCAGCAGCATCTTCGCTTTCAGCCCGGCGCTCTCCAGCGCTTCGGGCATCCGGATCATCGCCCGTTTGATGATGTCGGCGGCTGAGCCCTGGATCGGCGCGTTGATGGCCTGCCGCTCGGCAAAGGCGCGCGCTGGCCCTTTGGTCTTGATGTCGGGCAGGTGGATCTTCCGGCCAAAGGCGGTGCGCACAAATCCGGTCTCGCGCGCAAACTCCTTGGTTTCGTCCATATACTGACGAATGCCGGGGAAGCGCTCGAAATAGGTCTTGATATACTGGTTCGCCTCGCTCGCTGGAATGCCCAGCTGGCGGCCAAGGCCAAAGCCGGAGATGCCATAGATGATGCCGAAATTGATCGCCTTGGCCTGCCGGCGCACCATCGGGTCCATGCCTTCAATCGGCACGCCGAACATCTCGCTCGCCGTCATCGCGTGAATGTCTAGGCCATCCTTGAACGCCTGTTTCAGCGCCGGAATGTCCGCCATATGCGCCAGGATGCGCAGCTCGATCTGCGAATAGTCAGCCGAGACGAGCACATTGCCCTCCTCGGCGATGAACGCTTCGCGGATCTTGCGGCCTTCTTCTGTCCGCACAGGGATGTTCTGCAGGTTCGGGTCGGTTGAGGACAGCCGCCCCGTCTGCGCCCCCGCCATCATGTAGCTGGTGTGCACCCGGCCCGTCTTTTTGTTGATCGCCGCCTGCAATGCCTCGGTATAGGTCGAACGCAGTTTCGACAGCATCCGCCAGTCGACGATGGTGCGCGGCAGCTCATGCCCTTCGGCGGCAAGGCCCTCCAGCACATCGCCATCGGTCACCCACGCGCCTGTCTTGGTCTTCTTCCCGCCGGGCAGGTTCATTTCGTCAAACAGGATCTCGCCCAGCTGTTTGGGGGAAGCGATGTTGAAGCTCCGGCCCGCCTGCTCATGCGCTTCTGCCTCCAGCGCGGCCATGCGCTGGTTGAAGTCTGCCGACAGGCGCGACAGCATCTGCCGGTCCACCTTGATGCCCGCTTGTTCCATGTCCGCCAGCACCGGCACCAGCGGCCGCTCCAGCGTCTCGTAAACGGTCGTCACTTGCTCCGTGCGCAGGCGCGGCTTGAGCAGTTGCCAGAGGCGCAGGGTCACATCGGCATCTTCGGCCGCATATTCGGTTGCCTTGTCGAGCGCCACCTGCGCGAAGGTTTTCTGGTTCTTCCCGCTGCCTGCCACATCCTTGAAGGTGATCGGCTTGTGGCCGAGATAGCGCTCGGAAAGCTCGTCCATGCCATGGCTGTGCACGCCGGCATTCATCACGAAGGAAATCAGCATCGTGTCGTCGATGGGCGCCACACGGATCTTGTGCTGCGCAAACACGCTGAGATCGTATTTGATGTTCTGGCCGATCTTCAGCACCGCCGGATCTTCCAGCATCGGACGCAGCACCTTGATCGCCTCATTCAGCTTGATCTGCCGCGGCGGATCGGCGCCAAACATGTCGCTCCCGTCGGTTGGGGCGTCGGGGTCCACATGCGCCAGCGGAATGTAGCAGGCCTCGCCGGGCGCCAGCGCCAGCGACACGCCCACCAGCCCGCCGGAAACGGAATCCAGACTGTCCGTCTCCGTATCAACCGCCACCCAGCCTTGCGTGGTGGCGCGCGCCACCCAGTCTTCCAGCGTCTTCAGGTCTCGAATGCAGGTATAGGCAGATACGTGGAAAGGTTGCGCCTCGGGGGCGGGGGCCTCAATGGCGCCTTCCAGTTCCATCTGCTCGCGCACACGGCGCGTGATCGTGCGGAATTCCATTTCCTCCAGGAAGCCGATCAGGTCTTTCGGCTCGGGGTCCTGCACCGCCAGGTCTTCCACCGGCACAGTCACCGGCACATTGTCCTCCAGCCGCACAAGGCTGCGCGACACGCGGATCTGGTCGGCGAAGTTGATCAGCGTCTCGCGGCGCTTGGGCTGCTTGATCTCTCCGGCGCGCGCCAGCAGCGAGTCCAGGTCGCCATATTCGTTGATCAGCTGCGCCGCTGTCTTGATGCCAATGCCGGGCGCGCCGGGCACATTGTCCACGCTGTCGCCGGCCAGCGATTGCACATCCACAACGC
The DNA here is from genome assembly GCF_019679475.1 of Hyphomonas sediminis. Classification (NCBI taxonomy): domain Bacteria; kingdom Pseudomonadati; phylum Pseudomonadota; class Alphaproteobacteria; order Hyphomonadales; family Hyphomonadaceae; genus Hyphomonas; species Hyphomonas sediminis. Next base: position 2,169,501 of record NZ_JAIEZP010000001.1, read on the forward strand.
CTTCGGGGCCAACGCCGAATTTCTCGACCACATCGTCCCGGCCCAGAAGCTTGTTCTTCATCGGGTCCAGCATCAGCACCTTGTCGGAAACCAGCTGCATCAGGTCCTTGTCTGAAGAGACGATGGTGACGCGCGCGCCCTTGGCCTCCGCGTGGCGAGCATAGGTCGCGATCAGGTCGTCAGCCTCAAAGCCGGTCAGCTCGATGGCGTGGGCGGCAAAGGCAATCGCCGCGCGCCGCACCAGCGGGAATTGCGGCACCAGCTCCTCGGGCGGGTCGGAGCGGTTGGCCTTGTAGAGGGCATAGAGGTCGTTCCGGAACGTGTTGCCCGATGCGTCGAAGATGCACGCAAAGTGCGTTGGCCGCTCCTTGCCCTTCAGCTCCTCCAGCAGCTTGAACAGCATGTTGCAGAAGCCCGCCACCGCGCCCACCGGCAGGCCGTCAGAGGCGCGCGTCAGCGGGGGCAGGGCATGAAACGCGCGGAACACATAGGCGCTCGCATCGATCAGATAGAGGTGGCTGTCCTGGGTGATGGGCGCCGTGGCCATGTGCGATTCCTTTGTATTTGTTCCCGGTTTAGCCCGCATGGCTGGCGGCGTCACCCGCCAGCACGGAAATCCACCGCGAAGACGCGGAATCCGGCAGCTTTCGAATTCTTAACGGGCGGGCGTCGATTTGGACTTTTCTGTGGCGAGGCCAGTGTGCTACTTTTGCAACATGGAACGTGACCTCGACTTCGAAGAAGCGACGGCTCTCATCCCGGCAGTGCAGAAGCACACGCCGAAAGCGCCGTGGCATTTGGCCCTTATCGGGGCTGCCGCCGTGTTGTGGAGCCTTCTCGGCGTCTTCGATCTGCTGGCCATGGTCACGCACTACGCTCCCTACATGAACCAGATGCCGGAACTCACGCGCGAGTTCATCTATGAGCTGCCCGCCTGGGTGCTGGGCCTGCGGGCGCTGGCCGTTTTCTCCGCGCTGATCGGCGCTGTATGCCTCCTGCGCAAACAGGCCGCCGCCGTCCGCGTCCTCGCCTTCAGCGCGGTCACCACCATCATCGCCTGCGCCTCCACCTTCAGTGAGGGCGTCCCGAATGACCCTGCCGTTCAGGCGGTCTCGGTCTTCATCATCGTCGTGTCCGTGCTGCTGCTCTACTACGCGCAGACCTGGGCCAAGCGCGGCGTCCTGAAATAGCGCCGTTTCAGCCTGCAATTGCTCCTCCCTGAAATTCGCGTAGATTTCCCGGGCGCTGGGGAGGGCGCATTCCATGACCGAAGACACATCCGTAATCGCGCCGCGCACCGGCTGGCATCTCTGGCTCGTCGGCATCCTTGCCATTCTCTGGAACGGCTTTGGCTGCGTCGATTTCACGATGACCATCACGCGCAACGAAGCCTATCTGAAGCCCTATCCGCCCGAGCTGATCGACTACTTCTTCACCATGCCCTGGTGGACCTGGGCGTTGTGGGCTGTTGGCGTCTTCGGCGGGCTGCTCGGCGCAATCACGCTGCTGTTGCGCAGCACATGGGCGGTGAAACTCTTCGCCCTCTCGCTGCTCGCCGCCGTCGCCAGCACGATCAACGGCATGACCGCCACCGACGCGCCGAAGATGGAAGGCGGGGAGTTCTTCCCCTTCGTCATCGTGGGCATCGCGCTGGTCCAGCTCCTCTACGCCTTCTGGCAGATGCGGCGCGGCGTCTTGCGCTGACGCAAATTCGCTCTAGCCTCCCTGTCAAACGATAGGGAGGCCGCCACATGATCAACGAAAAGAACCAGACCTGGGTGCTGCGCAAGCGGCCCGTCGGCGAAGTGCAGGCCGGAGACCTCGAACTGGTCGAAACGCCCCTTGCGCCGCTGGCTGAGGGCGAGGTCCGCGCCAAGACCATCTACCTTTCGCTCGATCCCACAAACCGCATCTGGATGAGCGACATCGACGCCTACCTCCCGCCGGTCCAGATCGGCGACCCGATGCGCGGCGGCGGTCTCAGCGTCATCACCGAAAGCCGCTTTGACGGGCTGGAACCGGGCGACATCGTCAACACCGGCCTCTCCGGCTGGGCGGTCTACAACACGCTGCCCGGCGCCTCGCTGGCCAAGCTCCCCCGGTTGCCCGGTGTGCCGCTCACCGCCTTCATGGGCCCGCTCGGCGCCACCGGAATGACCGCATATTTCGGCCTGATGGACATCGGCAAGCCCAAGGCTGGCGAAACCGTCGTCGTCTCTGCCGCGGCGGGCGCTGTCGGCTCGATGGTCGGCCAGATCGCCAAGATCCAGGGCTGCCGCGTCGTCGGCATCGCAGGCGGAGCCGACAAATGCCGCTGGCTCACCGAGACCGCCGGCTTCGACGCCGCCATCGACTACAAGAACGAAGATGTCGGCGCCGCCCTCGACAAGCATTGCCCCAATGGCATCGACATCAACTTCGAGAATGTCGGCGGCAAGATCATGGATCAGGTCATCGCCCGCCTGAACGACTTCTCTCGTATGCCCCTCTGCGGCCTCATCTCCACCTACAATGCCACCACGCCAGTCCCCGGCCCCTATAACTTCTCAAACCTCCTGATGCGCCGCACGCTGGTGAAGGGCTTCATCGTCATCGACTATTTCCCCCGCTTCCCGGAGGGGATGCAGCAGATGGCGCAATGGCTGATGGAAGGCCGCCTCAAATACGAGACCGATGTGGTCGAGGGCTTCGAAAACGCCCCCTCCAGCCTCTCGCGCCTGTTTGAAGGCAAAAATCTGGGCAAACTCGTCGTCCAGGTGAGCCCTGAGCCCCTCTGACGCGCTGGTTCAGCTTGCGTTCAGTTTTCCGGCAAGCATACTTCCGGAGGGCTGACTGCAAGGGGATAGGATATGGGACTCTGGAATGTGCACGCGCGGGCCATGCTGGCTGGCGCCGCGCTGGTCAGCGCTTCGGCGTGCACCACGGCAGATTGGGAAGCCGTCGCCACGGGCCTCAGCATGGCCGCCGAAGAGATGTCCGTCACGCTCACCCAAACGCCCGCTTATGGCTGCAATTACAATTCCCAGGGCTATGCGGTGTGCGATGATACCGGCGATGGCTTTGCCGACCGGTACGCCGATCCCAGCTGGGATTATGTGCCCAACTATTACGCAGGCCCGGTCGTCCGCGTGAACGATTATGGTGAAGCCTATCAGTATGATGGTGGCTGCGATTGCTGGCATCGCGAGCCGTCGCTCGACACCTACCCGAAATAAGACGCAGCATTTCCGGGCAGGTCGCGCGTTCGTGAGCGTGGCCGCCCGCTCGCCGCTTGCGCTGAGCGCCGGGCGCTGCTCTTATGCTCGCCGGAACCAATCTGTGGGGAGAACGCGGGTTGCAGGTGCAGCGTCTGTTAGCAGTGGCACTCTTCCTGGCCGCCAGCTGGGCCGGCAAGGTTTTTGCTCAGCCTACCGTCGAAGATGTTCCGCTCAAGGACTGGGCCGTTGGCATTCTGGCGGCAGACTGGCGCGATGGTCAGGGCGACCCGATCGACGCCTTCGAAAATGCCCGCCGCGATCTGGCCAGGGCTTTCGCCGATGTCGGCTTCAGCTCAGAGAACATCACCCATATGTCGCTGCGCCCGCGCGAGTTTGGCGGTTTCTCGCTCAGCTCACGCGAAGTGTTCGATGCTTTCGGCAAACAGGCTGCGTCGGCCACGGCAGGCTGCCTGTTCTATTTTACGTCCCATGGCATGCCGGAGGGCGGCTTGGTCATGGGCAGGGAAGGCGTGCTCAGCCCGGATCAGCTCAACGGCCTTGTCGGGCAATGGTGTGGGGAGCGGCCCACGGTCGTCGTCGTCTCTGCCTGTTATTCGGGCGTCTTCGTCCCGGCCCTTGCCGCGCCCAACCGGATGATCCTCACCGCCGCGCGTCCCGACCGGTCTTCCTTCGGCTGCGGCGCTGGCATGATTTACCCTGTGTTCGATAATTGCGTCCTGGATTCGCTTCCGGATGCGGATGATTTCGTCCACCTTGCCAGCCTGACGCGGCAATGCGTTGCCTTCCGCGAGCGGCAGGAGCGCCTGTGGCCGCCGTCAGAGCCGCAGGCGTCTCTGGGCGATGCGGTGGAAGACCTGTTCATCTTCCTGAACTTCGATCACCCGGGGCCCGCGCCCTGAAGAGCCGGTCAGCCTGCGGACAAAGCCGCGAAGCCTGCCTCCAGGTCTGCCTTCAGGTCGCCCGGCGCTTCCAGGCCCACATGCACGCGCATCAGCTGGCCATCCTTGGCGGCCGTCCAGTCGCCCGGCAGGCGCGTCAGCTGCTCGTCGCAGGGAATAATCAGGCTTTCGAAGCCGCCCCAGGAAAAGCCCATGCCAAACAGCGTCAGCGCGTCGAAGAAGCGAATCTGGGCCTCTTGCGAATAAGGCTTCAGCACGAAGGAAAACAGGCCGTTGGAGCCGGTGAAGTCGCGCTTCCAGATCGCATGATCGGGGTGGGAGGGCAGGGCCGGATGGATCACGCCAGCCACCTCCGGTCGCGTCTCCAGCCAGCGGGCGATTTCCAGTCCCGCGGCTTCGTGCGCTTTCAGGCGGGTCTTTAGCGTACGCAGGCCGCGCACCGCCAGATAGGCGTCGTCCGGCGCCAGCGTAATGCCCCAATCTTCTGAGGTCGCAGCAAGTTTTACTGCCAGCCCGCCATCATTTGTGGCCGCGGCGCCGGCAAAGGCGTCGGCGTGGCCCACCACATATTTGGTCAGCGCCTGCACAGTGATGTCCGCGCCCAGCGCCAGCGGCTTGTAGTGCAGCCCGGCGCCCCATGTGTTGTCGCAGACGATGCGGATGCCGCGCTTGTGGGCCACTTCGGCAATTGCGGGCAGGTCGGAAATTTCGAAGGTGAGGGAGCCGGGGGATTCCAGGACAATCGCCGCGGTGTTGTCGCGGAACAGGGCTTCGATCCCCGCGCCGATGCGCGGGTCAAACCGGTCGGCGGCCACGCCCATCTTCTTCAGGCGCTCCTCGCAGAAGCGCGCCGTCGGGCCATACAGGCTATCCGTGAACAGAAGATGGTCGCCCGCTTCCACAACGCTCGCGATGGCCAGCGCGCAGGCCTGCAGGCCGTTTCCGGCAAGGCGCGCAAAGCGGGCGCCTTCCAGCACGCGGAAGCCTTCTTCAAGTTCGCGGTGAACCGTCAGGCCCATCCGGCCATAGGTCGGCTTGGGGCCGTACAGCGCTTCTTCGGTGCGGAACAGAACGGTGGAGGCGCGCTCCACCGGCGGGTTCACGGTCACCCGGCCCAGCCGGTCCTTGCGCGTATGGATAAGGCGGGTTTCAGGCTCTGCGCCGTCCTTCGCGCTCATACCTCACCCCGCACAATCGGGCGGGCAGGATCTGAGGCCCATTCGGTCCACGAGCCGTCAAAAACGGCGACATCCCAATTGCCAAGGCGCGCATAGGCCAGCGCCGCGACGCACGCCATCACGCCCGATCCACAGGTCGTCACCGTCGGTTGCGCCCGGCCCGGCAGGATTGCCTTCAGCTCCTCTGCGGACTTCATCTTTCCGCCAGTGTCGTAAAGCTGTGATCCCGGCACATTTACGCTGCCGGGAATATGCCCGGTCGGCAGGCCCTCGCGCGGTTCCGGCGCGCGCCCGAAATATCGGTCTTCGGGTCGGGCATCTACGATCTGCGTCTTGCCTGTGCCCACCAGCTGCTCAAGGCTGCGCGCATCCATCAGCAGGTCGCTGCGCACGCGCGGGGTAAAGTGGCGCTCGCTCGGCGGTGTCGGCAGGTCTTCTACTTCGCCGCCCGCTTCGATCCATGCCTGCAGGCCGCCATCGAGAACTTTCACATCCTTATGGCCCATCACGCGCAGCATCCACCAGGCGCGCGCACTGGCAGCGAACTTGTTGCGGTCATAGATGATCATGCGGTTTCCATCGCCAATGCCCAGCTTGCGTACGCGGGCGGAAAACTTCACCGCGTCCGGCATCATGTGGGGATAAGGGGAGCCGGTGTCGGCAATGTCATCAATGTCGAAATAGACAGACCGCGGAATATGTTCGCGCTTCCACGCTTCGCGCGCCGTGATCTCGGACTTGATCCAGGGCACAAACCAGGTCGCGTCCACCACGCGCACATCCGGCGCGGTGATATTCTCCCGCAGCCATTCTGCGCTGACGAGGGGATCTTCGGCGTCGCTCATCACTTGGTCTCCATCCATGGCGGAACAGGCAGGCCTTTCGAGCGCAGGAATTCCGGATTGTAAAGTTTGGTCTGGTAGCGGTTTCCATAGTCGCAAAGGATGGTGACGATGGTGTGCCCCGGCCCCAGTTCCTTGGCGAGGCGCACGGCGCCCGCGATGTTCACGCCGCTGGAGCCGCCAAGGCAAAGGCCTTCCTGCTCCACAAGGTCGAACAGGTAGCCCAGCGCTTCGTCATCATTGATGCGGTAGGCCTTGTCCACGTCGATGCCTTCAAGGTTGGCGGTGATCCGTCCCTGTCCGATGCCTTCGGTGATGGAGGTGCCTTCGGCTTTCAGTTCGCCCGTCGTGTAATACGAAAACAGCGATGCGCCGCCGGGGTCAGCCAGGCCGATGGTGATCTTGCTGTTGCGCTCCTTCAGGCCCAGCGAAATCCCGCCCAGCGTGCCGCCCGAACCGACGGCGCAGATGAACCCGTCCAGCTTGCCGCCGGTCTGCTCCCAGATTTCCCGCGCAGTCGTGTCGTAATGGGCCCGGCGGTTTGCCTGGTTGTCGAACTGGTTTGCCCAGATCGCGCCATTGGCCTCGCTCGCTGCCAGCTCTTCGGCCAGCCGCCCGGAATAGCGCACATAATTGTTGGGGTTGGCGTAGGGTACCGCGTCCACTTCGATCAGCTCGGCGCCGAGCAGGCGGATCGCGTCCTTCTTCTCCTGGCTCTGGGTGCGC